>CAZSLN010000033.1:0-24429 GCA_964607645.1 uncultured Anaerolinea sp.
CTTGAAAACCAAAAATATTCCGGTACTGGTTTACGATATCAGCAATCCTTACCAACTTGCCGGCGAGTTCTATCGCTGGGAGTTTGCTACTGCTGTTGCCTGCAGCGTTTTGGGCGTGAATGCCTTTGACCAACCCGACGTGCAGGACGCAAAAAACAGAACCAATAACAAGATCAAAGAATACAATGAGCATGGTAAGCTGGGTGAGGGCACACCGCTGGTGTTCCCGAATGGGATCAGTGTTTTCAAGAATAACGGGACGAAATTGGCTTCGGCTGTGGCTGAAGTTGAGGCTTTTCTGAAATTAGCCAAAATTGGGGATTTCGTAGGCATCAACGCTTACTTACCCCGAAACGACGCGATCTTGGCAAAATTGACCCAGTTAAGGGCAGAAATACAGGTTAAAACCGGTGTGGCAACCACGCTGGGCTTTGGACCGCGCTTTCAGCACTCCACCGGCCAACTGCACAAAGGTGGGGCAAATAACGGCTTGTTTCTGCAAATTACTATGGATCCCAAGGAGGATATGGACATCCCTGAAAAGGGTTTGACCTTTGGGACCTTGGAAAAAGCGCAGGCATTGGGCGATTTTGAGGCGTTAGCTGCCCGTGAT
This sequence comes from uncultured Anaerolinea sp., assembly GCA_964607645.1. Taxonomy (GTDB): domain Bacteria; phylum Chloroflexota; class Anaerolineae; order Anaerolineales; family Villigracilaceae; genus UBA5195. The sequence continues at coordinate 614 of CAZSLN010000033.1, forward strand.
AAACGCATCTTGAGGGTGCATCTTCGATCGATCGCAGATCTGGACCAGTTGATCGAGAGTTATTAGGTAGGAAAGTAAGAGAGCCGTAAGGCTCTCTTTTTATTTGTCGGGAAATTTCTTTTGCAGCTGGCGTTTTTCCAGATAGCCTAATATTTTAAGGGCGACAGGTTGGTTTCCTAAAGCTCCAAGCAGTTCGCGAAGAAGGAGGGCTACGCCGATTGGTTGAGTTGGGACATCAAGCAGATTAGGATTTTGCTTGTGGTAATGGAGAAGGTTGTTTTGAGGTTGAGAAGTGGTGAAGTAGGCAGATAAATCTGAAAACTCAGCAGGAGTGAGATGATCGGGGAGGTCGGATGTGGCTTTGAAATCGCAAAGGGTAGCGAGGTCCTTGAGGGCTTGGGCTTGCTGAGGGGTTAGGGAGTGATCGCGGGTGGCAAAGTAGACCACATCCGGATCGAGGCGGAGGATATTGCCCAACCATAAACGGTGAGCGCAAGTGCGCAGAGCGTTGCGAACACCGGGGGTGGCGGGGTTTGCCAGCAGCAGTGAATCGCGAGGGGATTCCCAAAGGTTGGCGACATCGGGTCCAATTCGCAGCCCGTGGCACAGACCAAGGGAGGGGATGATGGGCGCGCCGCAGAACAATACAAAGGTTTGCGGGTCTAAAACGCTGAGGGCTTTGGTGAGGCCTTCGCGGTAGGCTTCCTCTCCGGAGATAGCGGCTAAGCGTTTGCCTGGCAGGGCGCTGCCGTAGAGAAAATCTAATTTGAGGTAGGTAAAGCCAAGGCTTTCTACGTGTTTTAGCGTTTGGGCAAGCCAAGATACCGCAGATGGATGGGTGAGATCGAGCCCGAAGAGGGGTTGACTCCAATTGAAGCCGGCGGAGACAAAACCGCCTTTTGCATCGCGGATGAACCAATCGGGGTGCTGGTTGAAGAGGGTAGAAGACTTGCTGGCAATGAGCGGCGCAAGCCATAAGCCGGCTTGCTTGCCGGCGGTGTTGATCTGATCGGTTAGCTTTTTTAAGCCAGATGGGAATTTATCGTTTTCGGTCCAATCACCGATATCGCTCTGCCAGCCATCATCGATCTGGATGATATCGAAAGGCAGGGTGGCAAGCTGGGTGATGGTTCGCGAGAGATTCTTTTCGGTGATGGCGGCGTAATAACTGTACCAACTGCACCAGGCGCGCATGGACTGCCGAGGAATAGGTAAAGTGCCGGCGAACTTTGTTTTCAATGCTTGCGCGTAGCCATCGAAGCAAGCTTTTTCGTCGCCGGTGGTGGTGAACCATTGACAGCCATCGGCGACTGAGCCGCTGTATTCGCCGATCAAAGCGGAGCCATCCCATTGGATGAGGCAGTCGGTGGAGAGGCCTCCTAGGAAGGTCACCTCGCCGGTGGAGGAGCGAACCGCACCTAGCCAATGACCGACGCGATAACGCTGCTTGGCTGTATCAGGGTGGAATTGCAGGGGGTGCAGCAGGGTTGGGTAGGGAATTGGGAGTTCTTCAGCGACGCTGATCCAGGTTGCTAGCGACCAGGATTGGTAGCCGTGGGAGAAAAAGTGGGTGATCTCGCCGGAAACTGGGAGGACGACGGTTCGGCTTTTTGAAAATTGTGGATTGATCATAAAAGCATTTTAATACGCTATTTCGAATTGGTGGTGAAAACTGAGGAAGGTATTTGGTGGGGTAGACTACGAACCGTATATCGCTACATGGAGAAATGTGCATGAAGGTTTCTACCTTTCGTATATTTTTTTTGCCATCACCATTATGAGTGCTTTGTACATTACGCACTTTAGGAATCTTTCATTGTTCAGTTTCATTGCCTCGGCTGAAGGGATCGATGTTCGGAGGGGGAAAAGCGGGTTGGCTGGAGCCAACGGGCTTGTCAGCAACAAGCCCCTACGCGAGGCTTTGTCTGGGCGGGTTTGGGGAACCTGTGGGTAAAGGCTTCGACTTGTGCTTTGATGTGGTTATGGATTGATGTTTGGGGGGGGAAGAGCAGGTTGGCGCGGCATTGCCTCGGGCGGGTGTGGGTGGTTTTATCATTTTCTTGCATGAATGAGTTTTTCAATTTTTGATTGCTGATCGTGTTACCAAAAAACACTTTACTGTTACAACCGTTTCATTGGTATTTCCCAAAGCTGCTTCAAAATGGATACAGGTTATGGCTGTGTTTCTAATTAGGAACAGAGCCATTGTAAGAATGGGGCAAGCTAGTTATCTTCCAATAAAAAAAGCGCGCTGCCTTTGTGTTCAAAAACATGGCAGCGCGGTTTGTTGTAGAGGGAAGAATTTAACGACTTATGGTGTACAGGCGTTGCCTGGTTGGGCGTTCGCGGGGCATGGAACTGTGCAGATGAGCTGCTGATTGGCGTTCACTACGGTGCAGCCTGACCCGGAGGTGGGGAGTCCTTGGGTGGGTTCCGCTAAAACCGGCAGCTGTTCGGGGCTCCCGCTGAGGGTACCGCTTACCGTTGATATCCAACAGAAGGCATTTATAGGAAGTTTGACGTAAACCCAGGTTTTATCCTGATTGGTGCCGATTATCGGCAGGGTATCCCCAGAAAGTACAGAGGTGACCACCTTGAACTGTGTAGAAGGTCCGATGCGGCAATTAGCGTTTTGGGTGAGGGTGATCACCGCGCCGTCAACTGTTGGGGTGGCGGTCAGTTCTGGGGTTGGCGAGGGGGATGGCGTGATGGTGGGGGTTACGGTTGGTGTGAAGGTAGGGGAAGGGACCAGCAACGCTTCGGTTGGTTCGCCAGATAATGTCAGGTGTATGCTGGCATCCGAACTCCAAACTGAGCTGCTGTTGCGGGCACGAGCAAGCAGTATATACGCCCCAGCTGGAGCGGCTGGGCAGGTAAAGCCAACATTGACCAGGTTCGGGTCGAGAACGGATGGTATTAGATCACCCGCTTCACATTGGATCGGACTGCCTTCGGTTGCCCCTTTCAAATTCACCTGAATTTCAACGATCGAACCGGCGTCGGAAGCGTGGAGCAAGCCATCAAACCCGCCAATGGAGGTGATGGCACCATCCAAGGGTAGGTCGATCCAAACTTGAGGGTTGCCCTGATAGACTGCGGTTGGAGAACAAGCAGAAAGAGTAAGCATCATTAGATAAACTACGAAGATACTGACCAATTTTGAAGGACGATACACGTGGGTGTTGTGAAATTTTTTCATGATATTAGTCCACATAACTTACTTCCAGGGTGAAATCGCCATAGCGCGCCCAACAGTCGGCGTTTTCTCTTTTCATCGTTTCATCAGGCCCGCGGAAGAGGAATCCAGCCGCTTTTCCGGAGAGGATCTCTGGTATAGCGGAGGTAACATCGATGACGGTTGGTACACCGTAATAGCCAATTGAAGATAGGGAAGTATAAGGATAGGACCCTCCGGTGGTAGCTGTTGGTGCTTGCAACAAGTCTAAAGTGCTGGCACAGGATTGTTTTTTCACAGTGGCGGCGTCAGGTCCACTTACGCTGTATTCTTTTTTTGTATAGGAAAGTTTGGCGGAGGTAACACCTTTGCCACTAAGAGCACTTGTATCAAACAGCACTGCGCCACGGTAGTAGTAAGCGGCGTAATCAATGCACTCGTAGGGCTTGAGGATGTGGAAATATCCTACCGCGATCTGATCGGCGGGTAAGGGATCTATGCTTCCGGGGAAGCCGGATAGTGGTGGTTGTTCTATGCCCAAACCGCCGGATTCGAAGGTGAAAAAACCTACCAACTTCTCCCAAATACTCTTACTTGGAGAGCAGCCGGAGATCTTGAAGACATCTCCATTGGCGAAGGTGGCATAGGAAAGAGCATCCTCAGAATGCGGGATCGGTTTTAGTAGGAGGGTTTTTTGTTCGGGAAAATTGAGGATATCTGGTGTAAGCAGGTTGGAAGGGGCTGATTCCAAGCCGCTACTGACGGCGATGAGGTAATAGGTTGGTAATTTTGTTGTAAAGTCTGGCATTGGCACAATGGTTGCCTGCCTTTGGTAAGGAGAGATAAAGCCAGCTGCCTCGGCGGTCTTACCTGGGAATTTTCGGTATAACCTATAGCCATCGATTTTTTTGACCGCACCAGGCAAACAATAGGTGGTGTCGCCGCATGGGGACCAATCCCAGGCCAGGATCAAACGAGTGGCTCGACGCGTCATTGCCTCATTGCACAAGAAATCAGGTTCATCCCCAACCCAACGTGGTGGGGCGCTGCCCATTTTTGTGATACATTCGCCATAGCTAAAGACCATGCGCAGGTTTGTGGGCGTTGAGATGAATACCTGCGAATCGGAAGGTTTTGGTAGAGTATTGGGGTCTAAATTGACCTTTGGCCTCTTGGTTACGGTGGGGGTGGGCTTGCCGCCCAAGGGGAATAAGCCGCCTGGCCGGGTTGCTTTTAGTCGGGCATCGGCGCTTGCTGTGAAGGATTCTCCGACCACTAGCACTGGGTGGTCTTCTTCTACGACTGCTGCGCCGGCTCCAAGCGGTACCAGCGCGTCGCCTTGCAAGCCCCAGCATTCCAAGCCGATGAGTGAGTTATTGTCTACTTCGCGTTCTATATCTTGGCCGAGGGCGTATATTCCATCGGCTGGGTAGGCAAAGGCGCGCGGATCTTGGGGTAGGCGCTGCCAACTGCCGGCTTGGTTGGAGGCGTAACAATACAAGCGGTCAACCGGTAAGGAGCTTTCGATCTTGATATTGGAAAGCACGATGCGATTTTGATCTACCAAAGAGCTATCTTGCTGGCTGATGCTTACTTGGACGAAGTTGCTTTGCGCTTCGGCGGCGGTGTTGACAGCGGAAAGAGCAAATTGTTGGACACCGACGCCGCCTTGGGTGAGGATCTCGAAGATGTCGGAAGAGGTGTTCGCGCCGAAAAGATTGACGCGCTCGAAACCGCTGGCATTTGGAGCTAGGCGGTAGAGAATGAAACCTTCCTCATTTTGGGCGAAATCTTGGACCATGATGCGCGTTTGGCAACCGTTGACTTGGGCGGTGATGACCGGCGCGGTGGGTTTGCTTGTTTCACCTAATAGTGAATGCAGCCACACCATGATTCGGTTGGCGGATGGGGTGGAAGGGTTCGCGGCGGGCAGGGGTTCGATTGGAAGGGTAGGGGATGTAACCTCAAAAGACATGAGTGCAAGGTTGGGGATGAGGACAGTATCGGCGGTGGTAAGCAAGGCACTGGCATCGCTTAGTTTTGGATTGGCGGCAGCGAGCAAAACTGGGTCGATGGCGGTCTTTTTGGCAATCTTCAGAAGTGTATCGCCTGGTTGTGGGATATATTTTGCGCTTTCTATGGGAGCTGAGAAGTCAACCACCGACAGGGTGACTGCCTCTGATGTTGTGGTCCAGTTATCTCCGACTGCGCGGGCTACCAGGGTATGGCTGCCGCTGGTGGATGGCGTCCAAGGGAGTTGAGAGCTAGCGCTGTAGGGGTTGCCATCCATTGAGGCAACGTCATCCGATAGGGAAAGCTGGCCATCGACCCATAGTTCCATTTTTTGTGGGGTTCCCTCACCGCTCAAGAAGGCTGAAACATTTATCACATCACCCAGCACGACGGTTTGGGAAGAGGTAGGGCTGGCGATCGTGAGAAAATTTGTGGTTGAATGTGCAGGCAGCAAGGTATCGGGTTGAGGGATCAGCCATAGCCCCAAAAGGGAAATCACACCTGCCAATAACGCGAGAATAAACCAAAAATGCTTCAAGAATTACTTCCTTTCGCTAGTGCAGGTAGATAGAGAGGTCAAATTTCATCGTGAAGGGTGATGTGAATGGTTCGGTTTAAGCGACCAGATCTTATTTTTATGTAAAACACCGATACCAAAGATAAGGTTTCCAATATTTCTACAATAAAAACATTAATTTCGCAAAATTTAGCAAGAATTGAAGATTGTGGCGGTTGAACCTTAAAGAGGATGGGAATCTTGTTCGTTGTTGGATTTTGGGTATAATAGAAACATCGACGCGTTGATGGAAACGAGTACTGTGAGTGTGCTTTCAGCGATCCCGGGATAGGTGTGAGCCGGGGAAGCCAGCTTGCGGGAAGATCCTTCCGGAGCATCAAGCTGAACCCCGCTAGTGCGGGCAAGTAAGCGAGACGGGGTCGTTGCCGTTATAACAACGAGAACATCTTAGCGTGTTCAAAAGAGCCTGCCTTTGGCAGGAAACCGGGTGGTACCGCGTGAGTGAATTTAGGCTCTCGTCCCAGTAATGTGGACGAGAGTTTTTTTATTTTGGAGGAAGAATGACATTTAAATCCGTTTCGCCCAAGCTCGATGTTGCCGGCATGGAAGAAGCCCTGCTGAAAGCTTGGAAGAGAGAAAAGATCTTTGAAAAGACATTGACCCAACGGGAAGATGGTCCGGAGTGGGTGTTCTACGAAGGGCCGCCTACCGCAAACGGTAAGCCTGGCGTGCATCACGTATTGGCTCGCGCATTCAAGGATATGTTCCCACGCTACCGTACCATGCAGGGCTGCCATGTGAGCCGGCGAGGTGGTTGGGATACCCATGGCCTGCCGGTTGAGATCGAGATCGAGAAGCGCCATGGTTTTAAGAACAAACAGCAGATCGAGGAATACGGCATAGCCAAGTTCAATGAGGAATGCCGTAAATCCGCTTTTGATTACATTCAGGATTGGGAACGACTCTCCGACCGTATCGCTTATTGGGCGGATTACAAGACCGCCTATATCACCTACGCCAACGAGTACATAGAGAGCGTTTGGTGGATCTTACGCCAATTTTGGGATAAGGACCTGTTGTACCAAGGTTTTAAGGTTGTACCCTACTGCCCGCGCTGCGGAACGCCGCTTTCGGATCATGAGGTGTCTCAGGGATACGAAGACGTGGTGGACCCATCGGTTTTCTTCCGCTTGCCGCTGATCGATGAACCTGGCACCAGTCTGCTGGTGTGGACTACCACCCCATGGACTCTGCCTGCCAATGTTGCCGTAGCCGCTGGCGAGGATGTGGATTATGTGAAGGTGGAACGTAACCTTGCTGAGGGTGGCACCGAAAAGCTGATCTTGGCGAGGAATTTGATCCAAAAAGTATTTAAGGATGAAGATGTTAAGGTGGTGGATACCTTTAAGGGCAAGAAACTTAAGGGTGTAAAGTACAAACCACTGTTCACCTTCCTGCCTCCTGATAAACCCGCTCATTACGTCATCATGGGTGATTTCGTCACCATTGAAGACGGCTCTGGCTTGGTTCACATCGCCCCCGCTTTCGGTGCGGATGATATGCGCGTTGCCCAAGAAAACAACCTTCCGGTATTGATTACCGTAGCGCCTGATGGTACCTTCATCAACGAAGTGACCCCTTGGCGCGGCGTGTTTGTGAAGAACGCCGATGAAGATATCAAAACTGATCTGAATAATCGTGGATTGCTGTTCCGTGCTGAAGGGTACCAACACACCTACCCCTTCTGCTGGCGCTGCCATACCCCTTTGCTGTATTACGCCCGTGAGGCTTGGTACATTCGCACGAGCAAATATAAAGACCAATTGGTGGCGCTTAACAAAACCATCAACTGGGTGCCCGACCATCTTCGAGATGGCCGCTTTGGCAACTGGCTGGAAAACAACATCGACTGGGCGCTCTCGCGCGAACGGTATTGGGGAACACCCTTGCCGGTGTGGATATGTAAGAGCTGCAACCATCAGCATTGTATTGGTTCGGTGGAAGAACTCGGTAAACTTGCCGGCAGCGACCTGAGCGAGCAGGATCTGCACCGCCCCTATGTGGACGATGTGCACTTTCCTTGCCAAAAGTGCGGCGCGCCAATGCAGCGTGTGCCGGAACTGATCGATGTTTGGTTCGATAGCGGCTCGATGCCCTATGCCCAATGGCACTACCCCTTTGAAAACAAAGAAATGTTCGAGAAGCAATACCCCGCCGATTACATCAGCGAGGCGGTGGATCAGACTCGTGGATGGTTCTATTCGTTGCACGCTATCAGCACCTTGCTGTTTAATAAAGTGGCTTTTAAGAACGTGGTGAGCCCCGGGCACATACAAGATGCTGACGGCCGCAAGATGAGCAAATCATTGGGCAATATTGTGGAGCCGTGGGAAGTGTTGAACGTGCATGGCGCTGACGCGCTGCGCTGGTACCTGTACACCGCCACCCCGCCTGGAAACGAACGACGCTTTTCGGTGGATCTGGTAGGCGAAGCACTGCGTAACTTCACCCTGCCGCTGTGGAACGTCTACTCCTTCTTTGTCACTTATGCCAACCTCGATGGTTGGGATCCCAGCCAGATCAACGAAGAGGAACTGGTGTACAGCAGCCTGGATAAATGGCTTAATTCTGAGATCAACTCGCTGATCCGGGATGTAACCGAGGCATATGAAAAATTTGACCCGACCGGCGCTACCCGCCCGGTTGAGAAGTTCGTTGAGATCCTCTCGACTTGGTATGTTCGCCGAAGCCGACGCCGATTTTGGAAGAGCGAAAGTGATACCGATAAAAAGGCCGCTTACGCCACTTTGTACAAGGCGTTGGTTACCGTTAGCAAGCTGATCGCGCCGGCAATGCCATTTTTGGCCGATGAGCTATACCACAACCTAGTGAGAAACGCCATCGCCGGGTCACCGGAATCGGTGCATCTTGAACGCTGGCCTGCCGCTGACGTAAGCGCCATCGATGCCAAACTGAACCGCGATATGGCTTTGGTTATGAAACTTGCCAGCCTTGGCCATGCCGCCCGATCTAAGGCAAACCGCAAGGTACGTCAACCTCTGGCGGAAGTGGCTTACTCCATCCCGAATATGCAAGATCGCGCCGTGGTGCGTGATTATGATGAGATCTTGATGGATGAGCTGAATGTGAAGAAAGTGCGGCTTTTGGACGCCAGCAGTGAAGCTTTGGTACATACCGTGAAGCCGTTGCCGCGACAACTTGGCCAAAAATATGGCAATAAATTCCCGATGCTGCAGAAGCATATACTCACATTGGATACCGAAACGGTCGCTAATTCTTTCCTTTCTACCGGTAAGCTTGATATCACTGTGGACGGTGTGGACTACGAGATACAGCCGGATGAGTGTGAAGTGAAGACGCTGGCGAAAGAAGGGTTCGCCGTTGCTGAAGATGGCGCGTTTGTTGCCGCCTTGGTGATAGATCTGAACCCTGAGCTGATCGCTGAAGGACAGGCACGTGAGTTTGTGCGAAAGGTGCAAGATTTTAGGAAAGATAGCGGGTTGGAAATGTCTGACCGCATTAAGCTGTTTGTGGATGCTTCGCCGGCGCTGGTGGCTGCCATCAAGCAATTTGAGGAATACATCACCGGTGAGACCCTTACGGTGGAGTTGAACTTTGGCAAAACCCCGGCCGCTGCCGCTGTGGTATCGGATGAGTTTGATGGCGAGGCCATCACCATTGGTTTACTAAAAGCATAAGAAATAAATTCATCTACGGCGCAAGGAAACCTTGCGCCGTAGTATTATTAAAGCATTCGGAGATTTCCCCTTGACCAACTCAGCCTTGCTCTTTAAACAAGCTAAAGCCTATTCTGTTCACTTCTTTACCGCCTCGGGCGCTGTATGGGGGTTCTTTGCCATACAAGCCATTATTGCAGGTCAATTCAAACAAGCTATTTTGTGGATGGTGCTTGCCATGCTGGTTGATGGTTTTGACGGCATGTTGGCACGCTTGGTGGATGTAAAGAAGTATGCCGCAAATGTTGATGGGGCTTTGATGGATAACATCATCGATTACCTCAACTACGTTATTGTGCCGGGGTTCTTTTTGGTTTATGCCGATATTGTGCCGGCAGTTACGGTTACCCCCATCATCGCGCTTATTTTGCTGACCTCGGCGTATCAGTTTAGCCAGAGCGACGCAAAAACCGATGAGAGCAACCAGTACTTCTTCAAGGGTTTTCCTTGTTACTGGAACGTAGTGGTCATTTATATGATCATCTTGGGCTGGAACGGCTGGATCAACTTTGCTATCTTGTTCTTTTTCAATGTGCTGATCTTTGTACCTGTGAAATGGATCTACCCTAGCCGTGAAACTCGCTACCGCAAGGTTACACTTGGTTTATCGTATCTGTATGGCGTGGTGGGTATCTATGGGCTTTTCCTTTTTCCTGAAACGCCGTTGTGGGTGGTCTACTCTAGCTTTATATATGTGGCCTATTACGTCTGGCTTAGCTTTATGCCGCGAAAATGATCAGGATCCATAGGGTTTGTTCTGTTGAGGAAGAATTGCTGGCGGCTTTTGAGCGATTGCTGCCGCAGCTTACTCAGGCATCCATCCCTACGGCGGAGGAGCTGAGAGCGCTGCTTGATTCGGGTAGTGTGTTATTGGCCGCGATAGAGAACGGGCAGATAGTGGGGTTGGGATGCTTGTGTGTGTTCCGCTCGCCTTCTGGTTTGCATGCCCATATTGAAGATGTGGTGGTGGAGGAAAGCCAGCGCGGCAAGGGCATTGGCGAGGCTTTGGTTCTTGGATTGGTGGAAGAAGGACGCAGGTTAGGGCTAAAAGGCATCTCGCTTACTTGCAACCCTCGGCGCGAAGCCGCCAACCGGCTTTATGGTCGGCTTGGTTTTAAGCAGTGGCAAACCAATAATTATTGGCTGGAGTTGGGTGGGGATTAGGTTTGATAGTTGAATATTTGCGGGTTATCTGGGGTTAAGATGCATTAGTTTGGTTTTTATGATGGAGGTTTGTCTATGCTTTTCATATTGATCGTGAAAAACTCAAAGACCGCCGAAGCAGGCGGACCGCCGAACTTGGCCTTGCAGGAGGCGATGTCGCTATATAATCGCGAATTGGTTGCCGCCGGTGTTCGAGTGATGGCGAAGGGGTTGTACCCGAGCTCGAGCGCCATGCGCATCACCTTTGAGAAAGAGGGCGAACTGCCGGTTATAACGGAAGGTCCGTTTGCGGACGCGAAAGAGATGATCGCTGGTTTTATTTTGATCGATGTGGAATCTCGCGAGGAAGCGGTGATGTGGGCGCTGCGAATGCCGGACCCGATCGGCAATGGGGATGGGGAGATCGAGCTAAGGCAGGTGCACGAGTAAGGTGAGGAAATTGGGGGAGTGGGTTGCTTTGGATTCCTGTAACTGAGGTAGTTGAGGTTTGGAAGATGCATTTGAGAAATTTGGGTAAGAAGTTTTGGGTTTCCGATTATTTGACGTAATGCTTTTTCGACTGAATTGAAAACAATGGAACGCAATTATTTTAATTCACCTATCGGGTAATACTACCGCTAGTGGATGGACGGAATAGCGGAGACCTTCGGTCAGGTAGGTGCGCTCGGTCGGGAGACCGGCGCAAGGTGGAGACCGGCGGGGAGAATCAAGATTTTTGGTGTTTTCAATTCGAAAACAATAACTTAGATTATTATGGCCTAACCTTTACCGCAAAGATTTTCTGGCTTTGATGGAAAAGGTGAGCGGAATGAGACCTTGGAACTCGGGCTTGATGTTTGGGAAATAATCCCAATAGGATTCTGGATGTTCGCCTAGTTTCTCTATGATGAGGCCGGTATTGGTAAGCGCTTGGAAGATGGTGCTGATCGGCCAAAGTCTCTCATATTTTGAAGCCATTTTCTCCAATGGGATTCCTAGGTCACCGATGTAGTTTGAACCCCATCCTTTTGAAACCTCGGAATGAGCGAAGTAATTGATATTACTTGGGATGAGGCTTTCAGCCGAAGGATCGAATAACCACGATGCAGGGTGGTCATCGAGGATGTGGAAGACGCCGCCTGGTTTTAGAAGGCGATAGACAACGCTTGCCCATGCTTCAAGGTCATGCAGCCAGGTTATAGCGCCTCGGCCGGTGTAAACCAAGTCGGCGGTGCCATCCAATTCATGGGGGGTATCGAGAATGTCGCAGCGAAACCAGCTAGCAGGGGCATTTAACGCTTCTGTAAGTCGAATCGCGTTGGCGATGTGGGCATCAGAGATATCAACCCCAACGACTTGTTTTACCCCCTCTACCCATAAAGATAGTGTATCTCGGCCCGACGCGCATTGTAAATGAATCGCCTTGTTACACCAATCGCTTAGATCACCGAGGTTGACCCGCTCGATGGGGTGTAGATTGCTATGGCGGGAGTGGATAAATTTAATTGTGTTCTCTACTTCTTCGGTGTAACGGATGGCGGCTTCATTCCAGCTTTTTCGGTTGGATTCGTGTCTTTGAATTACCTCATCCCTTGTTCGCGCAATTGGCAGGTTTTGTAGGGTCGTGAAATTATCTTCCATGAAAGCTCCTAGGGGCAACTGTTGGGGAGTGTTTCTACTTCCTTTTGTTTTGTCAAATGTTCAACTTAGAACACGAGGTACTCTGTTGGGAGTACCTCGTGTTGTTTTCCTATCCTTGTTTTCCCCGCACCCACTCAACTACGTAGGCTTGGGCTGTACCGAGGCTGGCGAGGTTTTTACCGCCGCCGAAGGCCAGGTGGGGGGCTCCACCACCGCCGGCACCGAGCATTTTGGAAATATATCCTACTACATCTCCGGCTTTGTAACCCTGCTTGACTAGGTCTTGTGTGATGCCAACCATCAGGCTTACCTGACCATCCTTTACGCTGAAGACGGCGCAAACACCGTTTTGGGGGTATTTATCGCGGAAGACATCGGAAAGGCGGGTGAGAGTGTCTTTATCGAGGCCGGGCAGGTTTGCGACCACAACTGATACTGATCCGAGAATGGTGGGGTTTGCCAGTGCTTGGCCGAATTCTGTAACGGCGACTTGGGCTTTCGCTTCGGCTAAAAGTTTTCGCGTAGCCGATAACTCATCTTGCAGGGCATCGATCTTGCTGGGGACATCGTCTAAATTGGTTTTTAGGCTGCTTGCCGAGGTTTTGAGGGCTTTGAAGCGTTTTGCGGTTAGCTCGAAAGCGCCGCGGCCAGTGACCGCTTCAATACGGCGAACGCCGGCGGCTGCCGAACCTTCGCTTACGATGATAAAGCTGCCAACATCGCTGCTGCGTTTGATATGGGTACCGCCGCACAATTCGAAGGAGTAGCGGTCGGCCTGTTCCTCTTGGGTGTCGTCATCAAGGATGGTGATGGTACGAACGACATCACCGTATTTCTCGCCAAATAGCGCCATGGCGCCTTCAGCGATGGCTTCTTCGCGGCTGCGGGTTTTGGATCTTACTTCGTAATCGGCGGAGATGGCATGGTTGACGATCTGTTCAACCTGCTCGATCTGGGCGGGTGTCATGCTTTCGGGGTGGTTGAAATCGAAACGCAGACGATCTGGCGCTACCAGTGAGCCGGCCTGACGGGCATGGGGGCCAAGTACTTTGTGTAAGGCGGCATGCATTAGATGGGTGGCGGTGTGGTTGCGCATGATATCGTGACGGCGGTCGTTATCAACGAGGGCTGCGGCTTTATCGCCGGCGCTGGGCTTGCCGCTGATCACTTCACCGATATGGCTGATGAGTCCGGAGGCGGGGCGGCGGACGGAGCTTACTTCCACTTCCCAGATGGCACCGTTGCTGTTGTGACCGCGGATGAGGCCGGTATCGCCAACCTGACCGCCGCTTTCGATGTAGAAAGTGGTTTTGGGCAGGATGATCTCGACGGTATCACCAAATTGGGCAGTGTTTACTTCCTCACCGTTCACCACCATGGCCAAGACCTCACCATCGGCACTGAGTGAGGTGTATGGGTCGTATTCTACGGCGCTCTTGAGCGTGCCGGTGTCGACCAGTTTTTTGTAGATGTTCCCGAAAAATTCGGTATCATTGCCGCCATTGCTGCCCATCGATTTACCGCCGCCGGAGGCGATGGAGTGCTGCTCGCGGGCATCGAGGAAGCCTTTTTCGTCCACATCGAGATCTTGTTCTTTGGCAATATCGCGGCTGAGCTCGAGCGGCAAGCCGTAGGTTGCATAGAGATCGAAGGCTTTGCGACCGTCGAGGACGGTTTTGCCTTCTTTTTTCAGCTCATCCAACATGCCTTGCAGGTAGGCGGTGCCGCTTTCGACCGTGCGGGAGAAGCGAATTTCTTCACGGGTTATGGAATCGAGAATGGATTGCTTGTGCTGGACCAGCTCGGGGTAAAAGGCGCCGTAGGCTTCGATGACCGGCTCTACCACTTGCGCCATGAAAGGTTTGTGCAGGCCGATCTTGCTGGCAAAGCGAGCTCCGCGGCGGATGATCATTCGGCAGATGTAATTGCGGCCGGTGTTGCCGGGAACCACGCCATCGGCGATGAGGAAGGCAGCCGCGCGGGTGTGGTCGGCGATGACACGGAAGGGGGTGAAATCGGCATAGACCTGTTGCAGGCTGTGGCCGCTGAGTTTGCGGATGACCTCGATCATAGGGGCGAAGAGGTCGGTTTTGTAGTTGGAATCGACATTTTGCAGGACAGAGACGATGCGTTCGAAGCCCATACCGGTATCGACGTGGGTGGCGGGCAGAGGTTCGAGGGTGCCGCCTTCCAGCATATTGTATTGGATGAAAACGTTATTCCACAGTTCGAGGTAACGGGTGCAATCGCCGTTTACGCCGCATTTGTGCGGGGTGCCGTGAAGGTTGTCGCGTTCTTCGCCAAGATCGATGTGGATCTCGGAGCAAGGACCGCAGGGGCCATACTCCGCCATTTGCCAGAGGTTCTCTTTGCGGCCGTAATAGAGGATGTTCTCGGGGTTCATGCCGGGTTGGGTGCGCCAAATATCGGCGGCTTCCTCATCGGTGGGGATGTTGCCTTTATCGTCTTTGAAGCAGGTGGCGTAGAGCTTGTCTTTGGGGAGGCCCCATACTTCGGTGAGGAGCTGCCAGCTCCAGGCGATGGCTTCTTTTTTGTAGTAGTCGCCGAAGCTCCAGTTGCCGAGCATTTCGAAAAAGGTGTGGTGGGTGTCGTCGCGGCCTACGTCTTCCAGGTCGTTGTGCTTGCCTGCCACGCGCATACATTTTTGGCTATCTACGGCGCGGGTGTAGGGGCGAACATCGGTGCCGATGAAGACATCTTTGAACTGCACCATGCCCGAGTTGGTAAACAGCAGGGTGGCGTCGCCGCCGGGGACGAGAGAAGCGGAAGGGACCACGGTGTGGCCGTGCTCCGCGAAGAAATCGATGAAGGTCTGACGTATCTCGTTGCCTGAAAGTACTTTTGCCATTTTTGCTCCGATAATTGGTAGAAGTGTCTTGATTCTGATTTGAAACCTTTATTTTAATCGAAATTTTGGTGGATGGGCGGTGGAAATTGGAAATGGGAGGTTTGGGCTAGGTGGTGCCTTGGCGATACGATGAAGGTCGATCATTCTTGTTATGAGCGGGTGAATATCTCGATGTTGGGGAAGCATTGCGAATGGCGAGGTTGTTGGGGTTGGGTAGATGGTATGGAAGGCCTGATCTATTATGCTGGGTTTGATGACTGGGAAAATTAGGCTTGTTAGTTAGCGCAACTCGGGTTTGTTAGCGACAAACACCCACGGAAGGCTTTTCCTTAGAGGTGGGAGCGAAGGCTGCACTAGGTCGATGGGTTTTGATGTAATTCGTTGAAATTTCTACGAGTTTTGACAAATTGGAAATTAATACTTGACATCATAAAATGACAGTGCTATATTAGTACTGTAAAGATAAAGGAGGAAAGATGAAAGAATATTCGATACAAGAATTGAGTGAAGAAGGGAACGTTCCGCGAAGAACGATCCACTTTTACATACAGCAGGGGATTTTGCCAGGACCGGATGGGGCAGGGTTGGGAGCGAAGTACGGGGAAAAGCATTTGCTCCTTTTACAACTCATCCCCATCCTTAGGCAACAGGGTAACCGGCTGGATGATATTCGCGCAATATTTTCACGCGAGGAAGAGCAAGACTTGCGGACGATGTACGAACAACACCGCGATGCCGCTAAGGCAAAACCACGAACAACCGCCATCGGGCGCACGTACAGCCATTACGCTTTGCCCGAAGATATGACATTGATCGTGCCGGCAACGTTGAGCTCCGCTAACCGAAAAAAATTGGCGGCCTTACTGCAGGCTTTCAGCGTCATCTTTGACGACACCATTGAGATCACAGAATAGACCCATTAGGAGGAAAAAATGTTAGAGACTTCTGAATTTCCATGCATCTTTGTTGTAGAAAAAAATACAATCGCCAGCCCGCTGCCTTTGGAACATACAAGAGTGCGCGCCCGGGTAGTTGGGTTTGCCACGGTGGTGACGGTTGAACAGCAATACCGAAATACCTTTGCCACTCCAATCGACTTGGAGTACCTCTTTCCGCTTAATCACGAAGCGGCCGTGGTGTCTTTTGAGCTACGGGTAGGCGGGCAGGTGATCAAATCTTCGCTGCAGGAGATCCTGCAAGCCAAAGAGCAGTTTGAGCGGGCAAAAAGCAAGGGCAAGCGTGCCGGACTGTTGGAGTTGCGCCTTGAGAACCTTTTCGCCATCAATTTGGCAAATGTGCAGCCTGGCGAGGCCATTGAAACTGTTTTGACCTACCAGCAAAAAATTAACTATATTTCTAATGAGGGCGAGTTCATCTTCCCGATGGGCCTAACGCCAAAATATCACTCTCCAAGCGATCGATTTGACAGGACCGACGTAGATGCCCCTTATACCTTTGATAAGGCTTTAGTAGGTGATATTGAGATCGTGGTGGAAGTGAACCCGGGGGTTGCTCTTACCGGTTTTACCAGCCCAACACATCAAATTAACGTGGAAGAAGTAGAAGCTGGAAAATTTATAGTGGAGTTGGATGGAGCTGTCATCCCAGACCACGACCTGGTTTTACGCTGGGGGTTTGCCGGCGATACGGTTCAGATGCCGGTGTGGGTAGAGCCACGAATGGGGAAAAACAGCAACGAGCGCACTTTTATGGCAACGATCCTGCCTCCGAGCCAAACGGTGGAAGCGAACCCCTCTCCACGTGAGTTTGTGTTCGTGATGGATCGATCTGGGTCGATGTGCGGGGAACCTATTCTACAGGCCAAGAACGCCATGCGCGCTTGCCTTCGTTCGATGGATGAACGGGATACCTTTGCTATCTTGCTGTTTGATGATCAATTGGAGTTTTTGGCGAATGTGCAACCCGTAACCCAAAACGCGGTGGAGCAAGTTGATCGCCTGTTAGACCCAGTGGATGCCCGTGGCGGTACCGAGATCAGTGAAGCATTACGTGCCAGCTTATCTCTCCCCGCTGATCACAAAAGAACGCGCTATGTGATCTTTCTTACCGATGGTTCGGTATCGGGCGAGGCGAGTGTGATGGGTACCATCAACCAATTGCTGGGGAATTCGCACATTTTTACTTTTGGCATTGGGCCTTCGGTCAACCGCGCTTTTCTTACCCAGCTGGCTAGCTTGGGCAAGGGTGAAGCTGAGTTCATTGGAGCGGGCGAAGATATAGAGAACGCTATGCTGCGGTTTCAGGATCGGGTAAATTTTGCACAAGTGACCGGTATCTCTTTGATAGGTGATGGTGGGGCGATCTATGACCTGACCCCCAACCGACTTCCTGACCTGTTCAGCGATTCTCCCTTGGTGGTTACCGGTAAATATGTCATGGCTGGAGAAAAACCACTCAATTTGCTTTTCATAGGAATGCGTGGTGAAGAGACCATAGAGCTGACTGTGCCGTTGACGATAGAGTGTCCGGTGGAAGGTTTGGTGAGCCGTTATACCGCCAAAACCATTATCCAAGACTTGACTCAGAGACTTGACCTAGGGATGGTAATGGAACATGAAATTCGACCGCAAGTGCTTCAGCTCGCTATCGCCAATGATCTAGCTACCAGATACACTGCCTTTGTGGCGGTGGATGAGACCAGCGAAGGCAACCGAAACAGCGCTATGAAGGTGAATGTTGCTCAGCCGATGCCTGAAGGCCTGGATATGGCAGAAATGGATATGCAATATTCCGCAAGCGGGCTTCAAATGCTTAACCAAAGTAACGCGATTCCTTCCCTTGGTGAGGATATCCACGCCTACTATATGAATGAAGATCTTGGGGATGATCTTTTTAGCAGCCCGAGGATATTAAAAATGGTGCATGAAAGCCAAAATTTGGCTGCTCGTCTTCATCACTTCGCACCTTCTCCATCTGCAAGGAGGAGATCAGGTAAAGAACCATTCTCTAGTGTGAAAGAATTTGCCCGGATGCAGAAGCTGAATGGTAGCTGGGAAGATGATGTTGAGATCACTTCAATCGTACTAACCCATTTTGTCAGAGAGGGATTTACTACTCAGGATGGAATGTACAGAAGACAGCTTACCAAAGCGCTTTCTTGGCTGTTATCCGAAATTCACACCGGAAAAAGCTCGTTCATTGCTGCCTTCGCCCTTACCAAATTATGGGAGAAAACACAAGACGCAGCCCTGAGGCTAGAGTTGGATGAGTTGGTAAGCAAATTGGCAGAGCCAAGGAACGAAGTGGAAAAATGGATCGGGCTGGACTTGCAGAATAAGGTTTTTCCACATCGAACGTTTAGTTCGATCCTTTCACAGGAAGACCTGTATCTGGTTTTTTTAGCGGACGCAAAGGGATCGATCGTGCTGGAAGATCTATTGGATGACAAATTAGGGCAATTCTTGGGATACGGCAGGGGATAAGATAAACCGCGTTTCGTAGAGCCTAATGGGGGAAAATGGACCAAAAAAACCACAGCAAAGTTTTGATTTGCTGTGGTTTTTGGTTTAAAATGGCTCGATTATCAGGCTGATTAAGGGTAAGATTAATCTTCGCAGAGTAGTATCTTATGAACAGTCACTGTGTTTACACCTAAAAATTTGTTTTTCAAAGGCGTTTGATGGAAATCTCACAATATATTCATTTACTTGGCGATATCCTTGGGAAGGTCATTTCGGAAATTGAATCTCCGGTGATCTTTGAGATCGAAGAGAACATCCGGGCGGCTGCCAAGGCTCGGCGAAATGGTGACCCGAAAGCTGAAGCAAAGCTGGTGCGACACATTTCCTCCCTTTCGGCGCGGGAAGCAAGGGCTGTCGCTTCTGCCTTTGCTAATTACTTCGACCTGGTAAACCTGGCGGAAGAAAACAACAAGCTATTTCTTCTGCGGCGGCAGGATGGAGATGAGAGTAAACCGAGAAAAGAAACCATCGAAGAAGCAATCCGGTTTTTGAAGGAAAGTGGTTTTACGGAAGAACAGATGCGGAATTTGGTGGAGGAATTATCGATCGAGTTGGTTCTGACGGCTCACCCTACCGAATCACGAAGGCGAACTACCATTTCGAAACTTCAACGACTGTCTTCTCTGCTGAAGGAATATACCCTTGGGATGGGAAGCCATAAGGATAGAGAGTGGCTAAAACGGTCTATGCAGGCTGAGGTTTCTACCCTGTGGCTTACCGACCGCAATAGGGTAAACAAGCCGGCGGTGACGGATGAAGTAAAAACCGGGTTGTATTACATCGATTCTGTCTTTTGGCGGGTTATCCCTTGGATATATGATGATCTGGATGCCGCGTTGGAAAAATACTACCCTTCCCTCAACACGCACAAAACCTGGCTCAAATTAGCCTCGTGGATGGGCGGTGATCGGGATGGAAATCCAAATGTTACCTCCACTGTCACCGCGGAAACATATCGATTGCACCGTGGGCTTGCCGTGGAGCATTTGCGTAAGCACCTCAAAGAACTCTCTCGCCACCTTAGTATTAGCGAGCGGCGTTTCCCTATATCGTTGGAAGTGCAAAAATGGATCAGGAGCCGGCATCCGCTGCCGGAGCAGGTACAGTACATCGAAGATCGCTACGCTGCTGAGCCGTACCGGCTAATGCTTTCGCTTTTGGCTTCTGATCTGGCGGAGGCATCTCAGGAAGATATGAAGGGGAAATTGCTGAAGGGCGAAAAGTTTAAAGCGCGGGTGCGATTCTCCGAGATACTTGAACCCATTATGATGATCTATCGTTCGTTGCCGAAGATCATAGCCAATGATGAATTGCTTTCGGTCTTCCGAGAAATGCGGGTGTTTGGGCTGCATTCGGCGCGCATCGATATTCGTGATGATTCGAGCAAGTTTAATAAGGCTGTGGGGGAAGTTCTAAGGGCTTTAGAGCTTTGCCCTAATTTTGAAGAATTGCCGGATAACGAACGTCTTGTTTTGCTAACGCACTTACTCTCCAAGCCGATCCCGGACCTGGCTGAGAAGCCGGGTGTAACCACCGCCACAGCCGATATGTGGGCTACCTTTCAGCTGGTGGGCAGGGTTCACAGTGTTTATGGCCCTAACCTGATCGGCCCCATCATCATTTCCATGACACGGTCCGCCGCGGATGTGCTTACCGTGCTGCTGTTGGCAACCTGGGCAGGCGTTCAGCATTCCGTTCAGATATGCCCCTTGTTTGAATCAGTAAATGACTTGGAAAACTCATCAGCGACTTTGGTGGAATTGTTCAACAATAAAATTTACAAAAAACATCTCGAAGCGTTGGACCAAAACCAAATGGTGATGATCGGATATTCGGACAGCAACAAAGACGGTGGCTACCTGATGGCGAATTGGAGCTTGTTCAAAGCGCAGGAAAGCATTACGCAAACCTCGCTGGAGCATGGCATTAACCTTACCATCTTCCACGGCAGGGGCGGCACCGTGGCGCGCGGAGGCGGGCCAGCCAACAAAGCCATTCAAGCGCAACCGGTGGGCAGCATTCACGGGCGGTTTAGGGTCACCGAACAAGGCGAAGTGATCGCTACGCGTTATTCCAACCCAGAGTTAGCGCATCGTCACCTTGAGCAGATCGTCAATGCGGTGATCTTGGCATCGGCATCGTCGTTCGAATCGGAACAAATTCAAAAAGAGAAAAAATTTATCCCGGCAGATTGGCGGATCACGATGGAAGTTATTTCTAACCAAGCCTTGAGCGTTTACCGCGGTTTGGTTTATGAAACCCCAGAGTTCAACACATTTTGGCAAAAAGTGACTCCTCTGGATCAGATCACCAAGCTGCATCTGGGCTCACGGCCATCGGCACGAAAGGTTGGCACCAGCGTCCGAAGTATTCGGGCAATCCCTTGGGTGTTCTCATGGATGCAAAGCCGCTTTAATTTACCTGGATGGTACGGGTTGGGGAGTGGGCTTTCGGCTATTGGTGACCTAACCACTTTACAAGAGATGTACCAACGCTGGCCATTTTTTAATACCTTGCTGAACAACGCTGAATCCTCTTTGTTGAAGGCTGATATGAGCATTGCCAGCATGTACACCCAATTGTTGGCGGATGAGGATGATGGGGCGGATCTGTTCAACATCATTAAAACAGAATATGAGCTAACTTGCTCGTTGGTAATGAAGATCAGCGGGCATATGAGCTTAATGGAATCGGAGCCGATCACCCAAAAAGCGGTTCAGTTACGAAACCCGTATATCGATCCGCTCAGCTTTTTGCAGGTTGAGCTGCTGAAACGGTTGAGATCGATGACCGAAGAAAATGAGCAGACCCAACTTCTGCGCGAAGCGGTTATTTTGACCATCAACGGAATTGCCGCAGGTTTGAAAAATACAGGCTAAAATATTTTACGGGAAGCAAATTCGATGCGAAAAGTGATACTTCGTGGTGGCGGTGATCTCGCAAGCGGGATCGCCATAAAATTGATCAGGTGCGGATATAAGGTGGTGATCACCGAATTGGAAAAGCCGCTCTCGGTGAGGCGGAAAGTTTCGTTTTCTGAAGCGATCTATGATGGCGCGATCACCATTGAGGGCATCACCGGTAGACGAATTGGGTGTGCCACAGAGGCATTGAGCATGCTGGAGGGGAACGACATTCCAGTCTTGGTCGATCCCAATTTGGCTATTCTAAAAGCCGGTGGGTTTGATGCTTTGATCGATTCTCGCTTAAAAAAATCGGAACAAAATTATTTGATTCAAGATGATCTCTTTATTGTGGGTTTAGGACCTGGGTTTTCCCCTGGAAAAAATTGCCATGCCGCCATTGAAACCGAGCGAGGGCATACCCTTGGACGAGTTTACTGGACTGGTTCTACTAACGCTGATACCGGCTTACCCGAAGGCGATGCGCGCCGGGTGTTTCGCGCGCCTTGTACGGGTATTGTGCGGGTGATCACGGATATTGGCGCTACTGTGGAGGCAGGCGAACTAATGGCACAGGTTGGAGAAATAGACGTGCATGCCCCGATCGGCGGCGTGATACGGGGGATGATCCGGGACGGAACGTTGATCCAGAGCGGGGTAAAGCTGGGGGATGTTGACGCCAGAAATGACCCAAGCTATTGCACCTCGGTATCTGATAAAGCTTTCGCGGTTGCGGGCGGTGTGCTGGAAGCGTTGATTGTTCACCAAAATAGAAATTATGCAAGCTAAAACGGCTCACCTATCCCGTGCGCTACGTATAGAAAAAGGGCAGGCTGTCGCTTTTGTTGGCGCAGGCGGAAAAACCACCAGCATGTTTGAAGTGGCGCGTGAACTTGCCCCCGCCATTGTTACCACAACCACGCATTTAGCCAGCTCCCAAGATGTTTTGGCAAACCGCCATATATTAATTTATGAAGATACCGAATTCGAGCGAATGCTCGATGAAGATCTTAGCCATGAAGTGATCTTAGTGACGGGACCATTGAATGAGGTTGGGGATCGGTTGTTGGCTCCAACAGAGGATCAGATCAAACGCATTTACGCGTTTTGTAAAGATAAGAATATTCCTTTCCTGATCGAAGCGGATGGTTCGCGGAGATTATCGATGAAAGCGCCTGGACCACATGAACCTGCCATTCCGTCTTTTGTGGACGTCGTGGTGGTTGTCGCGGGTTTGACAAATTTGGGAAAACCGCTGACGGAAGAGTTCGTTCACCGGCCAGAGGTGTTTTCAGCGTTGAGCGGGTTGAGCCTTGGCGAAACGGTCACTACGAAGGATTTGGCAGCTGTACTGAATCATCCCCTTGGTGGAAAAAAGAATATTCCCGATGCAGCGCAGAAACGATTGTTGCTGACCAACGCCAATACGGATTGGGAACGCGCGAATGGCGGAGAGGTCGCTGATTTATGCACTGATGCCTTTGATGGGGTGGTTATTTGCGCCTTAAACCCAATGCCAGGGCTGGTTTTTTCCGTAAAGGAAAAGATCTCGGGTATTGTGCTGGCTGGGGGAGCTTCAAGCCGTTTTGGGGCTAGTAAATTGCTTTTGGAGTACAAAGGGAAGAGCTTTGTGAGGCGGATCGCTGAAACCGCCTTGTTGGCTGGGCTGGACCCAGTGATCGTGGTTACCGGGAAAGATGATGCAGCGCTGAGGAAAGCGCTTGCGGGTGTTTCGGTAAAAATTGTCCATAATGAACGATGGATGGATGGGCAAAGCACCTCGGTTAAGGCAGGTTTGGCAGAGCTGCCGACGACGTGCGGTGGGGCTATCTTCTTGTTGGGGGACCAACCGCAGATCAGCAGCGAATTCATCCAGGCTTTGGTAGAACAGCACAGCCGATCCTCATCGGCGGTTGTCGCTCCGTTGGTTGGCGGCAAACGAAGCAACCCGGTCTTGTTTGACCGCAGCACCTTCCCTGATTTCAACTTGCTGGAAGGGGATGCCGGCGGGCGGCAATTGTTTACTAAATATGAAGTGAATTATTTGGAGTGGTTTGATGGCAAGATGCTGATCGATGTGGATACCGTGGAAGATTATCAGAGATTGATAGACTACGACCAAGAGGATCTGGATGACTGAGATAGCCGCAATCATTTTAGCGGCGGGGTTATCAAAAAGAATGGGGCAGCCAAAGATGTTTTTACCGTGGGGTAAGGGCACGGTACTTGAAAAAAGCATCGAGACCTTTAGAGAGATAGGTATTCAACAAATCATCGTTGTTACGGGGGAGAATACTGCCGCTGTACAACAACTT
>CAZSLN010000034.1:0-19469 GCA_964607645.1 uncultured Anaerolinea sp.
TCGCCATAATTCACACTCCAACCTCGTTGTTGAAGCATTACAAAAAGGGAAAAATGTCTTCGTTGAAAAACCTCTTGCCTTGAACCAAACCCAATTGGATCAAGTGATCGAGGCGATCAACTCCGCGAAACAAGGAATCTTAACTGTTGGGTACAATCGTAGATTCGCTCCTTTAGTTCAAAAACTACGCGCATTTTTTGCGAATCGAATTGAACCTTTTTACATCCACTATCGAGTGAATGCCGGTTATTTACCGCTCAACCACTGGACCCATGATCCAGAACTTGGCGGCGGCCGAATCATTGGCGAAGGCTGCCATTTCATCGATTTACTGACCAGTTTGGTAGGAACGCCTCCGGTTTCAGTGAATGCCACTGCCTTACCAAACAATGGCAAATACAACGATGATAATGTTACGATGACCTTCACCTTTGCGGATGGATCAATAGGTGTCGTCGATTACCTCGCGAACGGCGATAAAAGCTTTTCAAAGGAGTATATCGAAGTTTTTTGCGGCGGCAAGATCGCCATCCTTGATGATTACGCTACCCTCCAAATAGTGCATAATGGGTCGCACTCAACGGAAAAATCCGGGTTCAAGCAGGATAAAGGTCACAAAAATGAGATGGTCGAATTCGCCAAAGCGATTAAATTAGGTATCCCACCCATTCCCTACGCAGATTTAATCGCCGTGACAAAAGCATCCTTCGCGGTAATCGATTCTCTCAAGCAAAATGGGGCGAAAATTACCCTCTAACAGAATCTCGTCGGTAGCTGGTAATGGCCAAGATAGATAGCCGAATAATTATGTTGCCCTAGCAGTTAAAACGCTGAAAACAATTAGAAAAATTGCGGATTTCATTTCATAACCAATGCACTTTCGAATAAATTATGTAAGGCAGAAAGATCGGCACAAATTAATTCTGATAAGATTAGGAGTTGTTTTCGAACTAATCTAACTAAAGGAAACCAAGCCTAATGCCCTACAATTTTCCGCTCATGTGGCGGTTATTGGTCAAATCTATATTTCGATCAAACAAAACGATTGCCCCACTAAAGATGAAAAGGCTAAAATTCCTTATAATTTTTTTGATTATTTGGCCGCCATTTCAGTTAATCACTTGGTTTTTCTTTTTTCTGGATGAGATCCTTTTCCCTCAATATCATCAACAGCCAATCGATAAACCCCTCTTTATTCTTGGCAATTTCCGCAGCGGCTCAACATTCCTTCATCGGTTGATGTCGCGGGATACAAAAATGTTCACTAGTATGCGAACTGTTGATATTTTCTTAATGCCGTCAATTACTCAGCGCAAGATCTTCAAGTTTTTTTCCAAGATCGATCATATTTTTGGGGCACCCCTCAACAAAGCAATGAAGGGAGTTGATGGGAATTCCCTTGGCAAAGTACAGATACACAAAATTAGTATGTTTGAACCCGAAGAAGACGAAAATGTGTTGTTGCATATTTGGTCTACCTTTTTCGTAAGCTTTATGTTTCCTTTTTTAGAGGACCTTCCTCCATTCATCAAATTTGACGAAGAACTTGCGACCCTTGAAAAAGAAAAAATAATGGGGTTTTACCGGTCTTGCGTACAAAGACATCTGTATGCACATGGCGGTAACGTACATTTTGTTTCCAAAAGTCCAGCGTCCAGCGCGAAGATCCAATCCCTTATGACGACCTTCCCTGATGCCCGCATTCTTTATCTCGCCCGCAACCCTCTCGATATGCTCCCATCCACAGTGAGTTGGTTGAGTTACGCTTGGAATATGTTTAGCGATACTGGCCATAAATACATTTACCAACAACAAGTGCTGGATCTTGCAAAATATTGGTACGAGTACCCTATTCGAATACTTGATGAAAATCCCTCCCCGAACCACATCATCCTAAATTATGACGAACTGGTGCGGTACCCGGAAGAAATGATTCGTAAGATATATTTTAATTTTGGATACCATGAAAGCCCAGGTTTGAAAAAGATCATCAAGCGCGCCATCGAAGAAACAAGGACATACCGATCTGGTCATAAATATAATTATGAACAAATGGGATACAGCCGTGAATTGATTCTAAACACCTACCAAGAAGTTTTTGAGAGATTTAATTTCGATCGAGCAGATCTGGAACAACCCACCAATTCGGATCTATCCGCGGGTGCTATCTCTCGCCCGAAACAATCGCCACCCCTTTTCTCAGCGGAAGGTCAATTGGCGAACGATTAATAAAAAAGGGCTGAGCTCTGGTCAAATCAGAATTCAGTCCTTTTTTTGTTCTACCTTGTTTTGGGTTTACCTATTTTGCAGCCGGTTCTACTAAACTTATTTATCTTCCAGCGCAAGGGTATACTGATCAGGGAAAATGGTATTCTTCCAAGGCAAAACCCCTATACGGAGTAAGACCAACACTAATCCAACCAATGCCATCAAGAAGGAAACCAACATCGAAGTAGTTAACCAGCCCACGGCTAAAATCGGTTGGTCTGGTCTAAAAAATTCAATGAAAGTTCTACCGATGCCGGCAATTAACAACCACAATACAAAAGCTGAACCTGGCTTGCTAAATCGCGACACCTTCCGAATTAAAACCATAATTATTAAAAAACCGATAATATTCCATATCATTTCATAGGCAAATGTCGGGTGAAAACGAGTTGTTTCCACTGGGAACATTTGGAGATCGTTGAAAAGAGGTAATCGGTGGATTGCGTCGATCTTGATCCCCCAAGGCAATGTCGTTGGCTGACCATATAATTCTTGATTAATAAAGTTGGCTGGTCTGGCAACAGCCTGCCCAAGTAACGCGGCCGGAGCGATTGAATCCAGAAATAACCAAAAATCCAAATTCTTTTGTTTTAAGAAAATATATAAGGTGATCGCTCCAAAAACCAGTCCCCCAAAAAAGTGCAGCCCACCTTGGGGAATATTAATTATTTGGATCGGGTTGTTTATATAGTAGGGATTCCCGCCGATGGTAGCGTTAACAACATACCATAACCTTGCACCTAATATTCCGATAGGTAAAAGCCAGATCATCGCATCCCATATTACTTCGCCATCACCGCCACGTCGAGTGACTTCTTTATTGGCAAATGTTCCACCAACAATCACACCAAGCATTACTAAAACGCCATACCACCTTAGGGCAAACTCGATCGAACCTAGATGGATTGTAAAAACTACTGGGTCAATCATTGAACCTCCGAAAAAATTAATTCCACACTTTTCCAGCGGGAATGATCGTTTTAGCTGGAACATCTTTGAGAATGCTCGAGCCGTTTCCAATTCGCGACCCATCCCCGATCTTTACCCCAATCGCGGTGGTGACACCCATACCAACCAAAACTTGCTTCCCAACAATCACACCCCCTGCCAACATTGCTCCCGGCGCTATATGAGATAACTCGCCGATCACACAATCGTGCGAAATGATCGCGCCAGTGTTAATCATACATTTTGTTCTTAAGACGACCGATGAGCCTACGTAAGCATTAGCAAACACTTGAACACCTTCTTGGATGACCGCCGAATCCTCGATGGTTGCTTTTGGATGACACAAGGCGGGCAACGAGAAGCCATTCTTTTCCAACCTGTCAAAGATCATTTTTCGTACATTGATATTGATAATTCCACCAACTCCATTTGCGGCTAAACCAACGCCATCATCCTGAAGTTTTCCTAGAGCCATTCCATTCCCAATTCCGAGCACGGAGTGGCCAAGGATCTTCTCACCGGTAAGCGCTGAATCATCGTCGATGATACCCATGATTTCGTGCAATCCGATTGCGGTGATCATTTCCATGATCGCTTTTGCATGTCCGCCTGCGCCATAAACAAAGATCTTCTTTGGGTCAACAGATTTGATCTTTATTTCAGATGACGCGATCAAGGCTTTTACCATCGATTCTGTAACCAAACGATCGATTGGCAAAGATGCTAAGGCTATGCCTGATTGCAATGCCAATTTTCGTGCCGGCTCTGTAATGCGCATTTCACTGGTAATCACATCCGAAATGGCGTGTTTTGCTTTGGCTGTCTCAACCGGTATCGGCTCATTTGGTTCGGAGGTGATGTACGCAATCACATCGCCAACCATCATGGTGTTTCCTGCGCTTGCCACAACTCGCAAAGTTCCATCGGCTTCCGCTTGAATATCCGAAGCGGCTTTCGTGGTCTCGATGGTAAAAAGCAAATCACCCGTCTTCACCAAGTTGCCATCCTGTTTCAGGATCTCAATCAAAGTAGCTTCTGGCTCATTTGCGTTCAACATAGGTATAATTATTTTTGAGAGAATCATTCGTTAACCGATCGTTTACTTTAGATGTTTGTAATTTTACTTGTTTTCATTCATAATTAATCAAACTAAATTTTAAGGAGTCTATCTATGAATTTTAATCGAGCAATTTCCTTTATTTTTGACGATCCTGAGTGGTTAAAAAAGATCGCAATCGCGGCCCTAATTTCTTTAATTCCGATCGTTGGGGTTTTTGTTTTATTAGGCTGGGCGTTAGAAATAAGTCGGCGAGTTATTAAAAACGAATTAGAAACTTTACCCGAATTTTCTGATTTTGGCGCTCTTATGTCCAACGGCTTTAAGGTTTTCCTTGTTCAACTCGGCTACTTCTCACCATTGATTCTATTTTTTGTTTGTGCCTGGGGTCTTAGTTTTGCGGGTTTGTTTGGTATGACCGAAAATGGCGATTTTTCATCAAATGATATGGCATCCGGTATTTTTGGTGTCGTAATGTTTTGCGTTTGGTGCATTTCCCTACCAATCCTCTTCCTAGCGGGTATTATGGCCCAAGCAGCCAGAGGCAGATTAGCCGCAACCGGTGAATTAGGTCAAGCTTTCAAATTTAAAGAAGTAATAGCCACCGTCAAGGCAGGATTCGGGAAATATATCCTAAGCTTCTTGTTGGTAATGGTCGCCGCTATGATTCTATCCCCCGTCGGCACTTTACTTTGTGGTGTTGGCGCGCTATTTACATCGGCAATGATCTCTGCTTTTGATGCCCACCTCGTTGGTCAGGTTTATAAACTTGCTAATCCTGAAGGTGCTGTGGCTGAAGGCGTTGTAGAAATTCTGTAAGTTAGATTTAGACTGACCAATAAAAAAAGCGAGGAAAGCCCTCGCTTTTTTTTTATTTTTGGTTTACTGAACTAAAAAAGTACGTACTCTTTGAAGGATTTCATCCAAACTCGGTAGAATCTGTTCTTCAAGTGTACGCGAATTCCCAATAGGCAAATCCAGTGCGGCGATCCGCACTAATCTGAAGGCGGGTATTTGTGAAGCGGTCTGGCTCGCAATCTCAGCACCCCAACCCATCGTGCCACTTCCTTCCTCGATCGTTATCAATTTTCGGGTGCGTGTAACGCTATCTGAGACCGCGTCGATCTGGAAAGGGGAAAGTTGGGTTACCAACACGATCTCACAAAAGAGTTCCTGTTCATACGCTAATTGCAACGCTGCCTTACGAGCAAGTTCAAAGTTATATCCATACGTAGCGATTGTGGCTTGATGTTCTTCAACACCCTTAAATTTAAACGTTGCTGAGGGATAATTCCCTAAATGATCCGTGATCTCAAAGTCGATCAATTCACCCGCGTCTGCTCCTAAAAGAGAAGTGGTGTACAAAAGTTTATGTTCGATGAAGAGTACCGGATCTTTTTCTTTCAAAATGGCGGTTTGAAGTAGGATTGCAGGGTCATGATAGGCATTTGGCGCTAAGGTTATAAGCCCGGGAACTCCAAGAAAGAGCTTTTCGAGCGATTGGCTGTGGGTCGGTCCATAACCCCTTCGTCCGCCCATTGGCGTGCGAACAACGATTGGAACCCGTACCTGATCGTTATACATCCACCGGAATTTTGAAGCGTGGTTGATCAATTGATCAGCGATCAATGTTACAAAATCGCCAAACATAATTTCCACCACAGGGATTTTCCCTGCTAAAGCAAGACCATTGGCAATTCCCGTTATCGCAGCTTCAGAAATTGGTGTTGTAAAAACTCTTTCAGGAAATTTGCTCGAACATCCTTTGGTTACTTTAAAGGCGCCACCATATGGGTCAAGAATATCCTCCCCCAAAAGGATCACATTTTTGTTTTTCCCCATAGAATCGAGCAACGCGAAATTTAATCGTTCAAGAACAGTTGCCATCGGCTACTTCAACTCCTCCCGCAAAATGGGATACGGAGCGTCATAAGCGGATTTGAAAGCATCGTCAACAAGAAACATAACTTCCGCCTCGATAATCTTCCGCTCATCCACCTGAATCCGTGAACGATGAAGTTCCAAAGGATCAGAGGTCTCCCTTAGTTTTTTCACTTCCTCTTTATCCCGTGTATCGTCCCCTTTGCTATGCGCCGAAAATCGATGAGTGTGCAGAATGAGCGCCGCTGGAGCGGTCTTACCTCGCACGTGATTAATCGCTTTATGAGCTAACGCACTCACTTCAACAACATCACTCGATGCCAATTCATAAGTTTTGATCCCGAAGGCTTCAAAACGACCTACAATACTACCGCTAACCCCTTGCTCAACCGGGGTTGTTTGTGCGTAACCATTTTCTTCCACCACGATCAGCACCGGGATACTCCACAGGGATGCTAGATTGAGCGTTTCATACAAAGCTCCTTCGCCAAGGGTTCCATCACCAATGAAAACAACCGCGATCTTTCCTGTATCATCGAGCTTCTGAGCAAAAGCCATACCTGTAGCTACCGGTACGATTCCGCCTTGTATACCATTGGAATAAAAATTCTTCCAATGTATATGCTGGCTTCCACCGCGCCCGGCAACTACGCCAGTCTCTTTTCCCATCAATTCAGCGGCAAGTTGAGTGGCGTCCCCACCATAAGCAAGAAAATGGCCATGACAACGGTGATTACTCCACACAATATCGCCATCAACCAAGTGATGGAGAAGCCCGGCCGCGTTCGCTTCTTGACCAATGTAAGCATGTGTCGTTCCAACCAGATTGCCAGAAGAAAATTCGGTTAACGCACGTTCCTCGAATTTCCGTATAAGATACATCATTCTGTAAAGATTTGAATCATTCATTGTTTTCGATTATAGCATTATGAGAGAAGAGTTTTAGACCTTACCTTTCTTATCGGGAAAACTGTGATGGTATAATTGTTCCTTGTATGAATAATAATAAGGCACAAAAACAACTGAAAACAATTTGTCCAACATGTGGAACTCACTTATCTGATACCGCCGTTGTATGCGCTGTGTGTGGAACTGAGATCCATAAAACCGGGAGAGCAAAAAAACCCGAATCTGTTCAGGCCAGCCGTATTCCTGAAATTACCTTGAGTCTGCCAGCGGCTATCGGTTTATTGGCACTTTTTTTGGTAACTGGCGCGGTATTAGTTTACATCGTCATTTCAATGACAGGTGGGACAACCACGAAAACGGGGGATGTCACAGCTACAGTAACACCAACCATAACCCAAACTGTGGTCTTTACCGAAGCACCAACATCAACTCCTGTTCCAACCTCTACTACGCAGCCACCCTTTGATTACACGGTCGCCACAGGTGATTCGTGCACTTCCATTGCTGTTAGCTTTAATGTTTCCGTCCAGAGCATCATTATCCTCAACAATTTACCGGCAGCGTGCAATACGCTTTCCATCGGTCAGGTACTTAAGGTACCATTCCCAACCCCAACACCAATGCCTGCCGCGACAAACACGCTGGAACCAGCCCAAGCTACTCTATCTGCCTGCGAAAAAGTGATCTACACAGTACAAGCAAATGATACACTCGGGTCTATTGCCGCGAACTACGCAGTTCCCGCGGACGCCATCAAAAACTATAATGGACTCGCGACGGATACTGTTTTCTTAGGCCTCAACCTAACGATCCCATTATGCGAACGGGAAGCCACACCCGGCCCCACTCCCACACCAACAAATCCACCCCCATACCCAGCGGCGAACTTATTGCTCCCAGCTGATGGCGCTTCTTTTACACTCGCAACCGATAGCATCACCCTCCAATGGGCTTCCATCGGTACATTACGCGAGAATGAAAAGTATATGGTCGTCATTGAGGACGTAACCGAAGGTGTTGGCCGAAGGTTGGTTGATTATGTTTCAGATACCAAATTTATCATTCCACCCACCTTCCGACCAAGCGATAGCGCTCCGCATATCTTCCGCTGGTACATTGTCAGCGTAAGGCAATCTGGTTCTGATGACCAAGGCCAAACTATTTGGGCCGAAGCTGGCGAATTATCACTTCAAAGAGTGTTCTCGTGGCAAGGTATTGCCCCTGAAGCGACACCAGCGCCATAACAACTTCAAGGCCTCGATTTTCTCGAGGCCTTTTTTTATCCGCGCTAACAATGCGTTTTTTTGATGTTACACTTAAAAAAACCCCTTTATGAAAGAAATCACAAACAAAAGTTTGAGGGGATCTTTAGAAACGAAGGTAAGATATATGGAAAATTTAAACGTCATCGGGCTTAAAAAGCGTATCGCTTTGGTAGCACACGATAATAAAAAAAGAGACCTTTTGGAGTGGGCTAAGTTCAACCGCGAAACGCTTAGCCATCATCACTTATTTGGAACAGGGACAACAGGCAGTATGCTCGAAAATGAACTTGGATTGCCCATCACTCATTTTAAAAGCGGCCCAATCGGTGGTGACCAACAAATTGGCGCTAAGATCG
The DNA here is from genome assembly GCA_964607645.1 of uncultured Anaerolinea sp. Classification (GTDB taxonomy): domain Bacteria; phylum Chloroflexota; class Anaerolineae; order Anaerolineales; family Villigracilaceae; genus UBA5195. The sequence continues at coordinate 8,685 of CAZSLN010000034.1, forward strand.
CTGAAGGAAAGATCGACTTTCTGATATTTTTCTGGGATCCTCTAGAACAACAGCCCCACGACCCAGACATTAAAGCTTTACTTCGCTTGGCGGTTCTTTACAACATCCCCACCGCCTCAAACCGTGCCACCGCTGAATTTATCATCAGCAGCGACCTGATGAATGTTGAATACGAAAACAAAACGCCCGATCTCGATCATTACTTGGCGATACGAAAAATTCCAAAATACGAGATCGAAGAAATAAGTTAACAAAAAGGAGACCACAAGCAATGTGGTCTCCTTTTTGTTAGGAAAACTACGATTACGCTGTTTGAGCAGCTTTGACTATATCTTCGAGCATTTTTGTGGAAAGGCTCTTTGGTCTCTCGAGTGGCTGACCAAGGGCTCTTGCCCATACAAAGTTGGGGGTTACGCCTAAAGCACGACCAACACCAAATAAAACGGTGTAGAAATCAAATTCGCGAACGCCGTAGTAATACTGCAAAGTGCCTGAGATCGCGTCGACATTGGGGGCCGGATTCTTTGCTTTTCCTTGTTCTCGAAGAACGGTAGGAACAACATCGAAAACCATATCCGCAAGCTGAACAAGATCATCCTGGGGAAAGCGTTCTTTGGCAAATTTCATTTGGGCCGTGTAGCGAGGGTCCGGTACGCGCAAAACAGCGTGACCGTATCCAGGGATGACCTTCCCGCTGTTCAATGTATCCCAAGCGAATTTATACAATTCATCACGAGAAGGGACTTTGCCAAACATCTTATAAACATCCAGCAACCAGCCGAGACATTCCTGATTGGCTAAACCATGTAATGGACCAGCGAGCCCATTAAGCGCGGCGGAGAAGGAAAGGAATGGATCAGATAAGGCTGAACCTACTAGGTGCATGGTATGGGCTGAAACATTACCTGATTCATGGTCGCTATGAAGAATGAAATAAAGGCGAGCTAATTCGGCGTATCCCTTTTTATCTTCTACACCCATCATTTTGGCAAAATTTGCGCCGTAATCTAGTTTGGAGCTGTACTTTGGCTTCTTGGTCTCGCCATAGTATTTCATTCGGTAAATAAAGGCCGCGATAACTGGTAATTTCGCGGTGAGGGACATGCTATCCTCAAGAGCGGCTTCCCAGTAAACGTCTTTCTTCATCCCAGCATGGTAACCTGATGCAAAAGCGGAATCATTCTGCAAAGCTAACACGGCTTGGGACAGCAAGGTCATTGGATGTGTTTCTTTAGGCATGGACTTGATCATTTTGTAAACATAATCGGGTACATCTGATCTGGCTGCCCATTCAGCTTCTACTATTTGTGCTTGTTCGCGGGTTGGAACTTCCCCTACCATCAGCAAATAATACAAACCGCCTACATAAGGCATTTTTGCGCCGCGAGGTTTTGGAAGCAGTTTTAGTACTTCAGGAATTGACTTGCCTCTAAAACGAATACCTTCAGCAGGATCAACAAAGGAAATATCGGTAACGAGGGATTTGATGTCGCGCATACCACCAACAACCTGGCCAATGGTTACTTTGTCAACAACAACTTCAGCATGTTCTTTCGCTAAAGCTTTATAGCGCTCGCGCCAAGAAGGTAATTGTTCAGCGATCTTATCGTGCAGAATCATAATTGCTCCTTTAGAAAAAGATAGAGGTAATTAAAAATAATTACCTCTCATTTCTTGAATTAAAGTTTAACCAAACCCTTGAGCGCTTCAATTGTTTCCTTGACAGAAGCTGCGGATTTGTCGAAAGCAACCTTATCGTCAGCATCGAGCTTGTATTCTACAATGCGCTCAATACCTTTGCGGCCTAGTTGAACCGGCACACCAAAGAACATATCGGTTAGGCCATATTCGCCATTCATATAAGCAGCGCAAGGAACGATGAGGTGCTTATCTTTTAGAATCGCTTCAACCATCTGAGCGATCGCGGCGGATGGAGCATAGAAAGCAGAACCGGTTTTGAGTAAATTAACGATCTCACCGCCACCCTTACGGGTTCGATTGACGATAGCTTCTAATTTTTCTGCGGGGATGTAATCACAAAGTGGGATGCCTGCAATGTTGGAAGCCTTCGTGAGAGGAACCATTTCATCGCCATGACCGCCCAAAACGAAACAATTGATGTTCTCAACACTAACACCAGTTTCTAAAGCAACAAAGGCACGCATACGAGCGGAATCAAGAATGCCAGCCTGACCAATAACACGATGAGCAGGTAATTTCCCAACCTTCATGGCGTGGTAAGCCATTGTATCCAATGGGTTGGTTAAGATCACAAAAATGGCATCGGGGGAATATTTTAATGTCTCGAGGGTAGCTTTACCAACAATGTCAGCATTGATCGTAAGTAGATCATCACGACTCATGCCTGGTTTGCGCGGCAAACCGGCTGTAATAACGATAATATCTGAACCAGTTGTTGCGGAATAATCGTTTGAACCAACTATACTGACATCCTTGCCAATGATCGGCATAGCCTCGAACATATCCAAGGCTTTTCCTTGTGGCATACCCTCCAATACATCCACAAGAACGATATCAGCTAATTCACGTTCCGCCAGCCAATGTGCGGTTGTGGCACCGGTCATGCCAGCGCCAATAATAGAAACCTTTGCCATCATTCCTCCAAGGAAAAAACAAGATTTATCGATTTTCTGGGTTTACCAGTCAATATCATTCTAATTTTAAGGGGAAAAGGAATGTTTTGTAAGTTCCTTTTGTCACCTTGTATTTTAATTTATGTAATTATTGCTATCAAAACGGACTATTTTACCGAAAATTCTTCGTTTTCCAAGAAATGTGTCGCCTGAATTGCGGCGGCAGCACCCATGCCAGCGGATGTGATCACCTGCCTAAAGTGTGAATCGGTGACCTCCCCCGCGACAAAAATACCCGGCTTGTTGGTTTCCATAAATTTGTTCGAGATGATCGTACCGAGATCATCCATCTCTAATTGACCGACAAACATTTGGGTATTCGGTGTGTGTCCAATGAAAACAAACAAACCATCCGTCACAAATTCTTTTTGGTCATTAGTGGCAAGATTTTTAATTTTTAGCGACGTTAATTTTTCTTTCCCATTAGCCTCGGTAACAACGGTATTCCAAATGATTTCAATTTTGGGGTTTTGTAATGCTCGTTTTTGCAACACTTTGCCAGCTCGGAACGAGTCTCTGCGATGAATGATGGTTACCTTGGAAGCAAATCGAGTAAGAAACAAGGCTTCTTCTAGAGCGCTATCACCGCCACCGACAACAACAACTTGCTTATCTTTAAAGAACCAACCATCACACGTGGCGCAATACGAAACTCCTTTACCGGTCAATTCCACTTCCCCAGGGATCTCGAGGTGATTCGGTCTTGCGCCTGTTGATACGATCAGCGTCTCAGTGAAATAAACAGCGTTATCTGAAACAACCTTGTAAGGCCGTTGAGATAGATCAACACTATTGGCAGTGTCGAACTCCACCTTTGCGCCAAACCGCTCGGCCTGACGTTGAAAAAGATCTCCTAATTCCGAACCTCCAACGCCATCTGGAAACCCAGGGTAATTTTCGATCGTATGTGTCAAGGATGCCTGCCCGCCTAATTCCATACCAGTGAGTACTACTGGGTATAGATCAGCCCTAGCAGCGTATAACGCCGCGGATAGCCCAGCAGGGCCGGAGCCTAACACAAGTACTTTTACATGTTTTTCTTCCCCATGGGTAGGGATAGAAGAAATGGAGCCTAAATTGAAAGTCATATTTTCCTCGATATTGATTTGTTACTTATCTTGATGAATTCTAAGGGCTTTTTGTTTCATTTTTGAATTTTGTTTTTATCGAAACCAAGCAAATACCTAATTTCTTTCGTGATTGGAAATAATGGGTAAAGATCAATACGATATTTTTTGCCTGCATATACCAACATTAATTTTCTTGCTGTCTTCAAGACCGATCTATCTAAAACAAGTGGTAAAGCCATTAGATCCGATAATACTGTCGGCATTGCCCGGTTTACTTTCGAATAATAAAGTTGAAAACCCAATTGCCAAGCATCCAGCTCACCGTAAACCGAGAATGCGACGATTGGGCCTTGTTGTAAATGCCTGATCTCGTGAGCGATTGTAGACAGAAGCATAGGGTCTTTGAGATCGATTCCAGTGGGGAAAATGTGCGAGTTTAGAACTATCTTTGATCCAAACGCCCATTTGGCGCTAGTGCTTTGATTCATTGGTTTGCGGCCGATCCTAACGCTTTGGTCCAGCAAATATTTAGCAGAGTCGGGATGGAAATCAGATAAGCAATCACGGATCGTAACGTTTAACTCTTTTTCCGTAACAGTCATTTCCTAGCAGCCTCATCCATAAGGCTAACCATATATTGAGTTAATGCTCCTAACCCATTTTGACCAGCGTCAAGGTCATTATAAGTAAGATTTAGCTTAGTTTTGCCAACTTCAATAAGCAGATCATATTGAAAGCAATCAGCGCACTCATTTTTCTTTGTTACATTCGTTATAGCAACGTTTTCATATTCAGTACTAAATTTTGCGACTTGATCTTTTTTCAGAGCGCCGGGTAGATAGCTCATCGTTTTTTGGTCGAAGAGGATTGCTTCTTCACTGCTTGTAACGATCAAATTTCTTGATAAGCCCAACAAACCCCCAGATTGATTGAGCGTAACCGTCCAAACGCCTTCCAGTTTGGGTAATTTTGCCTGCCCTGAAGAGTTATCCGATTTATCCATTTGGTTTACGCATCCTGCGATCAGTACAACTAGAATTAACAAAACAAGAAGTGTTTTTCTCATGTGATCTTTCAAATCCTTTTTTATTTATACTTGTTACTGCTCTAATTATAACCAAGGGATAACTTAGATAGGCTTTGATAGTTTTGTTATGTAAAATAACAATGTACTACTTTATGGAGAGAATGGAATGAGACCTGTTGCGATTTTAGGAATTGGACAAACAGTGGTTGATGAACACTGGGATAAATCCTTGCGTGAATTAGCCGGCGAAGCTTGCTTTGCGGCAATGGACGACGCGAACATCAAACTCCCCGACGGCCTCTATGTTGGGAATATGCTATCCCCTCTCATTGGCGGCCAAAACCAGCTTGGAACGTTTATTACTGACTGGGTAGGGATGTGGGGGAAGGAAGCAATGAAGATCGAATCGGCTTGCGCATCAGGAAGCGCCGCCTTTAGAGCAGGCCTCATGGCGGTTGCTTCTGGCGAGCTTGAGAGCGCTCTCGTTGTTGGTGTCGAAAAAATGACCGATAAAGCCGGGAAGGATGTAACCGCAGCTCTCGCGACCGCGGCCGACGCCGATTATGAAGTAGAACAAGGTGTTTCCTTCGTAAGTCTCAATGCATTGATCATGCGGCGATATATGCATGAATATGGCTGGAAACACGCCGATTTTGCCCCTTTTTCAATCAATTCTCACAACAACGCCTGTTACAACAAATACGCCCGCCTGCAAGAGAAAATCACCGTGGATAATTTCGAGCGGTCATCGATGATCGCAACACCGATCAATCTACTTGATGCCTCACCCATAGGTGATGGAGCGGCTGCTATGATCATTGTTCCTGCTGATAAAGTCCACCCTCAACCCGGACGACCTAGAATTTTAGTGGCTGGGTCTGGAGCGAACACCGATACGATCGCGGTACACAGTCGCAAAGACCCGCTGTTCCTTACAGCCGCCTACCTCTCCGCAAAAAAAGCATATGAGATGGCAAATATTACAAAAGACGATATCGACCTTTTCGAATTACACGATGCTTTCTCCAATTTGGCAGCCTTATCACTTGAGGCTTGCGGTTTCGCTGAAAGAGGAAGAGGCCCACAACTGGGGCTGGATAATGAGATCGCCATCAATGGAAAGATACCAGTTTGCACTCGTGGCGGATTAAAGGCACGAGGGCACCCCGTTGGGGCAACTGGAATGTATCAGCTAGTAGAAGTTGTGCAGCAATTGCGTGGAGAGTGTGGAGAAACTCAGGTTGAAAACGCCAAGATCGGCATGGCTCAAAATATCGGAGGCAGTGGCGCTTCCATCATTACACACATCCTGCGCGCGGAACTTTAAACCTGCTGCTTTGGATCAAACCAAATCTCATAAAAAATGCCGGATTATTGGAAAATAAATAATCTGGCATTTTTTATGCGTCGATTAATTTGGTTTTTTAGTTATTGGCTTTCAAAAAGGCTTCTAACGTTTCTGGTGTTACTATCTCAACCCCGATATCAGTCAATTTTGGTTGGTCAGTTGTTCCGGCGAGGTATGCGATCATCATATCGATTGCTTGGCTCGTCATCTGATAAGGCTTCTCAGAGGCAAATGACTGAATACACCCTTCACGCATTAGTTCCACCCCTTGGTGAACTGAACCAAATCCAAATACTTTGATCAAGCCACATTTTTCTTTTGTTTTTAATGCGGTGCCTACCTCTGCAGCGCTGGCGCCAGTAACGCTGAAGATGCCAACAAGGTCAGGATGTGATTCCAGAACGAAATCAGGAGTTATAGCCGCTACGGTTGCGTCAGCTGGAAGTACTGTCTCAATCGTTTCGACGATCTGGATATCAGGAAATTCAGCAATTGCTTTTTTGAAACCATCTACACGTTGACCATCAACGATCGATTGGAAGGAACCATGAAAGATAGCTATGCTTCCTTTACCGCCAATAGATTCAGCGAATTTTTTACCAAGTTCATACCCTGCCAAAGCGTTATCTGTACCAATATAAAACGCGCGGCTACTGTTAGGAGCATCTGTATTAATTGTAAACACAGGGATTCCGGCATTGGTAGCTTGATTAATTAAATCCGTTATTCCATCGGGATTGCTAGGAGCAACCAGAATTGCAGCTGGTTTTCTGATCAATGCATTTGCAAAGATAGTTTGTTGCGTTTCGGCGTTTTCTGCTTCTGGTCCAAGAAATTCCGCTTTAATACCATATTCAAGCATTTTATCTTCTACTGCACTTCGGCTTGCTTCCCAATAAGGATCTTGTTGAGAACGGATGACAAAAGCAACAAATTGCCCCTCTGGCAAAGCAGGGGTTACAGCTGTTGGAATAACGGTTGTCTCAGGCTGTGGTTCAACTACCGGAGCTTCAGTAGCCGCAGCGGGGCCACAGGCCGAGAGGATCATTGATAGCGCAAGTAACAGCGCGAGGAATGAATAGTTTTTTTCATACTTTCTCCTAAATCATTTTCAATTGTAGAAAATAACTTGTTTTCTCTTGTTATTAACTAAAGATTAATTTCAGGACTATTATAAACGGCTCTGTAAAAAAACTGTCCTCAAAAAAAAGCGATTGTTAGCAATTTCACAAATCAATTACGAATATTGGCAAAATTTTTGTTACTAAGACTCTGGAATTCCTCTAAGTTTTTGTCTGATAGCATATACCATATACAATATTTTTGAATAGATTCTATCAAGCGGGGGATGCGCTCTTTTTACCATTCCACCAAACCCACGTTTAAAACGGTAAACCCCCCACAACCCATCGTGTCGTTTTTCAAAATCCCGTTCGAGGATAGCTTCCATTTCATCGGGAATTCCCCACAGATCATAGGTCTTGCATCCCTTTTCTTTCGCCCACTGAATGGCTTTCCACTGCAATAGGTAAGCGGGCATTCGATTCCGTTCCCTATCTGAAGAAGCTCCGTATAGATACCAACTTCGCGACCCAACCGCGAAAACCATCAAACTCGCTAATGGCGCTCCATCATACTCAGCGACGAATAACGTCATCATATCCGCTGTTTTTGCCAGGTGGTAGGCAGTTTTGTAATACTCCCGGGAATGAACTTCAAATCCATCTCTGCCCCCTGTTTCTTGCATTAGTTCATAGAACTCATTTACATTTCCACTTTCACGCACAATTATCTCTTTTTTTTCAGCAAGACGAATGTTATACCTACATTTTTGCTTCATCCCGCCAAGGATCTCATCCTCACTGCCAGTGATATCTACTTCGATCGTACTCAACGGTTGAATGGCATGATTCGATAGCCGATAATTCTTCGACTCAAACCTTCGATCAAGCGCCCAGCAATCCGGTTCAATTTTTAGAAAGATGGCCCAGTTTTTTTTACAAACACGATCTACTACTTGCCCCAAATTCCCGCCGATAAGGCTTTCCACTGCCTCAACAGAGGTTCTTGGTGAATAACCTACCGAAAAGCCAAACGGCAATTTTTTAAAGAGAAGTTGAATTCCAATCCCATCTTCAATAATATGAATCGGTTTCCAGCCAAATTTTTGTTTTAATTCACCCCACACACCCGTCTGCAACAAGTGGACGGTTGGGTGTTGTCCAATATATCTATTCCAAGTTTCTAAGTCAACAACGGGCATAGATGAATACTACTCTACTACGTCGAGAACGTCAGTATTTTTACGAGTCTCACGGATAGAACTTCCGGGGATGACGCGATCAAGCAATTCAATAATCACTTCATCTTGTCCCCTCTTTACCAATTTCTCTAACCGATCGACAACCTCATCCAACGAGTACTGCTTTATAGTGCTTTCAGCCGATGAACGTAAAACATCTGGATGCGCGGTTTTGGTGTAAATTTTTTCGCTTTCCCACAACTCTTCCCGCAACTTTTCACCCGGTCGAATTCCAGAAAAAACAATCTCGATATCTCTTCCTGGTTCTAAGCCAGAAAGCCGAATTAGGTCTTCAGCGAGATCCAATATTCGTACTTGTTCACCCATATTCAACAGAAATGCCTCCCCACCTTCACCCATCGAAGCAGCCTGCAACACTAAATGAACTGCTTCAGGAATGGTCATAAAGAAACGAAACATATCTGGGTGAGTGATTTGTATTGGCCCGCCGAGTGCGATCATTTTCTTAAAAAGCGGAACGACCGACCCGCGACTCCCAAGTACATTACCAAATCGAACAACAGAATATGCTTTCCCTGTTTTTCGCGCCATATCAAGTGTTAGCAATTCTGCTAAACGCTTGGTAGCGCCATAGACATTTGCCGGTCTAACCGCTTTATCTGTTGAGATGAGTACTAACCGTTCAACATGGTGCGAATAAACAGCTTGTAGTATGTTTTTTGTTCCAAACACATTATTGGTAATTGCATCAGAAATATTGACCTGCATTAGTGGCACATGTTTATGAGCCGCGGCATGAAAAACGATCTCAGGTTTGTACTGCTCAAAAACCTCATCCAACCTTCTCTCGTCCCGAATATCCGCGATCACAGGATCGATCTCAATAGTTGGATAATCTTGCCGAAGTTCCAGCAGTGCTTCAAAAATACTATTTTCGCCATGCCCTAACATGATCAAGCTGGAGGCATCCCATCGAGCAATCTGCCGGCATAACTCTCTGCCGATCGAACCACCCGCGCCTGTTACAAGCACCCGTTTGCCTTTTAAAACATTCCCGATCATTTCTTCATGGATTCGAACAGGCTCCCGCCTGAGTAAGTCCGTGATCTCAACCTCACGAAGCCGATTCACATTCACTTTTCCACCGAGCAGTTCATAGATACCTGGCATGGTTCTAAAAGGAACCCCAGCTGGTCTGCAAATATCAGCTACCAAACGTACAATTTTTCCTGGGGCAGATGGAATCGCGATGATGACTTCATCAATTTTTTGGTCTTCTAAAAGTTCAACTAATTTATTAATAGCGCCAAATACTGGCAGCCCCAACAAAGAATGTCCTTTTTTGGAAGCGTCATCATCGAGAAAACCGATCGGTTGTAGGTTTATCTGGGTATTTCGAAGCATTTCTTTTACCATGATCGCGCCGGCATCCCCCGCGCCAACCACGATCACTTTCTTGATCTTGCCATCTATAGGCGTGCGCTTGCTTTCAGCCGCAACCCGATAGATAAAACGGGAGCCACCGATAAGGACAATCGAAATGACCCAATCGATCGCGAGAACGGATCGAGGAAAACCAATGGTCGGCCAGGCTAAGTATTTAAGAGCAGTAAATAACGCAGCAACAACAATTGAAGAAGTCGTAACAGCGACAGCGATCAATTTAAGTTCATTGATCGAAGCATAAACCCACAATCTTCTGTACAATCCGAAGAAATAAAAAACCAGAGGTTTCACGACCAAAGACAATAAGCAAAGATAAATAGCCCCCTGTAAATAATAACGCGTAAAATCCGGGGCATAATCCAAGCGTAAAGAATAGCTGACAATGATCGATGATAGGATGATCAGAAAGTCGGCGAGAAGGACGAATCTATTTCGAATTCTAGAATTCATAAAAAATTAGGGTTTAGCCATCCAGGCAACTACAGCCCGTAATCCTTCATCCAACGAGGTACCCGCATTAAAACCTAACATTTTTTGGGATTTTGATGGATCCCCAAGGGAACGAAAAATATCGCCGGCCCGCGCGGATTCATATTTTGCCGGCATGGCATCTGGGAAATTTTTAATCAAGGCAGTGATCAATTGGTTGACCGTGATCTCAACCCCAGAGCTGACATTAAATACCTGTCCAGGCGCGTCGGTGTGTTGAGCGGCCAATAAATTTGCCTTGACAATATCATCCACAAAAACAAGGTCCCGTGTTTGTTCGCCATCGCCGTAAATCACAATCTGCTTTTTATCTACCAAATTACGGGTAAAGATAGGGACAGCCGCCGCATACATGCTGTCCGGCCTTTGTCGTGGGCCAAAAACATTGAAGTAGCGCAAAGCTACCACTTCTAAGCCAAACGAACGAGTATAGAGTTCGGCATAAATCTCGGTCACCCTCTTGGATACAGCATAAGGAGACATAGGAA
>CAZSLN010000034.1:19492-24313 GCA_964607645.1 uncultured Anaerolinea sp.
CCTTGAGCGGGATCTCGGTTGAATCACCATATACCGCCGCGGAGGAAGCAAGCACGACTCGCTTCACTCCCACTTCCCTTGCTGTTTCAAGCACGATCTCAGTACCCCGTTGGTTTATATCAAAACAACTGATGGGGTCATTCATAGAGAGCGGAACTGAAACAAAAGCCGCCTCGTGAAATACGATCTCAATCCCTTTCATCGCTTGGGCAACTAAGGACCGGTTTCGAATATCACCCTCAATCATTTCGACTTTCATTCCCTCTAAATTTTCCCTTTTTCCTGTGGAAAAATTATCAAGAACCCTGACAAAATCGCCCTGCTTCAACAGGGCGGCTACAAGATGTGAACCAATGAAACCAGCGCCGCCGGTAACTAATACATTTGCCATTATCTCCCCTTCCGACCTAAAACGGTCCCTACTGTGCGAAGTATGACAATAATATCCATAAAAATAGAGCGATGTTTAATATAGTACAAATCATATTCTAGCTTGACAGAGGTATCTTCCACTGTCGCGGCATACCCGTAATTGATCTGTGCCCAACCGCTAATTCCAGGCTTCACTAATAACCTCGATCGGTAAAACGGGATCTGCTGCTCAAAGGTCGATACCCATTGGGCTCGTTCAGCTCTTGGGCCAACCATACTCATTTCGCCCCTAAGCACATTCCAAAATTGGGGAACCTCATCGATTCGAGTAACTCGCAAAAAATTGCCAACCTTGGTAATACGTGGGTCTTGCTCATCGGCCATCTGAGCGGTGCCTTCCTTCTCAGCGTCCTTACGCATTGTCCGGAACTTGATAATGTCGAAAGAGTGTGCGCCTTTGCCTAATCTTTCCTGTTTGTAAAAGATCGGGAAACCATCATCAAACAATATCGCGATCCCTACAAGCGGGAAAATGATGAGGAAAACGAGCATACCGATGATCGAAACAATAATATCGATTACACGCTTAAAAAATTCATAGATCATTCCGCCACTAATCTCGTCAACGAAGGAGCGAAGGATCCAATCATATTCCAAGTGATGGATCGGAACCCTACCTAACAATTCTTCATACAAGGAAGGCATGCGAGTGATCTCAACACCCCGTTCCTGCATCTCCAAAATTGTTCTAAAGGTCTCGCCCTTCATCTCGCCAGTGATTGAAACGATCAGGTCGGTGATCAATAATTCGTCAACTAATTTACTTAGCGTTTCGCTGTTACCTATCACAGAATAACCTTCCACATCAATGCCCAGTTTTGAGGGATCATCATCGATGTAGGCGATCAAATTGAAGGGGGAAGGATTGATCGTTTTGTAGATCTCAGCCAAAGTATGACCATTTGAACCAGCGCCAATAACAAACGCGCGGCGTTGCTCGCCGTGTGAAATGATCAATTTAATGTAATACCAACGCCACAATAAAGTAAGAAGGGTTGTAAGAAGAATAAAAACGCCAACAGCACGACGATTAATTTTTCCAGGGATATCTGCCAAAAAGTAAACCAACAAGTAAATAACACCCGCAAACAAACCAGCAAGTAGTATTGCCCTTACGGTTCTAGTCCAATTCGCCGCCCGATGGAGGTCATACGTCTCGATCAATAATAATATCCAAGTTATTGGGAGGAAATAAAACCATACTTGAACACGTAGACGGAAAAACTCAAGATTGAAAACATCGAGCCAAGCATCCCCGGCCCACCAGATATAGATACCAACCAACAACGCAATGGAGGCCATCAATAGGTCACCAAAGATCAGTAGTAAGCGTTGTTCACCGGGTCTTAATCGCCAGGTAGATTTTGATAGCTCCGAAGTCATTCCTTATGATTTCCTGGTCTCAAAATAAAATACTCCACAAAAAACCGTAGCCCCAAGACAAGTGCATTGCTGCGACTGATATCGGAAAACCAATGGTTAACTGAGGGGCTTTTCGATTTATTGCTTCACGCAAACCGAAGAAAAGCAAAATCGAGAAATATGCGATCAACTCTAATTCTACCATTACTAAGAAAAGTGGGGAAAATGCCCCTAAAAGGATGCCGGCAAGCAGTGAAAAAGCGAATATTGGCGGCAATGCTTGTCTCCAAATAATGGTAGCCGGAAATTTCTTCAACATTTTAAATTTCCAATAGCCATACCGAAAATATTGCGCAGTCAATTTGGCGAGATCTGCCCGAGCATAATAAACACACTTTATGGATGGATCCAGCCAGATTTTTCCACCCGATTTCCGAATACGTGCGTTAAATTCATAATCCTCATTTGATAACATGGTTTCATCAAAAAAACCAATCTTCTCTAATAAGGTCCTGTAAAAACAACCAAAGGGTACAGTATCAACAAAACTCGGCACAGTGGTATGCCGATATTGAGCATTCCCTACCCCAATAGGGTGTGCCGCCGCAACCGCGATCGACCGACTGATCCAATTTTCTTCACTAGAGCGAATATCCCAAACTCCGCCAACATTATCCGCATTCCCTTGTAAAAGGGCGTCAACCGCTTTCTCTACATAATCGCTGTATGGGGCGGAATGTGAATCCAGCCTAAGGATCACTTCACCAGAGGAGGCTCTGATAGCGCAATTCAGCGCGGAAGGGATAGTGACCTGAGGGTTCTCGATCACAGAGATCTTCAGAGCAGAATGCGATGCGGCGAAGGATTCGATAACGGCGCGGGTATTATCTATTGAACCACCATCCGCGATGGTCACATCCATCTTATTTTTGGGATAGGTTTGAGTGTAGACGGCCTCCAATAATTGTTGAATACGAAATTCTTCATTCAGACATGGAACAATGATCGATACATTCGGCGGTGTTATCAAGGTGGCGGGCTTAAGGAACGCATTTGGCTAATGTACGCCAAATACTATTTTTTAACCGCAATAGCATCTATCTCGATCAAACCAGCCTTTGGCAAAGATGCTACCGCGATGGTTGAACGAGCAGGAAAATCGCCCGCGAAGAAGCTGCCATAAACTGTATTTACAACTGGGAAATCTTTCATATCAACCAAGAATATGGTTGTCTTAAGAATATTCGCCATGTCACAGCCTGCGGATTCCAAAACAAACTTGAGGTTCGTAAGGGCTTGGATCGCTTGCTGTTCTACACCGCCATCCACCAATTCACCTGTTTCGGGGTTTAATCCAAGCTGTCCAGAACAGAAAACAAAGCCGTTTGATTCCACGGCAACAGAGTAAGGGCCAAGTGCTTTAGGAGCTTTTTCGGATCGAATAATATTTTTCATTTTTCCTGCTTTCTAATTCGCCAATTTTTACTTCATAACTATATTTTAACTTAGTTTGGGTTGTTTAATTTTTACGATTTCTTTGCCAGCTAACATCATGAGCGCAACAAGAGCGACTCCGTTAAAACCAATCGCGAAAAAGGTGACCATACCAAAACCAAAATTTTTATAAATGAATGGCGCAAGGAAGGCCCCAAAAGCTCTTCCTACGGAATATCCCATTAAGTTTAGCGACATTGCCGTTGCGCGTGCCTCAGGTATCACTTCCGTCATCATCGGTAAATGGCTCACCATCACAAACTCAAATGCGATGTAAAAAAAGAACAAACCAATCAAGGCTCCAGTTTGGGTGCCGGCCAATATCGGTAGACCTATTGCTGCCAGAATGCTTGCGACAATGCCTATTGATAGAGCTTTTGGCTTGCCCAACTTGTCTGTAAAAAGCGCTACCAACCCTTCACCGCCCAATTCAGAAAGCCCAATGATCGCCGATGCCGCCGCTAACGCCCCAATTTTCACGTAAAAGGTGTCTTCTAACCATACGCCAAAGATCAAATTTACGATCTCATTGCCCGCGGTTGTCCAAAGCCCAACATTTAGGGCTAGGATTACTTTTCGGTTTTTTAGTACCAAGAAGACCGCAGCCAAATTCATTTTGGTAGTTTGAGTCGTGACCGGGTCAGCTGGGATCACGATAAAAATTCCAGTAATACCCAAAATCCCTAACCCAAAAAAGAGGTAGTACGGCGCGACCCAGCCAAAGCGATTGATCAAATATCCCGCAGCGGGAATACCCAATATGAAAGCCAAAGACCAACCCATTTCGGTGACTGAAATTGCTAAGCCGCGACGATGATAGGGGACTTTATCCCCCATATAGGAAAGAACACTGGGGTCAAATATGTACTTGCCCAAAACGGAAAGAAGTAAAGAAATAAAAAGAGTTGGAAAACTTGGGAAGAAACAAACCAGCGCAATAGCAAATAGAAAGATTGACAACCCGAGGATCATACCAAACTTACGGCCCCTTACATCCGATATTGGTGAGATCAAAGGAATCCCCATGCCTACAAAATTCCTCGAAGAGACCGCTAAGGATAATGCGGAAATATCTATTCCAAGCGCTCTAGAAATCACACCTAGAAAGGGGTATGCCATGCGATGGGCGGTATTTAATATTCCCCGCACAAAAGTGATCAGGGCTAATTCATTCAACATTTTCATTATTTACATACGCCTCAGTAGGTCGGCAGACCTACTTTTTGGCCTTGAGAGCGTCGAACCAAAGCAATGAAACCAAAAGCGCGGAACTAAGGGCTAATACAATTAGGAACACAAAGAAGAACATAATTGTGTAGTTTCCCGAATTAAAAATGGGAGAGGGTGGTGGATGCATTATGTTCGCGGCATTCGCAAAAACAACCCTTAAGACAATAATGTAAGCGATATTCGCTATAGCCAATAGGCGTTTGTCGTTCATAATCCAAAGACCGATCTGTAACAATATTCCCGCAACCGCAAATGTTAACGCAAATCGAAAACGCGGTTCTGCCAAAAACAATCCATTCCAAT
>CAZSLN010000035.1:0-3018 GCA_964607645.1 uncultured Anaerolinea sp.
CGCGTGGATCAACCGAGTCGCCTCGTTCACGCCGGCGCTCAGCGGCAAAAAGCCAAAAGCGGCGCGCGTTTCCAGGGCGGCAGCAATGCGTCGCTCAAAAAACGCGGCATCCACCACTTCCTTTTCGTCAAAGGTCCACACCCGCGCCCGTATCTGGCTCACCGGGCTATACGCCGCCCATGCCAAAAACTCGCGCCGGCTCGATAACACCTTCACGGTATCGCCAGCTTGTGGGTTGCCGTTGACGCTCTCAATAGCGCCAGAGAACACCCAGGGGTGTTTGCGCAGCAAGCTTTTTTCTCGGTCAGTTTTTAACAGTATCTCAGTCATTTTTCTTTTCCATCATCATGCCAGTATTGGGGCTTACCTTAAATCCAAATTTTTCATACAAGCCGTGGGCATCCTTGGTGTTCAGGATCACCTTCTTCAAGCCTTTTACCACCGGATGTTCCATTATCACCTGCATCAGCAATGTTCCAAGCCCTTTGCCGCGATGATCGGGGTCGATCACCACATCCAGCACCCAGCCCACCACCGCCTCATCCGTCACCACCCGGGCAAAGCCAACCTGCTCCCCCAAATAATACACACCAAACACCAGCGAGTGCCGCGTACTTCTCTCGGTTAGCTCGTTCGGCCGTTCATTTGCCCAGTAACTGGCATTCAGCATCTGGTGAATTTTCGGGAATTGCAGCAGGTCTTTATCGCTGCTGATCATGGTATCGCCTTGGTGAAATTCGTGGGCTGTCATTGGCTAAGTATACCGTTTTTCCTGTGTTACAATCGTAAACTATGCTGATCAAAAAGATAAATTGGAAGACGTTTTTGCCAGATTTCCTGCGAATTCAGGTGGGCTTTGTTCTCTATGGGGCGGCCATCGCCCTGTTCATTCGCGCCGGCTTGGGCACCAACAGCTGGGCAGTGCTCGATGTGGCCCTGTCAAAGATCTTCAAAATTTCCCCCGGCACCATGACGGTGATCGTAGGCTTTATCGTACTCGGTATAGCCCTCATCTTCCGCGAGCAGGTCGGCTGGGGAACCTTAGCGAACATACTCAGCATCGGCCCCTACGAAGATGCCGTACTCAGCTTCGTCAAGCCTGTGACTGGCAACTTGCCAGTGCAGTTCGGCATGTTCCTGTTCGCCATCGCCATGATGGGTCTCGCCAGCGCCATCTACATCGGCGTAGATGCCGGCGCCGGCCCGCGAGATACCCTCATGCTCGCCATCAACCGCAATTTCAAAGTAAGCATTCGGGTAGCCCGCACTGTACTGGAAGTAGCGGTAGTCGCCATCGGCTGGTACCTGGGCGGCCCCGCCGGCCTCGGCACGGTGCTCTTTGCCCTGCTCATCGGCCCATCAGTGCAATGGAGCTTCAAGCTGCTCAAAGTAGACCCCCACAAAGGGCATTAGTCCAACTCCACCATTCAAAGCAAAAGCCACCTCATCTTCGGCGATGAGGTGGCTTTTGCTTTGAGCTTGTCTTTAATGTACCTAATTAAGGCGAGTGGTTCGTAGAAGTGATGTAGTATAGATTATCAAAGGTTGTCAAACACCCCTCAACGATGGAATACCCCCATCCATACACCATATCAAATTTGGATTCTTCGTAGGTAGGTACATTCCCATTCGAATTTTCTCCATAATGCGTTTGGGAGACAAAAATTAGATCGTCGTAATAAGTGTATACATATCCAAAATCAAGGCATCCAGGTAAGACTGATTTTGCCAAAGATAGGGCAGGAAGATTATTTTTACAACTCAGAAATAAGGTTTTACCGACATTAACATTCCAGCTGCCAGCAATATTTCCACATGGGGTAGATGCCCAATAGTTATAAACGCCCTCCGTTAGGTCCACCGGAAAAACACCACTTTCGAGAGTGATAAAGGTCACATCACCGTTCGCGTCGGTTAAGTTCAGATGAACAGTACCGCCCGTTTGGTTGCGAACATTTAAATGAAGGGGCTGAGGGTTTCCAGCGAAGGCGGTTGCCGGCAGCAGAATGCTAACAAGAACAACAATGAGTGTACAAGAAAACAGTTTTTTTAACATAATACTCCTATCCTTTAACACTAACCGATATCCACCACAGTACAAGTACTAATAAGCACAATAATAAAATGACCGCCAATTTCTGACGGTCATCCAAGCATTATTTCTTACCAAAAAAGAGGAGGTTCATACCAAGCCTAAATAATTCCGATCTCTTTCCCTGCCCGGCCGATGATCTCCATGGCGCGGTTGATCTCCTCCGGCTCATGCGATGCCAAAACGGTCGAGCGCAGCCGCGCCAACCCTTCCGGCACAGCCGGCGATACCACCGGCAGCACAAACACATCCTGCCGTTGCGCCGCCTGAGTTAAGGCAAAAGCCCTCTCATCGGTGCCGCATAACACCGGCACAATGGCGGTGGTGGTCAGCATGGTATCAAAGCCCATACCCTTCAGCCCGCCAATAAATTGTTCAGTATTTTGGTTCAGTTTCTCAATACGCCAAGGTTCATCCAAGATCACCTTGAAGGATTCATTGGCAGCCGCTGCCTGAGCCGGCGGTAACGCCGCCGAAAAAATGTAAGAACGTGAGCCGTGCCGCAGGAAATCGATCAGCTCCTTTTTACCCGCAACATACCCACCTACCGATGGGATGGTCTTCGAAAGCGTCCCCATCTTAATGTCAACGCTGCCCCACATATCAAAGTGCTCCTCAATGCCGCGGCCGGTCTTACCCAGTACGCCCACCGAGTGCGCCTCATCCATCATCAAGTAAGCGTTGTACTTCCGGCAAAGTGCCACCACATTGGGCAGGTCGATCACATCGCCGTCCATGCTAAAAACAGCGTCAGCGATTACCAAAATAGTTGAGCCAACCGGCACAGCCTTAAGCCGGTTTTCCAAATCCGCCATATCGTTGTGTTTAAACCGCCGAAACTCCGCGCCGGACATCAAACACCCGTCCACAATAGAGGCGTGGTTCAGTTTATCCGAAATAACAAAATCTCCCCTGCCCAGCAAGGT
>CAZSLN010000035.1:3028-24309 GCA_964607645.1 uncultured Anaerolinea sp.
TAGAAATGACGGTAAGGTTGGTAACATACCCCGAGGTATAGGTGATGGCGGCCTCAGCCTTTTTAAAATCAGCGATGGTCTCTTCCAGCTCGGTGTGCAGCGTAAGCGAGCCAGCCAGCGTGCGAACGCCGTGTGTGCCAGTGCCAAATTTATCCACCGCCTTCTTGGCGGCTTCATTAATGCGCGGGTGGCCTACCAACCCCAAATAGCTGTACGAGGCGTACATGCCCATTTCGCGGCCATTCACAATCACTTTCGATCCGCCCAAAACTTCCTGCACAGGTTGGTTGTAAAAATAAAGGTCGTGGTCCTTCATCAATTTAACGCGGTCGGCAAGGATCGCCATCCGACGGGTAATGCCATCTTCTTGTTTAAAATCCATAATTGCTCCAAAAATAATAGGTGTTAATCCAACCAAGTTTAAGGTAAAGAACATCGATTGTCAAATGAACTCCCTAACCACTTCTCGGGTTCGTTCTCAATTTCTCTCCCTCGATAATTCTGGTTTCAAGGATTCCAGCCAAAAAAACCGAAACCCGCCCCTCTCATGTTCAACCCCAGTATTTCAAAACTCAATTCATCTCCAATCATAGAAAAAAAAGACCCGAAAAGAAACTGGAGCAATAGGCACATCTGAGCCACACGATCTTGAAGGTAGTGACAGTTATTAGGCGTCCCCAGCCAAAGCGACCTTTTCTTCCCGTACCCACTTTTCCTTTCGAACCCAAAAGCTGACCAATGGGCTAAAAAGATCAGCTGCTTGGTATGGTATGATGAACTTAAGATACCAAAAGACAGTCCAAAGGACACAGCAAATGATCAAACGTTACCTCGCCATACTACTCTTTATAAGCATAACCATTTGCTCTATCCCTTTCTCCCTAACCACCCCCGCCAGTGCCGCCGCTACCCCCACCCCAATTCAGGTTTATGGCACCTGGCTTTGCAGCAACGATTATTGCGAATGGTCCACCGTCAGAAACATGGCTGAGTTTGACCGTAACAATCACTGGCTCATCGATCGCGGAGATAACAAGCCATCAGTAAACCTGGTGGTGTTCGCCTTCGCCAACCCCTTAAAAATGTTGCAAGAAACCGATGCCGGCACCTTCGGCATGATCCCAGCCGGCATGACCCCCGAAATGGTGAGCTACTTCAAAAGCCGCGGCGTCCGCGTCATGATCTCCATCGGCGGCATCACATACGCCGATGATTGGGATACCGCCCTGGCAGCCGATCCCACCCAGCTCGGTCTCAATGCCGCCCTCGTTGCCCAAGAGCTCGGCGTGGGCATCGAGATCGACTACGAGAACGACGCCAACCCCAATCTCGCCGGTTTGCAATCCTTCATCGATGCCTACCGCAGCCAGATCCCCTACGATTCCACCGGCGTCAACCACGCCGCCCGCCTCACCATCGATGTAGCTGCCGACGATTGGTGGCTCATCGATCTCAATCGCTACGCCACAACTTTCTGGCTTAACCCCGCCTTCCCAGTGTTAGATTATGCCAACGCCATGGTCGCCGACCCCAAATCGGGCAACCCCACCCTATGGAAGCAGCACATCTCCGGCACAAACAACATTTCACCGGCAGTACCCGCACTTGCTCCGGCAAAACTTACCGGCAGTTTATACCTCACCGGCAAAATGGCGAATTGCAAAAAATACCCCAACTCAGAGCAAAAGAAATACGCCAGCGCCCTGCAAACCATGGCGCCACAAGGAATTGGCGAAACCAAAGGCATGCTGGGCTATATGTTTTGGGTCGCCCAAGACCCCCCCGGAGATAAAAACCTCTCTACCGCGCCGCCCAACAGCTGCGAAAAAGGCATAGGGAAAGGGGCGGCAACCTTCAAACTGCCGATCCCAATGCGTGCCCTTCGCCAGAAATAAAGCCTCGCGCGTACAAGGTCCGTGCCCAAATAACCTCCTACGGTCAGTCCGTCGCACGGATAACGAATTTGGCATTAAAATAAACTCCGTGACCATCATCCTTCCTTCCACCCCTGAAAATATCACCCGAGCCGCCAATATCCTTCGTGATGGCGGCTTGGTTGCCTTCCCCACCGAAACGGTCTACGGGCTCGGCGCGAATGCCCTCAACCCCGCCGCCCTGGCAAAGGTCTTCCAAGCCAAAGGCCGCCCCACCGCCGACCCACTCATCGTCCATATCCATACCCTCAACGATCTCAACCAGCTGGCAAGCCAAGTAAGCGATCTCGCCCTCACATTGGCGGAAACATTTTGGCCGGGCCCGCTCACCTTAGTTCTACCAAAGACAGCCGCCGTGCCCTCCCTTATCACCGCTGGGCTGGGTTCGGTTGCCATTCGCCTGCCCGACCATCCCGTAGCGCTCGCTCTCATCGAAGCAGCTGGTACACCCATCGCCGCTCCCTCCGCCAACCTTTTCGGCCACACCAGCCCCACCACCGCTCAGCACGTTTACAACGATCTCGCCGGCCGAGTAGATCTCATCCTCGATGGCGGCCCCGCCCGTGTAGGCGTCGAATCCACCGTCATCGATCTCACCAGCACCCCGCCGCGCATCCTGCGCCACGGCGGCATCCCCCGCGAGCAAATTGAACAGATCATCGGCAGCGTTGATGTGATGGCGCGCGATTATGCCCCCACCGAAGGCCTGCCCTCCCCCGGTTTGCTGGCCAAGCACTACGCCCCCTACACCCCGCTCACCCTTTTTAAAAACGACCTACTCGGCACCAAAATGCTCGCCTTCGTCCAAGCCGAAACGGCTCTTGGCAAGTCCATCGGCGTTATGGTCATCGATGACGAAGCCCACCGCTTCGAAACCTTGGGCTGCCAGGTTTACCGCCTTGGGCAAGCCAACAATCCCGCCGCCATCGCCAGCCACATCTACAACGCCCTGCGCTGGTTCGACGACCGCTCCCTCGATGCCATCGCCTGCCACGATGTCTCCCCCAGCGGCATCGGCTCCGCCATCCACGATAGGCTCCTACGCGCTGCCACCTCCATCATCGAATGATCCACCAATAAAAAAGCTGTACCGCCAAAAGTGCGCGATACAGCTCGTCGGTTCCTATACTGTCTCTTTTTTCCCCTACCCTGCCTTCGCGATACGCTCCGCGTCACAATGCGGGCAACCAATATGTTCAGCCCTAACTATGGCCTGGTCCGATGACCAGAAGAAATTGTCCTCGCCGATCTCTTGCACCAAGCCGCCGCGGTCCAGCATCCCCATCACATTGCTATGAACGCCGGCAAACATCAAAATGCCATTTTGGCTCTTTAGTTTTTCACTCAACCGTCGCAAAGCGTCCATGCCCGAGGTATCCACCAACGGCACCCCTCTCATGGAAAGGATAAGCGCGTGGATCTTTTCGGTGTGCGAAAAAGCTTCATTAAATTGCCCGCTCGCCGCGAAAAACAAAGGTCCCGTAAGGAAGGCAACCTCAACATGTTCGCAAGAGCCGCAATCAATTCCCCTTGCCCGTAATTTCTCAGGGTCCACTTTTTGAACCTCAATATCAATGCTTGCGATCTTATTAAGGAAGACTGCCCCAGCCATAAAGGTACCGATCAAGATCGCCTGAGTCAGGTCCAAAGTGATGGTAGCTAACATGGTCATAACGAACAATACAATATCGGTCTTAAAGAGCTTGCTGAACATAAAGCGAATGGCGTGCCATTCATTCATACGTACGGCAGTCACCATCAACACCCCAGCCAAGGCAGCCAAAGGGATGCGCGCCATAATAGGCGAGAGCAGGAACATCGAAAGCAGCAAGCCGATCGCGTGTATGATGCTAACCATGCGGGTAACCCCGCCGCTCTTTATGCCAACGCTTGTTCTCGCGATCGCAGCTGTAGCCGGCACGCCCCCAAAGAACGGGATGAGAATGTTGCCAATACCTTGCCCCACTAACTCCTGGTTGGCTTGCAGTCGTTTGCCAGTCATATTCGATGCCACCGCCCCGCATAACAACGACTCGATAGCGCTGAGAGCTGTAATGGTAAGAGCTGGTGCGATAAAATTCGACAGGGTTGTCCAATCAAAAGCAAAAAGATTAAAGCGGTCATCCAACAACAAAGTTTGTGGGATCGCTCCGATCTCAGCGACCTGCCAGCCAGTAGCAACGGTCATCACGGTTGCCAATATGATCCCCAACAGGGAGGAGGGGAATTTGGCGCTCCACTTTGCCGGCCACAGGAACATCGTGACGATCACGATCAACCCAATTACCACGGCATGCCAATCAGGGCTAAAGCCGCCGTTGAAGAAGCCGAACAGCTTGAACAATGCCGCGTCCGCCGAGGCGGTTTTTACACCCAAGAGATTATCGATCTGACCAATAAAGATGATCAAGGCGATACCCGAAGTAAACCCTGTGATCACAGCCGATGGAATAAAGGCAATGAACCTACCCAGCTTGAGCACGCCGATGATCAGCAGCAGAATACCAGAAAGCATCCCAGCTACCCAAACACCTTCTAAACCATAGCGTTGCACCAACATGATCAGCACCGCGCTCATCGCGCCGGTAGGGCCAGAGATCTGTTACGGCGCGCCGCTAAGAGCGCCAATCACCAACCCAGCCAAAATAGCCGTAACCAAACCGGCGGCCGCCGTCGCGCCGCTGGCAACACCAAAGGCCAAAGCCAAAGGCAGCGCCACCGCCGCAACAGTTAAGCCGGCAAGCAGATCCTTCTGAAATGTTCCAAAGGAGTAGCCGGTGAATTCTTCGGCATAAAGTTGTTTCAAAGTGCGTCGTGGCATAATTCGTTTTCCTAGGTAGTAAATTTAATGGTGAATCATACCACCATCATGGAAAACCCTAACAAAAAACCATCTTCCCAAGGAGTAAACATCCCTTTTTTAACAACTAGGTAGCTCACCTAAACCCAAATAAAGGACCACCAGCCGTGTCTGCTAAACCGATAACGAATACCGAACCGACTCTATTCGTTTTCCATCAAGCTTAGCCGTAAGAAAAAGAGCGACTATCACCGATTCCAACTTGCCAAGAACTCCTCCGGTATCGTAATTCGCCCGTTTCCCCATCATCTGCCAATTAAACAACTTCGTTTACAGCTGCCCCCACCGCAAAAATAACCGCCCCCTCGATCGATGGTCAGATTCGAGAGGGCGGTTTTTATTCAATGATAGAGTAATAAAATGAACAGGCTGATTTTCCCGTAATCCAGAATGAAATCGCCTTCAGGCGAACAACCCTACAAGCAATCATCCTCCACCTCGCCGGCCATACCTGGCAAAAATCAAAAGGCAGACCAATCACCGTTGTCCAAATTCCAAACTCACCTACTTCGGCTCAGAACCGCGATCCAAGCCTTATTCCGGCAAAGATCGTTCCCCTGCCCGAGCTACTTCCGGATAGGTGATCCAAAGCAAGCGCACCAACCCAAACATCACCGATACACGCGAAAGATCCTCCTACTCGCTTCATGAGCGAACAAAGAGTTTTATCCAGTCCTGATCGCCATCCAGATCGCCCCGGGCTCAACAGCCGCGCGCCCTATAGCTCAACCAAATACCCTTCCGGAGTGCTAACCAAGGACGCTTTGCTCTCAACCTTCAGCCTTCCGCTTTTCCGCAAAGGTCTTTAGCCCAAAGGATCTCCTACGGGGCGTTTTCCATCAAAAATTGCTGAATATCAAACGCCGCCACCCCTTTTTCCGGTTTTACGCGCGTATATTTACCATTGGCGTGCATAACACGGGCGCGGTGATTATCCTTTTGGTAATTCGCCAATAAGAAGCTTTCAAAATATTTGATATGCTCCAGCCGCTCAACCGGGAAAACCACTTCAACACGGTGGTCCAGGTTTCGCTGCATCACATCCGCCGAACCCACATACACCTCCGGCTTGCCATCATTGCCAAAATAATACACCCTGCTATGTTCAAGGAATCGGCCCACAATGCTGGTGACCCGTATGTTTTCGCTAACACCATCAACCCCCGGTTTTAGACAGCACATTCCGCGCACAAACAGGTCGATTTTCACCCCCGCCTGCGATGCCCTGTACAGATCGATGATCATCGCCGGGTCCACGATCGAGTTCACCTTCATAATAATATGCCCAGCTTTGCCAGCTTTTACCAAGGCCGATTCACGCTCGATCAGTGCCGTAAGCCGTTGGCGAAGATTCACCGGCGCTACCAATAGTTTTTGATAGTCCTGCTGCGTGGCGTACCCTGTAAGGTAATTGAACAGGTCGCTAACCTCTTCCCCCATCACAGGGTCGCAGGTGAACATGCCAATATCTTCGTAGATTTTAGCCGTGCTGCTGTTGTAATTGCCGGTTGCCAAATGCAAGTAGCGCCGGATCCCATCCTCTTCCTGCCGAATGACCATGGCGATCTTGCTGTGGGTTTTTAACCCCACCAAGCCATAAACCACATGTACGCCCGCCTCTTCCAATTTTAGCGCCCAGCCAATGTTGCTCTCTTCGTCAAACCGGGCTTTTAGCTCCACTAAAACCGCCACCTGCTTGCCGCGCTCAGCAGCTTCTAACAACGCCTCTACCACCGGCGAGTTTTGTCCCACACGGTACAGCGTTTGTTTTATAGCCAATACATGCGGGTCGCGTGCCGCGGCGGTCAAAAAATCCACCACAGGATCAAAGGAATCATAGGGGTGATGCAGCAAAATATTCTGGTTGCGAACGACCGAGAAGATATCTCCAGCAAGCAGCCCTTTCTTCAAGATCTTTGGGATGCGTGGTTTATAGGGGGTTTCCTTCAGATCGATCCGCTCCACTTGGTTATACAGCTTCCATAGCGCGCTAAGGCCAAAGGGCTCCGGCATCACAAACAGATCGTTGGGGTGCACTTCCAGGTTGTCGATCAAGATATCGCGAATTTTTTGCGGCATCAAACCATTCACTTCCACCCGTACCACCGATCCAAATTTTCGCTTACGAATGCTCGTTTGCATATTCTCAAGCAAGTCATCTGCTTCCAGTTCCTGAATTTCCAAGTCAGCGTCGCGCACAATACGGAAAGGGTACACCGCCGCGACTTCCAACCCTTTAAAAAGCAACGGCAGGTTTTTCTCAATGACCTGCTCGAGCCAAACAAAATAATGGTTGTGCGGGATCGTTCCGTCCTTGCGCACCCCGCCCGAGGACCGTTTGATCGGCAGCAAGCGAGGCAAGGTATCAGGTATCTTCAGGCGGGCAAATTTTTCCCGCCCTTTGGCAT
Source organism: uncultured Anaerolinea sp. (assembly GCA_964607645.1). Taxonomy (GTDB): domain Bacteria; phylum Chloroflexota; class Anaerolineae; order Anaerolineales; family Villigracilaceae; genus UBA5195. The sequence continues at coordinate 10,231 of CAZSLN010000035.1, forward strand.
CTTTGATCACGATGAAAAAGTTAAGGCTCAGGTTTGAGATATGCGGAAAAGGATGCCCAGGATCCAGCGCAAGCGGAGTAAGGATCGGAAAGATCACTTCCTTAAAGGATTGGTCAATGCGCTCTTTTTGGATGGGCGAAAGTTTTTCGTAATTAAGAATGTGCACGCCTTGCTTTTCAAGTTTCGGCAGCAAGGTCTTTTTTAGAGTGTGTAGGGCGCTTTCATAAATCTCAGCTGATTTCTTTCGCAGCTCCGCCAAAATTTCCTGCGGCGTCTTGCCATCAACAGCGCGCTCAATGATCTTCGACTCAACCTGTTTGCGCAGGCCCGAAAAACGAACCATAAAAAATTCATCCATATTGGATCCAAGAATTGCCAGAAATTTGATCCGTTCCAGCAACAGGTTGTTCTCGTCCAGCACCTCCTCTAAAACGCGCGCCTGAAACTCGAGTAGGCTGCTTTCGCGGTTAGTAAAAAGATCAAAAGCCGAAAGATTGATCTGCTTGGACGTTTCTTTGTTTAGGTCTGCGGTCATTAAAGATCCTTTTCGATCAATTTGGTAATATCCTAACTCGAATTATAATGATTATTGGATTTTTATGTTTTAATTATATATAATGCCGCGACAAATTAATTCTTAGCGAGTTGTAAAAATGGAGAGACCACATGTTTGAAAAACCAAAGATCCTCGTCATCGATGATGAATCGATTGCCCGCATTACCATAGAAGCCTTGCTTTCCGCTGAGAATTACGAGATGTACTTTGCCGAAAACGGCGAAGAGGGCATCACGATCGCGTCGGATATCAAACCCGATATTATCTTGTTAGATGTGATGATGCCGGGGATGAATGGTTTTGAAACCTGCAAAAAGATTCGCGGTATGGCAGACCTCGCCGAGGTGCCCATTCTCCTGGTAACCGCCCTCGACGACCGCGAATCCCGTATGAGCGGCCTTCAATCCGGCGCGGATGATTTCATCACCAAGCCCTACGACATATTCGAGTTGCAGATCCGCATCCAGAATATGACCCGCCTCAATCGCTACCGTCTCTTGATCGACCAACGCAAAGAAATGGACAAGCTTCACCAAGACCTGCTCGAAGCCTACGATCTCACCATCGAAGGTTGGTCCAGCGCCCTGGTCATCCGCGATATGGAAACCGACGACCACACCCGCCGAGTTGCTGAAATGACCATCCGTATGGGAAAAATGGTTGGCTTAAATGAGGATGACCTACTGCAGATCAAGCGAGGTTCCTTGCTGCACGATGTAGGCAAGCTAGGCATACCCGATAACATCCTGCTAAAACCCGGCCCGCTCACCGATGACGAGTGGGTAATTATGCGCAAGCACCCAGTCTACGCCTACGAGTGGCTCTCCAAGATCGCCTACCTCAACAAAGCCATGGATATTCCCCATTACCATCACGAAAAATGGGATGGCACCGGCTACCCCGATGGCCTCAAAGGCGAAGATATTCCACTAGCCGCCAGAATATTCGCCATCGTCGATGTGTGGGACGCCCTCACCTCCAACCGCCCCTATCGCAAAGCCCTCGAAAAAGAGGAAGTGCTAACCTACATCAAAGATAAAACAGGCACCCACTTCGACCCAGCCTTGTTGCAAGTGTTTATGCAAATGATAGAACAATAATAAAAAAATGGCGGATTTGATCCGCCATTTTTTTATCAGAATGGGTGGTTGATTATTTACTAAATAGATCAACAAGGTTTATGCAAGATGAATCAAAATGAGCCACTGTTTTTGTAATAGAGTTCGAACAACAATTTTTCGGGAAAGGAAAAGAATAATCGGTTTTTCTTCAATTGAGAGACACAATTTTCACCTTAAAAAAAGTCCTACCTAAGTCAGTAGTAATTTAATGCAATAGAATATTGATTAATGCTATACTAAATATTAGGTTGAGTTATTAATTAACTTCAACATTTCAATAAATCCTAGGAGGGAAAATGGAAGACTACAACATCGAAAACCAACCAGCAACAGAAAAGAAAAATATATCGGCAATCCCATTCATCATTATCGGAATCATCTTGGTTATTGCCTGGGTTTTCATCCGGCCCGGCATTTTTTCCATACAACCAATTGGCGCATTACCTGATGGTATTACCTTTATTTACTACGGTCGCTCGGCTGAGATGTCTTTTTTTTCATCCCCAGATAGGCTGTGTCTTGAAATCCAAGATGGGGTTTCATTGCTTTGCCGCGGGATCATGCTCGGTCAATCTTCCGAATTGGTTGACCGGATCATTTTACGATTGCCATATAGTGAGTGGGCATATCTTCAATCCACAAACGGTCAGCGCTTTGATCGCTAAATTCTGATTTGGAGGAAATGATGGACGATAGTTTGTTTGTAATTCAGTGTATTGTACCTCTTGTCTTTGGGGTAATATTTGGTTTGGCAGCAAAATCTATCTTTGAATCTAAAGGCCGTAATGGCACAAATGGGTTTTGGCTTGGCTTTATTTTGGGGATTTTTGGGTTAGTTATAGCTTTTGTATTGCCACCTGAAGGCGCGGCGAAACAAGTTGTCGTCTCTAACGCAAGATTCAAAACCTGCCCTTATTGTGCCGAGCAGATTCTCGAACAGGCAATTGTTTGTAAGCATTGTGGCAAAGACGTTGGCTAGGAGATAAAAGAATGAATTCAGAATCCATAACTCGATGGATAATATCCGTCTGTGCAGTTTTAATTGTTGTTCTTCTTGGATATCAAACAATTGCTGATTTCCTTAGCCAGAAAAAATGCAATGAGTTTATCAGCAATACAACATCGATAAGAACATCCCTGAGCGGGACCTATTCTGATCTTGTAACCGATTACAATAGTGCGGCCTATGACAACCCATCCGTTGAAAGCATTGCCGAGCAGCAATTACTCGGAACCGAATTCACATTAATGGGAGTTGTTGCCCAAAGCGCCCAAACCGATTATTTGATCCAATTGATTTCCGCTTGCCATTAGTTTTACGACCACCCAAACAAAAAAGGAACCTCTCGGTTCCTTTTTTTGTTGGCTATAAATTCGAGCTCCACCGTGCGTACACCGCGTGGCTTAGTAGCCGATCAGCGCTTTTATCAGCGGTGACCAACTCTCCCACATCGATATTTCCTTTAAAAGAACTCATCATCTCTTCCATGCTGTAATACAAATGCACCCCCGATGCCCGAACAGCGTACATCGTAAGCGCGATAAAAAGCGGATCCTGCGTCAAAATGCTTCGGCAAGCGCTCAGCAGGGTGGGCAGGTTTTCATACACCTCCCAAACCTCGCCTTTGGGGCCGCGCCCAAACTTGGGCGGGTCCAAAATAATGCCATCATACTGCGCCCCACGACGAGCCTCCCGCTCAACAAAAGCTACCGCGTCATCCACAATCCACCGAATCGGGGCCGCCTCCAACCCTGAGAGCAGCTGGTTATCGCGCGCCCAGGTAACCGACTTTTTAGAAGCGTCCAGATGCGTCACCTGCGCGCCGGCCTTAGCAGCCGCCAAGCTGGCGATGCCGGTGTAGCCAAACAAGTTTAGCACCTTGATCGGTCTCTTTGCTCCCCGAATCAAATTTCCACACCAATCCCAATGGCTGGCCACCTCAGGGAAAACCCCTAAATGCCGGCCCGGGGTTGGCATCACCCAAAACTTCAGGTCGCCGTAGGTCATCACCCACTTTTCCGGAACCGGTTTCTTAAAATTCCAATGCCCGCCGCTCTCTTCGCGGGTAGGCTGAAACACACCGTGAACATCATTCCAAGCCGAAGACGGAGCCTTCTTCTTCCAAATGGCTTGCGCCTCTGGCCGCGAGAATTTATAAGGCCCAAATCGTTCCAATTTTTGGCCGTCTCCGCTATCCAAAAGTTCGTAATCCTGCCAGTTATCCGATCGCAACAATTCTAATTTCAAGATCTCACCTGTGTCCTTATATGCAAACATTGCAGTTTCGTTAGTTTTTACCAATTATCCCAAAAAGACTTGTATATTCATACCAATAATTGTAGAATATGGGTGTAAGTGGGATAAAGTGGGTCGAAGTGGAGCGCCAGTACCTGTTCAAGGGGCTGGCACTCATTATATAATAGGAGTTTTAGAACATATGTTCTTAGGACAGTACTCACATTCTCTTGATGATAAAGGACGCCTGACAATTCCGGTGGTATACCGTGATGGCATCAGCGAAGGCGCCGTTATTTCCCAAGGGTTTGATAAGAATCTGATGGTGATGAGTAACTCCTATTTTGAAATGGTAAGCAAACGGCTCGACGCCATGAACCTGATCGACCCAGCCACCCGTTTACTCCGCCGTATGATTATGTCCACCGCCTTTCAGGTGGAAATTGATAAAAACGGCCGCGTTCTGGTTCCAACCCACCACAGGCAATTCCTTGGCGGCGCCAATGAACTGGTCCTCGTGGGGCAAGGCCCTTATTTTGAAATTTGGACCCCAGAGTTTTGGGCTGAACAATCCGCCAATATCAATGATGTGGAAGCCAACACCCAAAGGTTTGCCGCCCTCGATTTATCGGCAAAAGAATAACATGAGCTCCGCTCCGCACCTACCAGTACTTTTAAATGAAATTATAACCGCTTTGCAGCCTCAGCCTTCCGGCAGATATATCGACGGAACCTTAGGCGCCGGTGGCCACTCCTTCCACATTTTGGAAGCCAGCAGCCCCAGCGGCCAGCTATTAGGCCTGGATCTCGATCCCCAAGCCATCGATCTGGCAACCAAGCGCTTAGAACAATATGGTCAGCGCGCCATCATCCGCCAAAGCTCTTACGCCAATATGGTGGAAGAAGCCGCCAATCTAGGCTGGAACGAGGTAGATGGCATCCTGCTGGATTTTGGAGTTTCATCGATGCAGATCGATAGCCCCGAAAGAGGCTTCTCCTTCCTCTCCGAAGGCCCGCTGGATATGCGCTTCTCTACCAACGCCAAACGCTCCGCGGCCGATCTGGTCAACCAGCTCCCCGAGGACGAGATCGCCGATATCATCTTCCGCTACGGCGAAGATCGCAACGGCCGCAAGATTGCCCGCACCATCGTCAAGAACCGCCCGTTCTTTACCACCACACAACTAGCGGACTTGATCAAAAAGCATCATAGCAGCGGTGAAAAGAACCACCCAGCTACCAGAACCTTTCAAGCACTTCGCATCGCCGTCAACGACGAGCTAAATATCATCGAAGCCATCCTTCCGCAGGCCATAAAGCTCCTAAAACTCGGCGGCAGGCTCGCGGTTATCTCCTTCCACTCCTTGGAAGACAGGATCGTAAAAGATTGTTTTAGAACCGAAAGCACCGATTGCCTTTGCCCACCCAGGCAGCCCATTTGCAACTGTGGCCATAAGGCAGCCATCAAATTGATCAACCGCAAACCCATCATCGCGGACGAGGTTGAAATAAAACAAAACAGCCGCTCACGTAGCGCAAAATTGAGAATAGCAGAGAAAATATGGCAACCATAACCAAAGTACCCTTCACAACAGCACGACGTCGATCACAACGGGCTACCCCCTTTGAGATCTACCAAGCGATTGCCGATACTGCCTGCGCTCTGCACAAGTATCAGGATGTCCCACGCCTGCGCTTTCAGGCTGTGCTTGGTTTTCTCATTTTCACCATGGCTGTTGCCGCCGTCTATTCCTTTACCCTTTTCATGGAATCCCGCATTGGCCTGGCTGGCCGCGAGATTCTTGAGCTCAACTACGCCATTCGCCAGATCCGCCTTAATAATGAAGACTTACAAAGCCAGATCTCTGCCATCAGCGCCAACGAATCACTCTACGCAAGAGCCATCACCGAAGGGTACGAGTTGGCAAATTCCGACAATATCGTTTACATCGCTGTACCCGGTTTTATTGGTGAACCAACCGTTGATCTATCTATCAAAAACGTTCGCGCCCAAGAATCGTACTTGCACCCAAAATACACTGAATCGCTCATCACCTGGATCTCAGACCAAATGAGCGCTGCATCCCAACCTTTACCTGAAAATTAAACGGACAATTATGAAAAACGATTTCAAAAGCCGATTAGCCCTCTTCTCCGTTTTTTTTGCGGTTATGCTCATAGGCGTTGTCCTTCGAATCGTCCTCGTTCAAGCTAGTTCAGAAGCTGACCTCTTCCGCAGGATGGGAGAAAAAAGCGCCTGGGTTGAAAAAGTATTAAAACCAGAACGCGGCAAGATCTACGACCGCAATGGCAATATGCTAGCCGGCAACAAGATCACCTACGAGATCGGCCTTACCCTCACCAATATGAAAGACCCTCAAGCCGTAGCGATGGGCCTGAGCAACGTTCTAGGCACCCCCTACGATGAAATGTACGCCCTCATCACCGGCCAAGCCCCCGAACAGGTGTACCTCACTATCAGCCAATTCGCCTCAAAAGACCAAGGCGAACAGTTGATCCAAATGCAAAAAGACTATAAAGAAACCGGCCAAGGCTTAAACCTGGCCGGCTTAGAATTTTCTTCCCGTTTATCCCGCTCTTACCCCAACGGCAAATTAGCCTCCTCGGTAATGGGCTTTGTTTTGCGCAACAACAGCGGTAACTACGGCGTTGAACAAAAATACGATAGCCAATTAGCCGGCATCCCCATCACCGTGCTAATCCCGCAAGATCCCACCATGGCCGGCAATTACTCCAACCCGCCCAAAGGCACCGATCTCATCCTCACCATCGACCGCAACATTCAGTCCCTCGTTGAGAAGACCCTCGAAGAAAAAGTACTCGAGACCGGTTCAAAAAGCGGTACCATCGTTGTGATGGACCCAAAGACCGGCGAAATCTTGGCGATGGCGAACACCCCCCAGATCGACCTCAATAAAACCGATAATTTTCTGGAAGTATTTCCCCTCGCTAGCGATTTCAACCGCTCTGTCAGCGCCCAATACGAACCAGGCTCCATCTTCAAACTCATCACCATGTCCGCCGCCCTCGATTCCGGCATTGTAACTCCCAACACCACCTACCTTGATACCGGTTTCTACCAGATCGACGGCGTCAACATCTTCAACTGGGACCGCGGCGCCTGGGGCGTGCAGGATATGACCGGCTGTATGCAAAACAGTCTAAACGTATGTATGGCTCAGCTTGCCGTAACAATGGGTCCCGATGTCTTCTACAGTTATATCCAAAAATTCGGCATTGGCAACGAAACCGGCATTGATATTGCCGGCGAAGCAAAAGGTTTTGTAAAAGACCCCAAAGTTCCAGAAGATAACTGGATCCCCCTGGAATTGGGCACCAACTCCTTTGGACAAGGCATCGCGGTCAGTCCCATCCAAATGCTCACCGCGGCATCCGCCATCGCCAACGATGGAAAAATGGTAGCCCCCCATGTAGTTAAAGCCATGGTCAGTAACGGTATCCAAACCGATACCACCATCCAAACCCTCGGCACCCCCATTCGGCCCGAAACCGCCCGAACCCTAAGCGAAATGTTAGCTCAAGCCTTCGATAACAACCAATCCGTCGCCCGCGTAGATGGCTACCGCATCGCCGGCAAAACCGGTACCGCCTCCATCCCAGGGCCAGATGGCCAATACGACCCAAACCTAACTAACCAAAGCTTCATCGGATGGGGACCCATCGATGATCCTAAGTTCATGGTATTCCTATGGTTCGAACAGCCCCAATCCGAAGAATGGGCGTCCATGGTCGTTTCTCCCATCTTCAGCGATATGGTAAAACAATTGGTGGTGCTCATGGATATACCTCCAGACGATATCCGATTAAAATTGCTGAGCAGTTCAGGACAATGACAAATGCTTAGCTTCTCAGAGATAATTCAGGCGCTTACCCAGTCCCGCCCGGTGATGATCAACAAGTCAATTACCGAGGCGGTGATTGATTCTCGCGCCGCAACCTCAAATTGCCTATTTGTCGCCATCAAAGGCGAAAACGTAGACGGCCACGATTATCTATCAGCAGCCTTCCAAAACGGCGCCGCCGCCGCCTTCATCGAACACCCCGTTGAGGCCGTCAACCAAACCTGCCTCACCATCGACCTGCGCCACCCCGCCGCTAACCCCATCGATTTCGCTCTCATCGCAGCCACCTCCCTGCCCGTCTGCTTTCTGGTCGATAACAGCGTAGCCGCCTTGCAGCAGATCGCCCATTTTTACCGCCAAAAATTCACCCCCCGCGTAATTGGCGTTACCGGCAGCGTTGGCAAAACAACCACCAAAGAACTGATCGCCCAAGTTCTTAAACAAAAATATCGCACCCAAAAAAGCGAAGGCAACTTCAACAACGAGATCGGCCTGCCGCTTAGTCTTCTAAAATTACAGCCGAACACCGAAGAATTGGTGCTCGAAATGGGCTTCTACGTCCCCGGCGAGATCAAATTGCTGTGCGATATCGCCCAACCACACATCGGTGTCTTCACTCTCATAGGCACAGTCCACGCCGAACGCGCCGGCTCCCTCGAGATGATCGCCCAAGGCAAAGGCGAGCTCGCCGAAGAACTCCCCGCCGCCCCCCACGGGGTTGCCATCCTCAACCTGGATGACCCCTACATCAGCAAAATGGGCGCCCGCACTCGTGCCCGCGTTTTCACCTATGGCACCACCCCCCAGGCGGACCTGTGGGCGGAGGATATCAAAGGTTTTGGCTTAGATGGCGTTCAGTGCACCCTGCGCTACGCCGGCGAATCCCACACCGTCCAAGTACCCCTACCTGGCAAACACTCCGTCCAAACCATCCTGCGTGCCACCGCTGTCGCTCTGGTCGAAGGCCTAACCTGGCCGCAGATCATTGCCGGCTTGCAAGAAAAACACGAGGCAATTCGCCTTTCTCCTAAAAAATTAGCCAACGGAACGCTTATAATAGATGATTCATACAACGCGAACCCCGATTCTACTGTCGCCGCGCTGGATCTGCTAAGCGAGCTTCCTGGCAGGCGCGTCGCCATTTTAGGCGATATGCTCGAGCTGGGCCAATACGAAACAGAAGGCCACCAAAAGGTAGGCGCGAAAGCCGCCAAAGTAGCCACCCTGTTGTTGACGATGGGCAAACGAGCCCATCTCATCGCCCAAGCCGCCCGCGATGCCGGTATGGCAGCGGAAAACGTCTTCGAAACTGAAAATATCGACACCCTGCTCGCCCACACCCGCTCCTTGATCAAGGGCAACGAAGTCATCCTGATCAAAGGTTCCGCCGGAATGGGCATGAAAAGGGTTGTTACCGCATTGGAGAAAGAGCAATGAACATTTCGATGGCCATCAGCATGGCTGGTCTCAGTTTTATTATGACCATCATTTGGGGCGACCCATTTTTGCGGGCGCTGCGCCACTTCAAAGTAGGCAAGCAGATCCGCAGTGAAGAGCCCGGCAAACACTTGGTCAAAATGGGTACCCCCACCATGGGCGGCCTAATGGTCATCCTGCCAGTCTTTTTCATCACGGTCCTGCTCAACGCCAGTTCCATTCTCGGCTCCCACATCAACGGCCGCTCGGTTTACCTTCCTCTCTTCACCTTGGTCGCCTTCGGTTTATTAGGCGGCATCGACGATTGGGAAGGCATCTACGGCACCCGCAAAGGCGACGGAATGAAAGCCCGCACCAAATTTGTTGCCCAATGGGTCTTCGCCTTAGCGATCGCCTGGGCACTCAAATTCATCCTGCGCGTTCCCGATCTCTACATCCCAGGTATCGGAATTCTAGTCGATTTCGGCTGGTGGTTCATCCCCATCGCGGCATTCATCATCGTAGGCTATTCCAACGCCATCAACCTTACAGATGGCCTCGATGGTCTTGCCGGCCTCATTTCAGCCACAATTTTCGCCGGATACGGCATCATAGCCATCTATCAAGGGCAGTTATTCCTGGCACAATTCAGCTTCATTATGGTGGGCGCGTTATTCGGCTTTTTATGGTTCAACGTGCACCCCGCCCAACTGTTTATGGGCGATGCCGGCTCCCTCTCCATCGGTGCCTCCATCGCGGTGGTAGCCCTCATGTCCGGCCAATGGGCCATCCTGCCGCTTATTACCATCATACCGGTCAGCGAAACCCTCAGCGTCATCATTCAGGTGGCCTATTTCAAAATGACCAAAGGCCAACGCTTCTTCAAAATGGCTCCTATTCACCTGCACTTCGAATTATTAGGTTGGAGCGAAACTCAGGTTGTACAGCGGTTTTGGCTCATCAGCCTATTAGCTACTTTTATCGGCGTTGGATTGGCGCTCTCATAATATGAAAATAAAACAAAAAGCACCTTCTGGTAAGCACGTCCTCGTCATCGGCGCCGCAAGGCAAGGAATGGCTCTTGCCCGTTACCTTGCTCGCCACCAATACCCCGTAATCCTCAACGATAAACGCTCCGAACACGAGCTCGCCGCCGAGATTAAAAGCCTAAAGACCCTTGAAGTGGAGTGGCTCTTAGGTTCCCATTCCCCCAGCCTGCTAAAACAACGGCCGGCTATGGTCTGTGTTTCGGGCGGCGTTCCCTTAGATAACGAAATGGTGCAATACGCCCTGCGCGAAAGCATCCCCCTCTCTAACGACACCCAAGTCTTTATGGACCTGGTTCCCTGTAAAACCATCGCCATCACCGGTTCCGCCGGTAAAACCACCACAACAACCTTGCTCGGCCGCATGGCGCTCGCCGAAGAAGGAAAGAAATACCGCAAAGCATGGGTCGGCGGCAATATCGGCGACCCGCTCATCAACTACCTCGATGAAATAGAACCGGATGACCTCGCCATTATGGAGATCTCCAGCTTCCAATCAGAATTGATGACCCGCTCCACCGACATCGCCATGGTGCTCAACATCACCCCTAACCACCTCGATAGGCACGGCACCATGAAGGCCTACGTCGCCGCAAAAGCTCGATTGGTGCAATACCAACGCGAATCCAGCATCACCATTCTCGGCCGCGATGACAGCCAAGCCTGGAAGCTTCAAAAAGATGTCAAAGGCAAACTCTTCTCCTTCGGCTTCAGCCCCCTGCCCGCCGGCATGGATGGCATGACCTACCAAGATGGTACATATTATTGGAACGTCAACGGCGTAGCCGAGCGCATTCCGATGGAAGAAGTGCTTGAATTACGCGGCGACCACAATAAACTCAACGCCATGGCGGCCGCCTCTATGGCAAAATGCGCCGGCTTGCAAAACGAAAGCATTTTAGCCGGTATTCGCGGCTTTAAAGGCGTAAGCCACCGCCTCGAGATCATGGTCAAGCACAAAGGCGTAACCTGGATCAACGATTCCATCGCCACCGCCCCCGAGCGAACCATGGCGGCCATCAACGCCTTCGAAGGCCCCCTCGTCCTCATGCTCGGCGGCCGCGACAAAAAATTACCCTGGAACGACCTGGCAGCCCTCATCCACAAACGCGTCTGCAATGTAGTGCTATTTGGCGAGGCAGCCAGCCTTATCGAAAGATCCCTAAAAGAATCCCCCGAAGGATCGATCCTCGAAGCGGTATACAAAGAAACCAACCTCGAAAACGCGGTTGCCACCGCCTACAAGATCGTCCGCTCAGGCGAAACAGTTCTCTTCTCGCCTGGTGGCACCAGCTATGATGAATTTAAAGATTTTTCCGAACGCGGTGAAAGGCTCAAACAATGGCTGCTGGCACATATCGACAACAACCCGTAAACAAAGAACCCGATACCGAGCAGGCTCCTTCCCGTTGGTTCAAGATCAACGGCTCACCCGATCTCCTCTTATCCCTAACCATGGTGCTCTTCGTTGTGTTTGGGCTCATTATGGTGTGGTCTGCCTCCTACGATTTTTCCTACAACGAATACGGCGACCCGAATTATCAGATCTACCGCCAGGTGTTGTGGATGTTCTTGGGTATTACCACCTGCGTCACCCTCTCCACCATCGATTACCATCGTTTGGCAAAATTCGCCGTTCCCATCATGCTTTTCACCATCGGTATGTTGGTCTTCGTATTCATCTCCGGCCAAGAACGTCTCAACGCCGTACGTACCTTGTTCAATGGCTCTATCCAACCTTCCGAATTAGCCAAGCTAACCATCGTCATCTACCTTTCGGTGTGGCTCAACTCCCGCAAGGATATGCTTCACGACGCAACCTGGGGACTCATCCCGTTCGGTATCATCATAGGCGTGTTGGTCATTCTCATTTTGATGCAGCCTGATACCTCCGCTGCCATTACCGTTGCCATTCTCGGCGTGCTGCTCTTCTATCTCGGCGGCAGCGGCCTTAAACAATTCCTAATCGTCAGCCTGGTGGCAGGCGTAGCTGGGTATTTCTTACTCACCATTTTCTCCTCCACCGGCTCCTCCCGTTTCGAGTCCTTCTTCAACGGTCTCAAAGATTCCAAAAATTCCGCCGACCATGTCATCTACGCGTTCGAAGCCATTGTCAATGGCGGTTGGTTCGGCGTTGGCATCGGTAATTCGGTTGGCAAGTACACCGTACTTCCCTTCGAATCAACCGATAGTATTTTCGCCGTTATCACCGAAGAACTCGGATTGCTCGGCGCGATGTTCACCGTTAGCCTATACGGCGTTATCGCTTGGCGCGGCTTCAAGATCGCCAACCGCGCCTCCGATATGCTCGGTAGCTTGCTCGCCGCCGGCCTAACCGTTTGGATCGTTTTCGAAGCGGGTATCAATATGCTATCCCTCGTTGGATGGTTCCCCTTTGCTGGCAACGCCCTTCCCTTTATCAGTTATGGCGGCTCCAGCGTTCTTATGTCTTTTATCGCCATCGGCATCATTTTTAGTGTTTCGCGGCATTCAGGCGAACAAACAGAAGCCGAAGAATGGAGAGGTTTTAGTGCGACTTTTGATCTGCGCGGGCGGAACCGGCGGCGGAGTGTATCCCGCTCTAGCCGTTCTGAAAGAATTGACCAGGATCCATCCTGATATAGAGATCCTTTGGGTAGGGGGCGAAGGTGGGATGGAGGCCGGCCTCGTTAAGAGGGCCGGTATTCCATTTAAAGAAATCCCTGCGGCTGGCCTGCACGGGGTCAACCCTTTTCGCTTGCCTGCGAATATTCTCTCCATCCTCAAAGGGATCAAGAAAGCACGCCTCATCTTAGAAGAGTTCAAGCCCGACGCTATGTTCTTCACCGGTGGTTTTGTCGCCTTCCCAATGGCGTTCGCCGGCCGTAACATCCCATCGTTGCTCTATGTACCTGATGTTGAGCCGGGCATGGCGCTAAAGGCCTTGGCACGTTTTGCCAAAAAGATCACCCTCACCAGCGAAGAGTCCTTACAGTTCTTCTCCGACCCTTCCAAGCTAGTAGTAACCGGCTACCCAGTTCGCCCAGAATTATCCCAATGGGATAGTAAAAGCGCCCGTGCCCATTTCCACATTCCAGAAGGCAAAAAAGTGCTACTCGTTTTCGGCGGCAGCAAAGGCTCGCGCTCCATCAACCGAGCCCTCACCTACCACCTGCGCGAGCTGCTCACCTCCATGGAAGTCATTCACATCACCGGTGAGCTCGATTGGAATGAGGTGGAACAATTCTATATAACCCTGCCGGTCAATCTGCGGGATGGATACCATGCCTTCCCGTACTTGCACGAGGATATGGGTGCTGCCCTCTCCGCCGCCGACCTGGTGGTCTCACGTGCCGGCGCGTCCGCCTTGGGCGAGTTTCCCCATTATGGCTTGCCTGCCATCTTGGTGCCTTACCCCTACGCTTGGCGTTACCAAAAAGTGAACGCCGACACATTGGTAAGCAAAGGCGCTGCCGAAATATTGGAAGACAACCTGCTCATCCAAGCCCTTGGCATCACAGTAAAGAATATGTTCAACAGCGTCGGCAAAATACCGCTGATGAAAAAAGCCATGACAAAGTTGAATCGACCCGATGCGGCGCAGAAGATCGCTGAGATCCTCTATAACCTGCCCGGAGGTACCCTATGATGACCCTACATTTCGCGTTCTATTTGTTTGTTGCTGTCTTTGCCTTCATTGGCCTCATGCGAGGTTGGCGCAAGGAGTTGATCGTGGTTTTCAGCATTGTCCTCGGTCTAACCCTCATTATCTTGTTGCGAAAATACGTCCCGCAAATTCAAGCCTTTAAAATTGAAGGCATCGAATATTTCTGGATCCGTG
>CAZSLN010000036.1:0-23978 GCA_964607645.1 uncultured Anaerolinea sp.
AAGGTAATCTAAGCCTGCCATCATTTTGGGTAGATCCGACCTATGGAAGAATTCATCAATATAAGTACTCGTTTCGCTGCTTTCTGTGTAACCAACTACGTGCATATTAAAAACCTTGGCAACACGGGCAATCTCATTGCCGATAGAACCAACTCCCACCAAACCGATCTTTTTCCCTTTTAGACTCGAAGGCAGGGCTTTATCCCATACTCTATCTTGTTGGGAATAGATCTTATTTAATATGTTTTTTTCAAAAAAGAGAATGTAGCCAAAAACAAACTCAGCCATTAATTGTCCAAATATACCGCGGGCGTTGGTAAGAATATAATCCTTTTTTTTGGCTTCCAACAATGGCTCTATGCCGGCCCAAGAACTTTGCACCCATTTTACATTGGGTACAAGAGGCAGCAAATCCACAATCATTTTTGGAGACCCAAGAATAATTTCTGTTTGATCATTTGCGGCTGACTGGAAAAATTGTGAGTCAATCCCATTTTCAATCAAAAATTCTTGGTAGCTGATCTGTTCTTCCGCGGGAAAGGCTAAGAATATTTTTGGCATAGTGAGTCCTTTTATCTCGAGTTGATCCATACTGTCATTTTTGATGATCCACGATTACCCCATAAAAAGTACGGTATGAGGGTAAGTTGTTCACCAGTACTATTTTTAGCTTTGATGATGATGACTTCGATGCCAAATAGCGAAACGGTCTCCGTTGTAAAGGATCTTGTATCAATGATGGTGGAGAAAATATCAGAGGTTGGGTTGTCGATTGATTCAAGGCAGTAAACCAGGGGCCCCCTGGTTACAGCGATCTTCTTATCGTGTCCCTTTACCTTAGGATGTGCCCGAAGAATATTAACTTTGATGGGAAACTCGATCGATAGTGATTCTCCCCAAATTTTTTCCAGAGGAATTTGGAAGAACTCACTTATGCGCGGATCATAACCGCTGGCTGTTTTTTCAATGGTGGTTTTGCGAACTTCTGGAATAGATATTGGCTCGCCATTGATAATGATCGATCTAGAAGGGTTTTGGCGAACCCAGGATGGAATTCTGATAAAAAAATTATTGCGGAGTGAATCTGGTAACCCTTGGATCCATACTTTGCCAGAAAACGGGAATTCAGATCGGATCGCTACCCCGGTTGAATCACTTACATTCTTTGGAATAAACTGATCTAAGAAAAACCTATCATGTGACAAATGGTAAACGGCTTCTTCTAAATCACAAATTGTGCGCGATAGATTTGGGGGACAGCACGGCACAGAAAACCAATTCCGGCGCTGAATATCGATGGCTACCTCAAGCGGATTGTTATAAAGATAGCTCTCACCATCCATCCCAAGACCAACCAACATGGCATTATAAATTTGCCATTCCATCAGGTCAAAATATTTTGCCTCGTCTGTGAGTTCTCCCATTTGTTGCGACCATAAAATGCTCGCAATGGCAGCGCATGTTTCATTGTAGGCATAGCCAGGGTCAAGTTCATAATCCTTCCCAAAACCCTCATTCCATGAGAACGAGCCTAAACCACCGGTTATATACATCTTCGAAGATATCATCCTATCCCAGCATACTTCTTGGGTAGAAAGGATATTTTTGTTGGGGAGAAATTTTTGGATCCTAGAAGCCGCTGCTTCCAGATAACCAAACCGTACGGAATGCCCGACGGGTTCTTTTTGTTGGCTTAGGGGTGCGTGCTGTTGGAAGTATTTACCGCTCAACTCCTCCAATTTTCGTTTCAATTTTGAAAAGGGAGGGTTCTCAGAGTCATTATCTTGAGGGATCACCGAAAAACGAAAATTAGGGTGATCTGCTAGGTAGGAAGTTCTTTGTTGGTTTACGATACTTTTTCGTTTTAGAGAGCTATTTTTTTGAAAATGGGTCCTGATGCCATAAAAAATCGATCTGCCTCTTTGCGAAAGAAAGTGATCCGCTAGGTCAAGGTACCTCTGTTCCTGGGTCACCTCAAATAACTTGATCAACGCTAACTCGATCTCTTCGTGGCCATCGGTGAAAATCGCTGGTTCTCCAAGAAAATCGCGAACAAGCAGATCAGCCGTGCGGGTAGCAATAGCTAGTACGTGATGACTGTGAAACACACGAAAATGAGAAATACAACCCTCGATTAGGTGTCCGAGGCAATATAATTCGTGTTCTATTTGCAGGTTTACCCAACGTTGGGTAGGGAAGTGGAATTGGTTATAGGTAAAAATATAACCATCCTCGGTTTGGGCGGTTAAAATTAAGGATAATATCTGATCAATCTTGCCAAGCAAATTCGCGCTTTGGGTTTGCTTGTAGATCTTACAAGCGGCATCCAGCCATTTGTAAGCATCGGAGTCAGCGAACACCCAACCTTCCCGAAACCCATCTTTTTCGCCAGAAACGATACGGAAATTATCAATACAACCGCTTCTTTCTAGTTCGTCCCATTGGTGGAAGATAGAAATCGAATTATTTAATTCACGGATCTTATCCCAAAAGGGTAATTGGGTGGAGTGGGTTGTCATTTCATTCAATTTTCGCTGGTTTACCAGTGATAAATAAGGGCAGCAACGAGTGCGGCGCGTTCGGGTAGGCTTTTTGTAAAGATGTACTCTCGTTCCGAGTGCAATCCTTCACCATAGGTTCCAATTCCATCTAGCAGCGGAATGCCGAGGGGTGATAAAAAATTACCATCAGATCCACCCCCAGACCCGCCAGCGATGAGTGTTTGACCGATGGTTTGGGCGATCCGATCGGCTTTGGCAAACGTTTTCTTCATCGTATCATCCGATGGCATGGGTGGGCGGTTGAGACCACCGCTAATCTCAATGGTAGTTCCTGTAAGGACTGGGGTAAGATGCGCCAATTCACTTTTGATCCTGTCAGCTTCTTCAGGAATGAGAACGCGAAAATCAATATCAGCGGAGGCTGAATCTGGTATCACATTTGTAACTGTACCACCACGAATAACGCCAACATTTAGGGTTGTACCCTTTTCGTAATCGGTCATTTTTTGAATGCGAACCACCTGATGAGCTAATTCTTCAATGGCGTTGATGCCTTCGCTATGTGCGCCGCCCGCGTGTGAAGCTCTGCCTTTTACAGTGATGTAAAAATCCCCAACTCCTTTTCGCCAGGTCTTTAAAGAGCCATCCACCAATCCCGATTCAAGTACAAGCGCGAGGTCGGCCTTTTTAGCCTCCGCCTCGATCACCTCTTGTGAGGTTTCGCTGCCAGCTTCTTCATCAGTGGTGATCATCAATACCACTTTTTTATTCAAACCATTTTCACTGATCAGTCTTTTGATAGCGGCGAGCGAAATGATGATTCCGCCTTTCATATCTAAAACACCGGGGCCAAAGATCTTGTCGCCTTTTTCGTAAAACGGCATTTTTTTCAGTGTGCCGATCGGGAAAACCGTATCCATATGATGCATAAGCAAGACCGTCTGTGCGCCTTCACCAAATCTGCCAATGAGAATGTTACCTGTAATTTTATTCTCTACGATTTCCACAGATCCGCCGAGGTTTTTTATTTCCCCTGAAAAATATTTTCCCAATTCATCGATAGCCGGCTTGTTTTCTGTTGGGGTTTCCATTTCAACCACCGTTTTCAACATGGTTTTCATCGCTGCAACTTCGTTTGCGAAATCAAAATTCATATAGCCTCCAATTTATGGTGGTAAATCTCGTTCAAGACTTATAATTTTATAATATGATCATCAAAGTTTCTATTATAAATGTTCCTATCAATTCTGCGTTCGATTATCTTGTACCTGAAGAACTTGAGAGCAGGATCCGTGTAGGTCAGTTGATCACCGCTCCTTTCAACACGTACTTGGCTTATGGAGTTGTTATCGAATTGAACGTTCCCGACTCTGTTTTTGATCTAATTCCCATTCGGTCGATTTTTCAGGATGAACCATATGTTTCAAAGGAAATGGTTTCGGTAGCATTATCTGTATCCGATCATTTTCTTTGTCCAATAAGTAAACTTTTCGAAATGACACTTCCAACTCGTTTTTCTGAGTTTGCTGAATTTGAATATTCACTCCTAAATGCCCAATGGGTTGAGCGGAAATCCCAAATCGAACAGCAGATTCTCCTGTTCATCAACGACAAGGGGTTGGTAAACGGAAATAAGATAGAGAAACATTTTCCGACTGTAAAGACAAAGCCGATCCTCTCAATCCTAGTTAAGGCCAATATATTGCAAAGGGCGCCACGGTTGCCAAAAGCTGTCGCGAGAACAAAATATGTTAAAACAGCTGCCATAGCGATCTCTCGCCAGACTTTTTATGAACACGAAAACGATTTAGGAAAGACCCCTGCAACCAACGAGCGTCGCCGGCTGGCGTTAGAATACTTATTTGATGAGGGTATTCCGGTGGCGGTGAACTGGGTGTACGCTAGCTCAGGTTGCAACAAAGCTGACTTGGACGAACTAGCGGATTGCGAGTACATCGTTTTATCTGAAGTAGAAATATTTCGTGATCCATTAGAACGGGTCAACCACCGTAGTCTTGGGTATGGGCAACCTTCAATTCTCACTTCTGATGCGGCTGCAAAAGAAGCGCTTCAAGTGATGCTTGAGAGTCAAGCCAAACGCTCAGAAATCAAACCATCCTTTCTCTACCAAAAAAGTGACCAAAAATCTTCAGATTCTGTTCATCTACGAGCGGTGGAAAACGCAATTAATGAAGGTCGCAGCGCATTGGTACTCGCTCCTGAAATGGCATTTACCCCTAAATTGGTAAGATTATTTTCATTGAAATTTCCTGGGCTAGTTGGGTTGTACCATAGCGGAATGAGTAGCGGTGAAAAATACGACACTTGGATGAGGGTTTATTCCGGCAAGATCAAGATCATCGTTGGTACGATGTCGGCTTTATTCCTACCAATAAACCACCTTGGTGTTATCATCCTCGAAGAATGCCATGATTCCTCGTTTAGAAGCGCTTTTTCGCCAATTTTCGACTCAATATATGTAGCTGAACAACTAAAAAAACAGTTCAATACATTAAATATCTACTCCTCCCAAACCTTGCCGATCGAACTTTTGTACAAGGAAAAATACAATATTTCCGATCAGAAGACTGGCCCTCTAAAGCTTTTGTCCCCCTTACCAACACCCCTTGAAACTAATCTAGAAATTAAACTGATCGATATGCGGTTGGAACTAAAGACCGGCAATCGAGATGTTTTGAGCAGAGGGCTGCAAGAATCTTTACGTCAATCCTTGGCGAATGGCGAACAAGCAATTTTATTTCTAAATCGGCGTGGTGATTCCACTTACGTTTTTTGCCGGGATTGTGGGCATAGTCTTCGCTGCGAAAATTGTGATTCTGTGTTGATCGAACACAAATTGGAAAATTCTCGATCAACTATATTGTTATGCCATACTTGTGGATTTAGTACGCCTAAACCAGAAAAATGTCCTACCTGCGATAGCAATTCCATTCACAGTTTTGGTTTGGGGGTCGAAAAACTTGAAGAGAAATGCAAAGGTCTTTTTACAACCGCGAGAATTCTTCGTTGGGATCTCGACTCCGCAAAATCAGAAGTTCTCGACGAATTGGCTTTGGTTCATTTCGCTAATCATTCCGCTGATATTCTGATCGGCACCCAAATGATGGCAAAGAAGTATCAATTCCCCAAAGTTACTACCATTGGGCTTGTATTAGCGGATGTTGGCTTATCGCTTCCCGATCCATTCGTTAATGAAAGAATATTTCAACTCTATTATGAAATCATCCATCTTGCTGGCAATCAGGCTAAAACTCGGGTTTACATACAAACATTCCAGCCAGAAAACGAATTGCTCCGTTTGATAACTAACTTAGAACCGGCCAATTTTTTTAGCTGGGAAGTACAGAATCGATTTCGATTGAATATACCCCCATTTTGTTCTCTCATAAACCTTGAATACCATCATAGCGACCAAAATAGCGCAAAGTACGATGCCTACCAAATAGCTGGCGTTTTGAGGTCCAAAATAAGCGCGATTGGCGATGAAAAAGCCGAGGTAATTGGTCCTGTTCCGGCTTATACTAATACTAAAAATACGTATGCTGCTTGGCGAATTTTGTTAAAAAATGTGAAAATTGAGATGATAAAAGAGCTTGACCTTGGTCAAGGCTGGAAAATTGACGTCGATCCGATCACCATATAATCTCGTACTAAAGATGGAAAATATGAAGAATACTATTCCGATGCCTAAGAGGCAATTTCTAAGTTGGATGGATGTTGATAAATTGATCGATCGACTCATCCCTCAATTTGATCGTGAATTTACCGCAATGGTGATTATCACTCGTGGAGGGATCATTCCTGGTGGGTTGTTAGCCGAAGCGCTCCAAATAACACATGTGCTCACCGCCGCGGTCGATTTTCCAGCTGAGGTTGAACGGAACAAGTCTTTGATGGCTTGGCCAGAGTTCATCCAATTTCCAATGGAAGAAAAGCTAAAGGGGCATTCGATCTTGATTGTTGATGATGTTTGGGGGTCAGGGAGAACGATCACTGCTGTGAAAAACAAAGTGTCCGCCGCGGGAGGATTCCCTGATACGTGCGTGCTTCACTACAATCCCTATCGAACTTTATTTGGGACCGTGAAGCCTGATTATTTCGCTGAACAAACCGATGCCCGGGTAATTTATCCTTGGGAGATCGATAGAGGGTCAGACAAGGAAAAATTACCCGAACAGCTATAATTGTTACTTTAACAAACCTTGGGAAACAAACAACTCTGCATTGTAAATGGAACCGCCAGCTGCTCCTCGGATAGTATTGTGCGAAAGAACCACAAATTTGAGGGTTAAGATGGTATCTTTGCGAACCCTGCCAACCACGGTCGACATACCCTTGCCGGTGAATCGATCTAATTTTGGTTGAGGACGGTCAGATTCATATCGAACATCAATGACCGGATCAGGAGTGGAAGGAAGGTTCTGGGCGATCTTTGGGCCTCGATACTTTAGGAAACTTAGGTTTACTGCTTCTATTGTAGGGTGTTCCGCTAGCTCAACATTCATGCAAACAGTATGACCATCGATTACCGCAACCCGATTGGTTTGCGCTGAGATCTGAATATCTGCCATCCTGATGCCGTTCTCAGTAATTATTCCCAACATTTTGAGCGGTTCCCACTCTACCTTTTCTTCTTCGCCATTAATGTTTGGGATCACATTATCGATCACATCCAAAGAAGGAATTCCCGGATAGCCTGCTCCTGATAGAGCCTGTAACGAAACAGCCATCACTTTTTTTACCCCAAATGAATCATCCAACGCTTTCAATGCCACGGTAAGCCCTGTGCTAGTACAATTTGGGTTGGTAAGAATAGCTCCTTGCCATCCGCGATTACGCTGCTGTTGTGATATGAGACCGATATGCTCGCCATTCACCTCTGGCAACAATAGCGGCACATCAATTTCGCGGCGAAAGGACGAAGCGTTTGAACATACCACGATCCCTTCTTTGGCTAAAGCCGGTTCAATATCGTAGGCTTCTGACGCTGGCAATGCTGAAAAACAGATTCTTGCGCCATTGATCGAATTGATATCTGATGGGGTAAGAACGATCTCTTCTGCCCAAGCTGGCATTTTCTCGGATAAGATCCATCGGCAGGCATCCTTGTATTTTTTACCAATGGAACGATCCGAAGCGGTTAGCGCTACGACCTTAAACAAGGGATGGTCCCCTAATAGTGAAATGAATCTTTGACCGACGGAACCAGTGGCCCCTAAGACTGCGACAGGTATTTGTTTATTCATCATTTATCTCCAGAGAGTTATTTAATTAGTTCGTGTAGGCAAATAACAGCTTTTTCATCATCCGAGCTGTCGATTACAAGGCTGATCGATACATCGGATGAACCATGAGCGATGGCGAGAACATTTATCTTCATATCGCCAAGTTTGGAAAAGATTAACCCAGCGATGCCTGGTGTATTTTTTGTTCCATGGCCAACAACAGTGAGGATCGACACTTCGTTGGAAGCAAATATTCCATCGATGTCATTATTGGCGAGCTCTTTTGAAAATTCAGTCCGTAACGCGGTAATCACGTCATTGGATGGAGCGGTTGGAATCGCGAAGCAGATGGATTGCTCTGAGGAGGATTGGGTTATCAAAGGAACACTCGTTCCGGTCGAAGCAACTGCGGCAAATGTTCTGGCCGCAACGCCGGGTACACCAAGCATGCCTCGGCCTTCAACAGTGACTAATTTTTGTTTTCGAATGGTCGTGACTGCCTTGATGATTCTTTCCATTTGGGTTGGCTCACCACCTTGAAAGGATGCTACCAAGCGAGTGCCGGGATGGTTTGGGTTAAAGGTGTTGCAAATGCGTAAGCCAATCCCCGATTCAATCACAGGACGCACCGTTTTTGGATGCAATACTTTAGCGCCGTAATACGCTAATTCAGCAATCTCGGAGTAGAGTATCTCAGGAATCGTTCTTGCTGTTGGCACAATACGGGGGTCCGCCGTCATTACACCATCAACATCGGTCCAGATCCAAACATCGTCGGCGGGTAAAACTGCTCCAAGGATCGCTGCAGAGTAATCGCTGCCCCCTCTACCGAGTGTAGTGGTGATGCCATCAACCGTTGCCCCAATAAAACCAGTTACTATGGGAACCATTTTTTGGTCAAAGAGAGGGTTTAGAACCTTTCTGGTTTTGGTTGTGGTCGCCGCAAAATCGGGGTTGGCATTTTGGTAAAGGTTATTTGTAACGACCAATTCCGTTGCGTCAACGTAGGTGGAGGGTATCCCTTTTGAGACAAAGATGGCGGATAAAAGTCGCACACTCATTCGTTCGCCTAAGGAGGCAACGGCATCGAGCGCTCTGGGAGTGGTTTCGCCAAGTACAAACATAGCGTGACATAAAGACCTGAACTCGTTGATTAATTCAGAAATAGCCTCTTTTACTGTACTTTGAAGGGATTCATCTGGAATGGATCGATTGATGATCTCAAAGTGCTTTTGCTTCAAGAGTTCTACAGATGAAATGATCACTTGCTCGTTTCCATTCGCAGCTTTTGTGGCTGTTTCAAGGAGTATGTTGGTAGCACCGGAGACGGCAGATATAACAACAGCTATGTTCTTCCATTCCAATTTTTCCTGCTGCACGATTTCAAAGACGGTATTCATTGCTTCAGCAGAACCTACAGAAGTTCCACCAAATTTCATGATCAGTAGTTCTCGTTTATTGCTTGTCATCGATTTACCCTCGAATTTAAAAAAATAAAAAACGCCCCATTCGCGTGGGGCGTTTTTTTGCTTGAAAAAAATTGGCTTCTATTCAAACAACAAAACCCCACAAGATTGTGAGGTAGTAGTTGTGGTGGTAGTCATCAAATAGGTGCACATAATTTACCGTTTATATCATTTTGTCATCTATATGTCAATGCATTGCTTTCAATAGACGCTGATCAGCGAAGTTCCATGACTCTTTTCAATTTCGATTCGATTTGGAAAGGCTTCCTTTAGGTCATCCAGGTGGGTGATGATCAAAATTTTGGCGAAATCATTTTTTATCACATTAATACATTGCTTTAGTTTTTCTCTGCCTTCCGTATCCTGTGACCCAAACCCCTCGTCGATCACCAAAGTTTGCAGCTTTGCGCCGGAGCGACTGGTAAGCACCTCTGATAAAGCTAAGCGGATCGCGAAATTTACTCGGAATGCTTCACCGCCTGAGTACATTTCATAATCTTTGTATTCTGATCCATCGCTGATATGAATATTGAGCGTTTCTTTAAGATCAGCTCGATTCTTATCGGCATAGGCCTCTTGAGTGTTGATGTGAATGCTCATTGTATCGTTGGTTAACCGCCCAAGCAGTTCGTTAGCTTTATCCTCAATATTCGGAATGGCTTGTTCGATCAACAAGGCTGGAATGCCATTTTTGCCGAAGGCGGTTTCGAGGGTGGATAAGTGTTTAATATCCGAGGCTAACTCAACCCTTCCTTTTTCGATCGCGGCTTTTCGGACTTTTTGTTGTTCTATTCGGCTTAACTTTTCTTGCTCTGCTCCTAATTCTTGATTCTTGGTTGTTTCGCGGGTAGTGAGGTCTGTTCGTTCTTGGAGGCTGTTTTCTAGATCTTTGGAGTGGTCTGAAAAGCTAACTAAGGCTTGATTCATTTCATCATATCTTAGTAGGTTGTTATTTTTTCTAGTTTCGATCTTCGATCTGTTGGTCTGTTTATCGTTGAGTTGGCGATCGATTTGTGTAAGTTTCCCAATCGCAGAAACAAGGTCGGAATAATCATCAGCACTGGATCGATTTGCTCTAACACTCTCAACTAGCTGGGCATACCCATTCAAGTCAAAATCTAAAGCATCTATTTGTTGTTGAATGCTGTTCTGATTTTCTTTTTCTTCAAGAGCATAGCTTTCTACCTTTAATTGCTCTTGGTTTTTGCGCAATTCTACTGATCCGTTTTTCTGCCAAGAACTGACGTCAGTTTTTGTTTGGTCAATTTTTTGTTGCAAAACCGAAACTTGCGCGGTGATACTGTTTCTTTTGTCTTCCACATCAGCCAATTCATTTATTTGAGAGTTTACCTTGCTAACGAATGCCTCAACTTCATCCTTGATGGCTTTCAAAGAGGAATATTCCCGATTTATTCCGAGTTGATCCAAAACTGGAAGTATAGTTTGCTTGAGCAGGTCAATTTCGGACTGGTAGGTAAGTGAGAAATCACCTTTTTCTAGATCGGCTAGAGAGATGGAAAGTTGTTGGGCGTTATTTTCTTCCCAATCTAACTTCTTCAGATTGATAGCGGATAATTCCGATTCTAAACGGGCCATGGAAGCGACCAACGTTTCTTTTTGTTGTTGAAGGGTAGCGGGCTGATCTGAAATTTTTTCCAAAAGCGATATTGCAAGCTCCTTGGCAAGGATCTCGTTTTCGAATTTGTTCAGATCATCTTGCTTGGATTCCTCCTCGCGATCTAATTTGGCAATAAGGGCATCTTTTTCTGACTCTGACAATGGTTGTTCACAGTAACTACAATGTGCGCTGTGAGTAGTAACGAGGTGTTGCTTTCGATCGGTTATTGCAGCTAGTTCTTTTTTGCCCAAATTAACTTTCAATTTGATAATTTCTATTTGTTGATACTGCTCCGCCACAGAATCGTCCCTGGTTTTGGCGGCTTTGATCCTTTTCTCGAACTGCTCTGCTTCGGTTTTATTTTTTGAAAGCTCGAGTTCAAGAACTGGAATCTTTGACAACTCTTTCTCTAGCGAAGTCTTTTGTGATTGGAGCGCGTTGATACTTGATTCAAGGACAGATTTAGCGTGATTCATATCTTGGTGCAGCCTGCTAAGTTCACTAAAAGCATTATTTAAGGAAATTGCCAGGTCTTTGTTCCCTTGAAGATGGTGCTTATCTCCTTGTAATTTATTTAGCTCCTCTATTTGTTTGCAAAGGTTATTCAATTCCTCCATCTGTCCAGGTAGTTTCTCCGACATTTGGTTTATCTCGTTTTGTTTTACGAATAAATTATCAAGTTTGGCGGTAAGCACTTGCTTCTTTATTTCAATTGATGATAGGATCGCTTGCTTCTCCCGGTCTAATTTCTGATATTTTTCATAGGTTGCGGTGAGCTGGTCGAGCAGCAGTTCGTTTTGCTTCCAAGCTCGATAATTTTCTTCGATTGATTCTTTTTTTGACGCGAGGGCAAATAGAGGACTTTTGTCAGTTTCCAATAAAGCGATCTCGGCGAGAACGTCCTGAAATTCTTGTTCATCCTGCTGAACGAGAATTCGCTGATCCGCGCAGTTTTTTTTCTGGCGCTCGTGTTGTTCGATATTATGTTGAAATAGATCGATGTTTGTTTGGATTGTAGCTTTTTGTTTTTGCAAACTTTTTAGCTCATCCTTTATCGATGTGATGGATTGCGTTATTTGTGGCTCAGTCATCAGGTAGGCGTCAATTTCTTTGATGGCTGCTTCTTCTTGTTTGTAAAGTGTTTCTTTTTCTCGCTTAATTTTGGTGGTTTTGTCCTTATAGACATCCCACTTTTCTAGCCCTAATATTTTCCCCAAGATCTCTTTTCGTTCGGTTGGTTTTTTTTGTGTAAAGGAATCCGCCTCACCTTGGAGGAAAAAGGAAGCGTTCGTAAAGGTTTCGTAATCCAATCCACCTAATCTTTGCTGGATGGTATTTTCGGTACGGGTGCGGCTAGATTCACTGATTGGCTGGTATATTTGGGCAAGGTCATCGAAGATTTGGAATTCGAGTTCAAAGGGCTTTGTTTTGTAAAGTCGGCGGATAATACGGTACTTGTCGCCTTCGTACTCAAAAACAAAGATCACCTCTCCTTTTTCAGAGGCGCTGTTAATAAGGGAAGAGTCATTTTTTCTTGCTTTGCCGAAAAGAGCAAACGTCATTGCGTCGAGAATGGAAGATTTACCCGCGCCATTATTACCACTGATACAAGCAAGGTCAAATTGCTCGAAACTTAATTCTGCAGTATCGCGATAAGATAAAAATCCTGTCATTTGGAGGTTTATTGGTTTCATATTCACCCTTATAGAAATTATTTCGGAAAAACCATTTCATTTCTTGCCCATAAAATTAACTGATGTTATCATAAAATAGTGCTGAATACTTTTCAACAAATCAACCAACGCCGTAAAGCACTGATCATCGTGATCTTGTTCACTTTTCCTTGTTACTGCTTGGGAATATTCGCTTGGTACTTTACACCGGAGGATTACAAAAATAAACCAACAGCGACAATAACAAATGTAATTCTTTACCAAACAGCCCTTCCAAATGTAACAGGTACAGCGACAAACAGCTTCGAACCAACCCTTACTTTTGTTCCAACTTTACCGCCAACTTTAACACCAACTGGGACAAATACAATAGAACCAACAGGGACTTATACACCTGAAGCTACCATTACTCCAACAGAATTGCTGCTTCCAACGTATGTTCCAACGGATACCGATACACCCACGCCATAATAAGAAGAGGAATTTATGAAATACATTAGATCCTTATTGAAACATATCATAGATGAACCGGGATTATCCGGTTTTGAAACACCTGTGGTTGATATCGTGAAAAAAGAATGGTCAGAATTTGTTGATGTAATCGAAATTTCGCAGGTAGGTTCATTGCACGGTATAAAACGATCCGCTGCGAGCAAGAATGGGAACAGCAAAAAACATGCCATGATGATCGCAACGCACATTGACGCGATCGGTATGATGGTGACAAGAATCAATGGCGATTTTCTGAACTTTACGGACGTAGGAGGGATTGATCCTCGAATTCTTCCCGGCACTCCTGTGCTTGTTCATGGCAGCGCTAAAGGCGGGAAGGTTAAGAAATACGAAGGAATTATCGCTATTCCTCATCTAAGAAGTATGCCGGCTGGGATCAATGGTACTGTTCCAATGGATAAATTGTTGATCGATATCGGAATGAGCCAATCTGAACTGGCGGAGCGTATTCACATAGGTGACCTGATTTCCTTTAATACACACCCCACGGATCTGGGAAGTGATCTCATTTCAGGCCATTCCATTGACAACCGTGCTTCAGTTGTGGCCTTATCCTCGTTCTTGCATAATTATCGAGGGGACCACCCTAACTGGGATATTTATGCCGCGGCAACCGCTCAAGAAGAAGTTAATTTTGCTGGTTCTTACACAAGCTCCCATGCCATTAAGCCGGATCTGGCAATCGTCATTGATGTAACCTTTGCCAAAGGTCCAGGATCCAGCGATTGGAAAACCTTTCCACTAGGAAAGGGCATAACGCTTGGAATTGGCCCAAATATTCACACAAAATTTATGCAACAAGTTAAGTCCATTGCTGAAGAGAATGAGATACCCGTGGTAATTGAACCAATGCCAAAACACAGCGGCACGGACGCTTATGCGGTGCAAGTTTCCAACGAGGGCATACCAACTATTGTTATCGGCATTCCTATACGTTATATGCATACCCCAGTTGAGGTTGTTTCATTGCAGGATATCAAACGGGTTGAACGATTATTATCTGCCATAATGGACAAGCTCGATGAAAAATTTTTGAAAAAGATCTCGTGGGATGATTCTGATGAAAAATAAATTACCTGAAATTGGAAAAGATCAATTAAAGCTTCTTGAAAAATTGTGCAATGCCTCAGGTGTTTCTGGCGATGAAGGGGATGTGCGCAAGATAATTCTGAAAGAAATTTCAGAATTTGCCGGCGAAACCTATACAGATACGATGGGCAATATTCTTGTTCGTCAAAAAAACAGTAAGGATGGAAAATTAAAGGTATTGATCGATGCCCACACCGATGAGGTTGGCTTTATGATCGTTAGCGATGATGGCGACGGGTTGTACAGTTTTGAAACTGTTGGCGGCATAGATTCACGATCTTTGCCCGGCAAACAAGTGTTGGTTGGTTCGCACCATGTTACCGGCATCATTGGCGCTAAGCCCATTCATCTGACAACTGCGGACGAACGAGCCAATAAATTATCGGTCGAATCCCTCAAAATTGATGTTGGAAGTGGAAAAGGAAAAGTAAATGTTGGGGATCGGGTAGTATTCGCGACCAGATTCCGACATGATGATACGAATATCTTCTCCAAAGCCATCGACGATCGAATTGGCGTCGCAACTCTGATCGAGTTGATGAAGTACGAATTCAAAAATATTGACCTGTATTTTTCTTTTACCGTACAAGAGGAAATTGGTTTACGTGGAGCGAAGGTTGCCGCGACCGCCATTCAACCCGATATTGCCATTGCCATCGACGCTACTCCTTCCAATGATCATCCTGTACATGATGGAACGGAAAACACTTTTTACAACACACGGCTCGGCGATGGTCCTGCTATCTATACCTATGATGGTGGCACGCTCAACGATCCGCGTTTGGCAAAGTATTTCTCGAAGATCGGGAAGGAAAACGGACTCCAATTTCAATTGAGGCAACCTGGCGGTGGTGGAACGAACGCCGGCGCGATCCACAAAACAAAGGCTGGAGTACCGATTTTGAGTATTTCTGTTCCGCACCGATACACCCACACCGCCATGTCTTTATCCAAGATCAGCGATTGGGATGCGACCATCAAACTGCTTTTCCTTGCTCTTCAAAATTTAACCGACTCTATTCTTTCAGAACCAAGACCCTAAAAAAAGGAATTTCAATGAAAAATTTGATCAAGAAATTGACTGAAACATTTAGCCCTTCCGGGTATGAATCCGTTGTTCGCGATATCGTCTTGGCTGAAATCAATGGTTATTACGACGAAGTGAAAGTGGATGCGCTTGGGAATCTCATCGTCCGCAAAAAGCCTTCAGGGCAGATCGCTGATCCCAAAAGGATCATGCTCGCCGCACATATGGACGAGATCGGCATCATAGCCACCCATATTGAGGAAACTGGCTTTGTACGGTTTACCTCGATCGGTGGTGTAAACCCCCAGAATTTACCAGGCAGCCGTGTTCGATTTGTTGAAGGAAAACAGGGCGTAATTGGTGTAGAACCACTAAAAAGCGGCGACGCAATTAGCTTAGAAAAGTGTTTTATCGATGTTGGGTTTACTGGGAAAATTGATCACCCGATCCAAATTGGCGATGTAGCTGGTTTTGACCGAGAATTTTTGGATCTTGGCGATAAAGTTGTTGCCAAGGCATTGGATGACCGTATTGGCGTGGCGGTCGCAATTCAATCGTTGAAGGCGATCAAGGACAATCCAAATGACTTGTATTTTGTTTTTACAACCCAAGAAGAAGTAGGCACCCGTGGAGCGGAAACATCCGCATACGGCATCGACCCTGACCTTGGTTTCTCTGTGGATGTTACTGGCTGGGGTGATACCCCCAACCAAAAGAACCTCGCTATTTATTTGGGCAAAGGGCCAGCGATCAAGATCAAAGATAGCGGCATGATCTCAGACCCACGGATCGTTCGATGGATGACTACGACTGCCGAGGCGAATCATCTTCCTTATCAACGTGAAGTGCTATTGGGCGGAACCACCGATGCCCGCGCGATGCAATTGGTACGGGCTGGTGTTCCAGTTGGATGTGTCTCCATCCCTTGCCGTTATGTCCACTCCCAATCCGAAATGGTGGATATGAACGATGTTGAGAACGCGGTTAAGTTGATCACCGCTATGTTATCAACAAACGTCGAACTTTAACACCAAAAAGTAGGATTTTATTATGTGTGAACGACAACCTATCAACTGTATCATCCCACCACATATTCTAAAAAATATCGCGGAAAAAGGAATACCGTCGCAATCTGAGAAAGCGCTGATGACCTTGGTATCTACAGAGCAATTGCGTGGAAGAAGGGTGGGCTTATCGAGTATGTCCACCTTGTTCCCATCAGTGGATACTGGAGTGACAGGTAAAAATCGCGTTGTTTATTCTGCGAAAAACGGCTTATCATTGCCGGGTGTGGTTGTTCGCCGTGAAAATGAGCAACCCATTGCCGATGAGGCTGCTAACGAAGCCTTTGATGGCTCGGGCGATACTTATGATCTTTTTCACGACATTTATGCTCGACATTCTATTGATGATCGGGGTTTTTCGCTCGAATCCACTATCCATTATCAAGTCAGTTACGATAACGCCTTTTGGGATGGCGCGCAGATGGTATATGGGGATGGTGACGAGGATCTTCCTGAAGCCGACCGCATTTTCAATCGCTTCACGGTATCACTCGATGTCATTGGTCATGAGCTAACCCACGGTGTGATCCAAAATGAATGTAAGCTGATCTATTGGGATCAGGCTGGTGCTTTGAACGAATCCTTTGCCGATGTGTTTGGTATTTTGGTTAAACAATACAAATTAAAAGAAAGTGTTGTGGAATCTGATTGGACGATTGGATCCGATATTTTTACAAAAAATGTTAAGGCGAATGGGCTACGATCAATGATTCAACCTGGTACTGCCTATGATGATCCGATCATCGGAAAAGACCCGCAGCCAGCTCACATGAACGAATACGTGATAACGACCGCAGATAATGCCGGCGTTCACATAAATTCGAGCATACCGAATCGGGCTTTTTGTTTAACCGCCATAGAAATCGGTGGATATGCCTGGGAAAAAGCGGGGTTGATCTGGTACTCCACGCTTACAAAAATGATCACAGAAAATTCCAATTTCCAAGATGCCGCTAATAAAACCTATGTAACCGCGGCAAACCTGTTTGGAGTTGGTAGCCTTGAACAAATTGCGGTAAAAAAGGGTTGGGCTCAGGTCGGTATCGAAGTAAACTTCGACGGGACTAACCAAACCCCTAAGCCTGGCCAACCGCTTGGTAGTGGCTGCTTGCCTGGGCTGTTCAATTCAGTTATGGTAATCAAGAATTTCGGAAAAGGATGATCCTTTTGCTTAACAGGCAATTAATATCAGAAGGAAAAATTATTTGTCAGGTTATGATCGAGCATGAAAAACTTAGTAAATATACTGAGTAAGTACGCCGAGGTTAAAATTTTTTTTTCGAATAGCTCAATGAAAACAATCGTCATTTTGTTTTTTTTGATTTATTTTGTAGTTGGCAGTTTCCTATTTAAAGACTACGGGGTAACTACGGATGAGGTTTATCAAATAGACAAGGCTAGGATCACGCTGGATTATGTTTTTGGCCGCAGCAATGAATTACTAACTTATCCTGATCGGCATTACGGCGCGATCTTCCCGATAATTCTCGATGGATCAAAAAACATCTTATCTGATTCAAGAGATGTATTTTTGTACCGTCATTTCATAACCTTCTCATTCTTCTACCTTTCTACGATCCTTTTTTATAAATTGCTCAGAAAACTTGACTACAACCGTTTTCTATCCTTACTTGGAACCATCCTTCTTGTCGTTCACCCTCATATTTTTGCTCACAGTTTTTTTAACCCCAAAGATATTCCATTTCTCAGTATGTGGATATTGACCCTATTTTCCCTGACTAATTTTATAAAACAACCAAAGATCTCAACCGTAACGCTTCACGGGGTTGCTACTGGTTTGTTGGTCGTTTTTCGGCTTCCGGGCGTATTAATGTGGGGTATCACCGGCTTGATAATTATTTATTTGTTCATATCAAAGCAATTATTGTTTCGCAAAGCTTTTGTGACTTTCACCGTCTTTTTAGTTTCCTCTTTTGCGACCCTATATATTTTTCTTCCCATCCTTTGGGCGAACCCAATTGGTGAGTTTATCTCATTCCTTTCGATGGACCCCTTTGTGTGGGGCGGGAAAGAATTATTCATGGGGTCATTTTTTGAGGTCGGCGAACTCCCATGGTACCATTTAATTGTCTATATTGTTGTAACCATGCCATTAGTTCTACTTTTTCTCTTTGTTGTGGGAAATATGATTTCCTTTAACACAATTGTATTTGGCAGGAAAAACACGAAAATGGATGTGAAAAATCGACTGGCGATCATCTGGATCAGTTTTTATTTTTCTATCATTGTTTTACTTATAAGCCGTGCGGAAGTATACAATGGTTGGCGGCATGTTCTTTTCCTTTATCCCATGATCTTGTTGTTCGTTTTAGAAGGATTAGTTGGAATTTGGAACCTCGATCTGGGACATTTGGCACCGTCAAAGCTGCCCATAATTCGCTTAGTAAAAGTTGGGCTGGTTGGATTTTTGATTGGACAAATCGCATTATTAATTGTGTTCATTGCCGGCAGCCATCCATACGAATACACCTATTACAACTGGTTCACCGGCCGTAAATTGTCCAATACAAGAATTAATTTCATCATGGATTATTGGGGGCTTTCGTACCGAGAAGCGTTTGAGGCCATATTGGCCAAGGATGATTCTCCATCGATCATCGTTACGGTAGACAATATATTTTCCGCCAAGCAGAATTGGTCGATTTTACCCAAAAAAGATCGCGACAGACTAAGGGTAGAGAAGTACGATAGCAATGTAAAAGAAGATTATTTCGTTTCTATCTTTGGCGAATACTTGCCGTTGGAACGTAAAAATTTAAAACTAGTCGATACAATTTATGTGCGCGACGCGGTGATCAACGCAACGTACTCAAAAAAAAATAAGTAATTCTTTTAATATCAGAATACCAACCACTCATAGCAGCGCCTTAAGGAAAAATGGGGTTGTAGTATTCGTGTTTCCATTGTTATACAATAGAAATTGGAGGTAGCTATGAAAAAATATATCCTTTCTATTCTTATTTTGTTGGTAGCGTTAATGACAATGGGCATGGGAACTGCTTCAGCTTGGTACGGATGCGGGCAAAGTTATACGGTCCAGCGAGGGGATACTCTTTCCTCCATCGCGAGAAGTTGTGGGTATTCATTGGTTGAACTGCAAAACCTAAACCCTGATATCGGGTATTGGATCTATCCTGGGCAGATCATTTATTTTACTCAACAGGGCTATTCTTACCCGGTTGACCCGATCTGGCAAACTGACGGTTTTTATTACACCGTTGAGCGTGGAGATACTCTTTTCAAAATTGCCACCCGTTACGGAATGACAACGGATAACCTGATGACGGCAAATAGTTTAGCCAATCGGAATTATATCTACACCGGCCAGGTATTGTATATTCCAGGTTCTAGCGGTTGGTATTACCCCCAACCTTTAGAGCCGCAACATCCGTCTTATTATGAGCCAACCTATTATGGATCACAACAATACATTGTTCAAAGAGGCGAAACGCTCAAAATATTAGCTGGTCGATGGGGAATTTCTTTGTATGAATTAATGCAGCTGAATCCCCAGATCTATAACGCCGACATGATCTATGCTGGCCAAACCATTTTTACACCGTTTTATCAGACTGAATCCTATACAAATTATTACGTCGTCCAATATGGCGATACGTTGAAAAAGATAGCCGGTTATTTTGGTATTACCCTGTACGACTTGATGGCTCTAAATCCGTCGATCTGGAATCCGAACCTAATCTATATAGGTACGTCCATTCGGGTTCAATAAATTTGTAACCTAACCAAAAAGCCTAGCTCATTTTTGTGCTAGGCTTTTTGGTTTTTAAACGCGCAGTCAAAATTGGGGTGAACTGGATTAAAATTGGATTATGAAAAATTTATTCCCTGTGATTAATATCAACATAAAGCCTAACTGGCAGATACTTATCGTCGCGCTATTTTTTGTTGGCTACATGTGGATTGGTATCGCTGTTTATTCTGATTATGGGGTTTCGGTTGATGAAAGTTTTGAGATCAGTACTGGCAAAATAAATATGAATTATTTATTAGGCAGGAATGATCGTCTTCTATATTATGAGGATCGACATTACGGAGCTGTATTAGCCATTTTTTTAAACATACTCGTGGACTCTATCAAAGATAGCCGTGATGTTTTTCTAGCAAGGCATTTGGCAACCTTTTTAATTTTCTTTGTATCCTCCATTTATTTTTATGGCATCCTAAGGAAATTGGGGAGCCATCGTATGATTGCTATTTTAGGGGTTGCAGCTTACATTTTTCACCCGCACATATTTTCGCATAGCTTTTATAACGTGAAAGATATCCCTTTCCTCGCTTTATTCATACTCAACATATACAGCTTGTTGCTGCTAATAGAAAAACGAACCTTTAAATTCGCGGTCCTGCATGGGATCCTATCTGGGTTGCTAGTTGTTTTCAGGTTGCCTGGTGTTTTAATGTGGGCAATCACTGCTTTAGCGGGTGCCTGGATACTTGTTCTGGATCGACCTTCGCGAAAAAAAATGGTAATGCTTGGAGTTACCTATTTTGTTGTAGCATTCGCGGCATTGGTCTGCTTTATGCCCGCGCTATGGCACGCCCCGATTCGCGAGCTGCAGATCTTCTTTTCTATGGATCTATTTAGCTGGGATAGCAAAGAATTGTTTATGGGGCAGTTCCTTAAGCCAGGGAAGTATCCTTGGTATTACCTGCCGGTTTACTTCATCGTTACCACCCCGATCTTGTTTCTCGTTCTATTTTTAGTTGGAACGATCTACGTAGGATATGACCTGCTTGTGAAAAAGGAGATATTTGAACAAAGGGGCATCTCCAAACTGCTAATCCTGTTCCTGTTCTACTTTCCTATGACCGTAATGATCCTAATGAAACCGGTGATCTACAACGGATGGAGACATGCGTTTTTTATTTATCCAGGGTTTGTCCTCATTCTCCTCGTTGGATTGGTTCGATTATGGCAAACCGCTCAGGCAATACAAATCCAAGGCTTAAGGCTCGCCTCAATGACGGTTATCCTAGCTTTGCTTCTTTTCCAAACCGGCGAGTTAGGGCTCTTCTACAAAGATAGCCATCCGTATGAACATAGCTACTACAACCGTTTTGCCGGCGCCACCTTGGCGGAAGCACGATTGAATTACTGTATGGATTATTGGGGGTTGGCATATAAAGAAGCGCTCGAACAAATCCTGCTGATGGATGACTCCAAAGAGATCCGTGTCCTTGGTTTTCATCCATACCTTGCGGAAGAGAATTGGAAAATTCTCCCCAAGGTAGACCGGAAACGCCTGATCATCGTTGGGAAAGACGAGCCTGCGGATTACTTCATCGACCATTTTCGGGTAGGCTTTAACGAACATTATTCCGATAGAGTAATGGTTGCTCCGATTTTTGTAAGGGACGCGTTAATCAATGCGACCTATAAGTTTGTAAAATAACTTGGGGCCTAGTGTTGTTCACGGGTAGTGCCCGATCCATCAAGGTTTTTTTACGTTATCGTTCAATAAAAAACCACCCTAAAAGATGGTTAAAAGTGCCTCCGGAGGTATTCGAACCCCTACCTACTGATCCGAAGATATGGTCAAAATATTAGGACTTTTGAGCCAAAAAAACCGTGAATATGGTGGTCATGAAGGTTCGATGCCGTATATCTGGCTGATAAAATTGTTCCATAAATGACCGGTTTTTGGACAATCAGTTGGTCAATTTCGGTCACATTGAACTGTTTTGGGGCCTTGTTAGCTTTATTTTGCTACAAATTTTTAGCGACCGATCTCGGCATTTGCGCAATCAATTGCTTCCTGAACACCGTTATCATCGATGCTCAAATTTGCATCTGTCTCTGCGCCGTTGGGATAATACGAAATTCTTGACGCTAAAGAATTCACCGCGTTAATCATTCCTTGCTCATCAGTGTCACCGTTCATTGCCCAAACTGCCGGCTCGGTACCTTCTTCCATTCCTGGTCCGTAAAGAACGGCGGCAACCATCCAGACATTCTCATAATCCCCGGACTTTACCGCCCAAGCTGAATTGATGTATGCTTGTGTTTCTACCAGCAGACCATCCGTAATGTTGGCGAATTGAATCTCGCTGGCAGGGACGCAACGTTCGTAGTTTATTTCAACTTTTTGGATCTCGGTTACGGTGGCAACAACAATGATCGGTTCGGCAGGAACTGTTGTGACTTTTTGAATTGGTAGTACTGGGATTGCCGCGATGACCATTTGGTAAAAGTACATTCCAAGAATAATCAAAGCTACGGTTAGTAGAAGGAGAATCCATTTAAGGTCCCCATCTTGTTTTAGGAAGTTCATAATCTTGGTTGTCCACTTAGCCATGATAATTGCCTTTTCTAATAAAAAATGAAAGTTTTTGGTTCTGGTTCAGAGGAGCTTTGAAGAGAATTGTGAGGGTCAAGCCAGTACCGATTGCGATAGGAATCCGCAATAGTGCATTGGGCAAGACTAGAGAAATCGCGAAACTTAAGAACATCTAAAAAAAGAACAATGGGCTAATGGATGGTTAGAAAATTTCATTGAGGATCTCCAAGAAATATCGTTTTTAGAGAACGATATTCGCCCAAACCTTCTTCATGTGGCAGTAATAATCCAAGATAATCTTCCGCGCGTTTATTACTTTCATGGTTTGTAAATAGGTTATAAAGTTTAGAGATTTTGGTCAGATCCTCGTCAATATTTGGATTGGGGGGAAGAATGCCAGCCTTTATCAGAAGGAAATGGAAAGGGAAGCCAGGCGCAACCGAATTGGTACATAGTAACTCGGCATTGGGTTTGGTGCGGTCGTACATCCAATAATCATAAATAACCTGACGGATGATGCCGGCTTTTTTAGCCAACCCCGAAATACATAATCCTTGACTTTCCCGTTCTCCTTTCGGCCAATCTTCCCAATCGGTGTAATCCATAAGAAAAAGACCTGAAAAACGATTTTCAACAGCACAAGAAAATAATCCTCGAAATTAGTAAATATATTCTATTTCACGCCTGTTAGAATTTACTAACGAAAATATGTCTTTCACTTTTATGATAGCACTTGGGGGGATACCAGACAATGAGGAAGAAGGATTCATTTTATGCAACAAAGAAGAACATCGTAAAAAGAAAGTTTTCGACCACCCAAAGGCACAACGAGATAGTTTTCATTCTGGCGGATGAGCTCATTGCCACGATAGATAAGACGGTTTAAGAGAGTGGACTCATCCGCAATGTGATTGATCATATTGGATATTCGTGTTCTGCGAACTGATTGCGAAATGATCTATCGAGCTATTACCGAGTTCGGGGAGGGAGGTATGATGTCTGCTGGACTAGGTCGTATCCAGGCGAGGTTGGGCATCTCCGACCACATGGTTTTTTCTGTGCTCTTGGTGAGCTTATCGCAAGTCTAGATAAATCGTCGTTTGTAACAAAAAATCCTTATCGACCGAGAACCAAACAGGGAAATCATATCCAGATAATTCAAAAAGAGAAGATTGAGGAAACGAAACAAATATTAACTCGACTGACGCTGCTCCGACAGAACAGTTATTGGCCATCGATATTTATAAGGAGATCAGCACTTAGGAGCGGCGCAGAAGCATAAAATCGGTATAAGTATCTATCAAATTAATAGAATTCAAATTTACCGAGTTAGTAGTTCTTATATTTGGGTTTTAGAATTTTGGTTCAAAATACCTTCATATCTTGGTGGCACCGACCATCAACTCCCCCATATCTATGACTAAAGTGCCTCCGGAGGTATTCGAAACCCCAACCTACTGA
>CAZSLN010000037.1:0-23753 GCA_964607645.1 uncultured Anaerolinea sp.
CATAAAAGGAGGAATTATGGCATACGATATGGAATTGGACGACTGGGTGCGAAATGATCTATCCGCCATAACCAACGGCAAGAATGTGTTGGCTAAAAAGATGTTTGGCGGGGTTGGTTATATGCTGGGTGGTAATATGGCTGCTGGCATATTGGGGCAGGACCTCATCCTGCGGGTGGGGTTAGAGGATGGAGAAGCATTGCTGGGGTTGGATGGTTTTAAGCCGTTCCTGAATCACGTAGGCGCTAAACCGATGAAAGGCTGGGTGGCCATCGCCAAGGAGGATGTTCCAAACCGTGACCGGATGCGCGAATGGCTGGAATTAGCGGTGGTTTTCGCTGGTGGTTTGCCGACAAAATAAGCAGAGCGCTTGGCTGAAAGTGGGATGGCCTTGCTTACCCTTTATTAGTTCGTAGCAGGACTGACCTTATGGAACAATCCCTCGGATCACCGGAATCTTGCGCATTGCCAACACCAATGCAAGGCTGATGAGATAAGCTGCCAACACCGTAGCGGGGATGCTCAGCAATGCGGGACTAATGTCGGCAGATAAGGACCGCCCCAATAACCCCTTTTGTAAATAGAACAGCACGATGGGGTGTATTACGTAAATGCCCAAACTAGCCATTCCTAATTCACTCAAAACCTTTTCCCATCGATCATTCCACTGAATTTTTGAAAACAACATCCTGATTAACAAAAACGAGCTTCCGGCTGCAAGGATGATATTCGGGCTGAGGTATTCATAAAATTGACCATCAAATTCACCCGCACTACCCGAAGCCCGTCCGGTGGCGATAATAGTAAAGCTGAGGCTGAGCAGAAGAACAATCCAAGCGATCAGGATTCCTTTTTTGCCAAACTTCCACTGGCCGATTAAGGTACCAAGAACAAGGTAGCCAACAAATCCACCAATAAAGCGAAAATCCCATTCAAAATTAAGGTCAGTAATGTTTTCGATCATTGGAAAGAAACTCGCCGCTACAAACCATATCCCTACAAAATAGAACAGCACCTTTTTTTCAGCATTGCTTGCCAGTACCCGTAGAATGGGGATAAATAGGTATAAGCCAATGAGCGCATAAAAATACCAAAAATGATAATAGGCGGGTTGGTAAAAAATACGCGAGAAGTTACGCAATTTCATTCCATCGCCTCCCAAATAGGTGGACCAAACTAGATAGATCACCGACCAAGCCAATAAGGGAATGGCTACTTTTACTAACCGCTTTTGGAGAAATTGTCCTAAAGGTTCCGTTTTACCAAGGAGTAAAAATCCGGTGAGCATTAGAAAGAACGGTACGCTAACGCGGGAGGCAGAATCGAAGATATTGGCAACCCACCAATCCGCGCTAGATAGGGTGCCGAAACGGGGTAAAAGAGGGGCGCTGGTATGGATCACCACCACCAAAAATGAAGCGATCACCCTGACCCAATCTGCCCATATTGCTCGTTGGTTCATTTCTTGGCTTTTTTCGCGGCGGCTTTGCGCTCGTTCTCTTTTGCTCGGAAGAGCGTCACTTCGCGTACCAGATCGTAGGGGATGGGTTGATCGATAGGGAACTGGATAGTTCCTTTCCCCTTTTGGTATTTCGCCAGTGCTTCTTTGAATTGCTCAATACCAGAAGGCGCTGGGTAAAAGCCGATATGGTTTTTATAGGCCGAGAAATGCACCAAATTTCCGTGCAACACAAAAGTAGGGATTCCGTACGCAATGACTTCGCTGGCTTCGGGGGTGGCTTCGTGGATGACCGCACGTATCTTTTGCAACAGCACCTGTGTCTCAAGCGGGAATTGGGCGATGAACTCGTCGATGGAAGTTGGAGGTAAAGTGTTTGATTCCATTGTAAATATTATAGACCTGAATATATTCTCTGTGAAAACACCTAAGGAATTTCGGCGAGGATGAATGTTATTTGTAAATGGGTTTATTTGGGCGCTGAAGCGTTGTTGGCGTTGAGGCATAGCCTTGTGCGGTACGAAACATCAACGTCTTCGATAACTCTCTCTCCAACAATCTTCAGATCGGCTATTTGTTCCCTAATTTCGGCACATTCTTTTGAAAACAGATGCTTCCCTCGATATCGGCGTATTGGCCATAATTGGGTGTGACAAAGTAGCCATTCCTCTTATATAGGGCGATTCCCTCGGGCTGCTTTTTGCCGGTTTCAAGAACGCATTTGCAGGCACCTAATTCACAAGCCCAGCCTTCTAATTCGGCTAATACCCTTGATGCGATGCCTTTTCCGCGATATTCGGGAAGTGTGAACATGCGCTTTACTTCCATCGTGTCGCCCGAAAACTCCTTGATAGCACCACAAGCCACGGGTAGATTGTCTTCATAGGCGACCACCGCATATTTGATCTGCCCGATCTTGTTAAATTGGGCAAAAAAAGCATGGTCCTCACCATCGCGAAGAACCAGATCGGCATCGAGGTAGCACACTAGGGCGATGAAATCGATATTTTCTGAGTTTGTGCGAAGTAAGCTGATCAACGATCAGATCCGCTTTACTAATGCTTCTAATTGGTCAGCGGCGGCGTTCCATCCAAGTTCAAAACCCATTTTTTCGTGGGCGTCCCGGTCTTCCACCGTCCAATGTGTGGCTCTGGCGGTGTAGCGAGTGGCGTTGTTGCCCAAGTCTTCAAAGGTGATGGTACCGGTAAAGAAGGGTTTTTCGGAGGGGATCCAGGCGCTGGTGTAGGCGTCGGTGAAGACGATCTTCTGGTTTGGCACAACTTCCAAGTACACACCACGATTCTCGATCAGCTGGCCCTCGGGTGATCGCATAACGATCAGAGATGAGCCGCCGGGACGCAGGTCGGTCTCGGCATGAGGTGTGGTGTAAGGCGCGGGGGTAAACCATTGGGTGATGAGCTCAGGCTGGGTCCAGGCGGCAAAAAGCTTGTGAGCGGGGGCATCGATGACGCGGGTGATGCTCAGATCTCGGTTGGTTAATTCAGGTGCTTCAGTCATTCCGAACCTCCTTGCGGTTCATTTCGATAAATTTGGACATAATTGGGCAGAATTATACAACAAGTTATTGTTTTGCTCCATATATGTAAGAAGCGGTGTATGTATATCTAATAAATTGCCGAAACGGCAATAAAATTTGACAATTGTTTCCATTTCGCTATAATGAAAATATTAATTAAGCGGGGTGATATTTTTGTTACCTGTGGTTGTTAAAAATAAAGTTAGGAGGTGGTATTTCCAAGTACATCTTATTTGGTTTTTTTATTTACTCTTAATGCTTTTTTACCAAAGGAGAAACAAATGAAACAAACGATTTTTAAATTGACCGCTTTTTTGGTCGCAACGAGTATGCTGCTTTCTGCTTGTGGAGGCGTGGCTGGAGGAGCCGGCGCACCCATGAAATCAGTTGGCAAGGGTGAAGGCGAAGTATCGATCATTGCCTGGGCCGGATATGTTGAACGCGGCGAAACCGACCCCGCTTACGATTGGGTTACCGAATTTGAAAAACAAACCAGCTGTAAGGTGTCTGTAAAAGTCGCTGCCACATCAGATGAAATGGTTTCGTTGATGAACGAAGGTGGTTTTGACTTAGTGACCGCCAGCGGCGATGCCAGCAACCGCCTGATCGCGGGCGGCAAGGTTCAAGAATTGAATATTGATCTGATCCCATCTTGGAAAACCATTGATGAGCGGCTTCAGAACTCCCCCTGGCACACTGTAGATGGAAAGCATTATGGCGTTCCCTACCAATGGGGGCCGAATGTATTGATGTATAACACCGAGATCTTCCCCGAACCCCCCACAAGTTGGGATGTTACCTTTAAGGAGATGACCCTCTCGGATGGCAAATCGAACAAGGGCCGCGTGCAGGCGTTTGACGGAGCTATTTTCATCGCTGACGCAGCTCTCTATCTCAAACACACCAATCCCGATATTGGAATTGATAACCCCTACGACTTGGACCAAAAGCAATTTGATCAAGTCATCGAATTGTTAAAAGGCCAACGCGTTTTGGTCAATCGCTACTGGCACGATGCCTATGTTCAGATCGATGATTTCACCAATGAGGGTGACGTCGCTTCTGGCTCTTGGCCGTTCCAGGTGAATATGCTGCAGTTCGCTGGCATGCCCGTAGCTTCGGGCATCCCGGTGTAAGGCGCTACTGGTTGGGCGGATACTACCATGTTGCATGTTGATGCCCCCCACCCCAACTGTGCTTATCAATGGATGGAATGGTCCTTGAACCCCAAACTGCAGGGCGACTTAGCCGCTTGGTTTGGTTCTGTTCCTTCCGTTCCTGCCGCTTGTACTGGCAACGAATTGCTTACTGATGCCGGTTGTGCCACGAACGGCTTCAATGATTTTGATAAGATCTGGTTCTGGCGAACGCCCACCGCCGCTTGCAGCGATGGTAAAGGTGATTGTGTGCCTTACAGCGAATGGGTGAACTCCTATATCGCTGTCATTGGTGGTTAGCATTCAATAATTGTGCAATCCTCACGTCGGTCCTAGATCTTGGTCAGGGACGGCGTGAGGGATTTTTGGGAAAGGGAACCATGAGCAACGAGCAAACTGCTGTGCTTTTTTCAAAGGTGTGCCGCTATTTTGGTGATGTGAAGGCGGTTGATTCAGTAGATATGGAAATTCGCGGGGGAGAGTTCTTTTCCCTGCTTGGACCTTCCGGCTCTGGTAAGACCACCAGCTTGCGCCTGATCGCCGGTTTTGATCGCCCCAGCTCAGGGAACATATTGTTGTACGGGCAGGATGTATCCGATCTTCCGCCTTATGAGCGCAGTGTTAACACCGTCTTTCAGGATTACGCCCTCTTCCCGCATATGACCATTGGCGAGAACATTGCTTATGGCTTGATGATCAAAAAAGTAGCAAAGGCTGAACGCGAAAGCCGGGTAACGGAAATGTTAAACCTAGTGCAGCTAACTGGCATGGAAAAACGAAAGCCCAGCCAACTATCGGGCGGGCAGCGGCAAAGAGTAGCGTTGGCCAGAGCGCTGATCAATAACCCTAAGGTGTTGCTTTTGGATGAACCGTTGGGAGCGCTTGATTTAAAACTGCGGCAGCAGATGCAGGTTGAGTTAAAATCGCTGCAAAAAAGAGTGGGGATTACCTTTATCTTTGTCACTCACGATCAGGAAGAAGCTTTGACAATGAGTGATCGAATCGCCGTTTTCAATCAAGGGAAGATCGAGCAGGTGGGTTCACCAGCAGAGATCTATGAACACCCGGCAACCGAGTTCGTGGCGGGCTTTGTTGGCACCAGCAACCTGATCCGTGGGGAACGCGCAAAACGGATCTCGGGTTCTGATGCCACCTTCTCCATCAGACCAGAAAAAATTCATCTCACCACCCCCCTCGAAGCGGGACCGGAGGTGGTCTTTGCTGATGGCAGCATCCGGGATGTGGTGTATCTTGGCTTGTATACCCGCTACCTAGTGGAGCTGGATGGTGGCGGCGACTTGGTGGTAGTGGAGCAAAACCTGCATACCACATCGATGGATGTGACTTTGCTGAAAGGCAAACGCGTTCACCTAAGTTGGAAAAAACACCATATGCGCCCGATTGGCGGTTGATGATGCTAAATCGATTCTCCACTTACCTTTACCTGCGCCCTAAAGTGGTGCTGGCTCTGTTATTAGGGCCGCCCTTGTTATATATGTTGGTGGTGTACCTAGGTTCGTTGGTAGCGTTGTTGGTCAATAGCTTTTTTGAGTTGGATGGGTACACCGGTCTGATCTCGCGCCAGTTTACCTTTGCCACTTATGCCAAGCTCTTTCAGCAAGCCAATCTCGATATCCTCACCCGTACCACCTTTATGGCCCTTATGGTCACTATCACCGATGCCCTGATCGCCTTTCCGCTCTCCTACTACATGGCAAAGGTTGCCAGTAAAAAGACCAAAACACTCCTCTACCTAGGTGTGATGCTGCCGTTATGGTCTAGCTATTTAGTGAGGGTGTATGCCTGGAAGCTGATCTTGGCCAAGGAAGGGGTGCTGTCGTGGTTCATTAACTTGCTGGGGCTAAATGGTCCGCTCGACTGGCTGCTGAGCCAACCCGGCATTGGCGGCTCGTCGTTGGCGCTTTCGCCGATGGGTGTTT
This sequence comes from uncultured Anaerolinea sp., assembly GCA_964607645.1. Taxonomy (GTDB): domain Bacteria; phylum Chloroflexota; class Anaerolineae; order Anaerolineales; family Villigracilaceae; genus UBA5195. Next base: position 6,094 of record CAZSLN010000037.1, read on the forward strand.
ATATAGTCTTTTGCTATATCTGGTTACCCTATATGATCTTGCCCATCCAGGCGGCATTGGAACGCGTTCCCAATAGCTTTGAAGAAGCTTCCTCCGACCTTGGCGCAAGGGCAGGGGAAACCTTCCGTAACATTACCTTCCCATTGGCAATGCCGGGCATCATCGCCGGCTCTATCTTCACTTTCTCGCTTACCCTCGGTGATTTCATCGTGCCCCTATCGTTGGGCAATTCCAAATACTTCATCGGTCAGGCGGTCTACTCGCACCAAGGTACCTCGGGCAATATTCCGTTGGCAGCCGCCTTTACCATGGGGCCAGTGGTCATCATGATCGTCTACCTGCTGATCGCCCGCAAGATGGGAGCTTTCGATGCGCTCTAATAACGGATCCAACCGCACCCTCAAAATGGCGGCACTGGGCACGCTGCTCTTTTTACACCTGCCTATGTTCATCATCATCCTATATGCCTTCACCACCGATGAATCCACCTACAGCTTTCCGCTGCCCGGTTTCACCACCAAGTGGTTTTCGGTAGCGCTGCAAAGGCAAGACCTGTGGCAGGCATTGCTGCTCTCAGTGAAGGTTGCCAGCGTTGCCACCCTTGCCGCGATGGTGTTAGGAACCTTGGCGGCAGCCGCCGTTTACCGCAGCAACTTCTTTGGCCGTGATGCCATTTCCTTCCTGCTGGTGCTGCCCATCGCTTTACCGGGTATCGTCACCGGCATCGCCCTGCGCTCCGCCATCGGCGCGCTCGATATCCCCTTTTCCTTCTGGACCATCGTGATTGGCCATGCCACCTTCTGTGTTGTCACCGTCTATAACAACGTGCTAGCGCGCTTTCGGCGTACAAGCAATTCACTGATCGAAGCCTCCATGGACCTAGGCGCAAACGCCTTCCAAACTTTTCGCTACGTTGTGCTGCCCAACATTGGCACCGCGCTGCTGGCCGGCGGCATGCTTGCCTTCGCCCTCTCGTTTGATGAAGTGATCGTGACCACCTTTACCGCCGGCCAGCAAACCACGCTGCCCGTGTGGATCTTTAGCCAGCTCACTCGTCCGCGCGATAGGCCAGTGACAAATGTGGTGGCGCTATTCGTCATTGCCATCACCCTTGGGCCGATCTACTTGGCGCAAAAACTCACTGCTGATTCAGCGGACGCCGGGGAGTCGAAAGAGTAAGGCATTGGTTCTTGATCCAAGAAGAATCCAAACAAAAAGTGCCATCCGTGTAGGATGACACTTTGATCTTAAATTTGAATTTTCACCCCGCATACGTGGCTTTTAGCACCCTCATTGCTCGCAGGGTTACCCATTTATTGGGTTGTTTCTTTTCGCCAAAATTCACCCAGGTTTTGCCATTGTAGTCCAACTCCAGCGGCCAGCGACCGTGTTCATCTTGCTTCTCGCGGATGATCTGGAGGGCGTTGGCAAGGCGTGGGTCGTGGCTGTAACCGCAAGCGGATAGAGCTTCTACCAGCTGCAACAAGTCGGTGATGTAGAAGACAGGGAAGCCGAACTTCCACCAATCGCGGCTGGGCTTGATGTTGTTGCGGGTGGGGTAAGTTGCCAAGGCGGGGTCCACGCTAAAGAGTAGGCCGATGCCCTGTTGGATAGCGCGATCGATCAGCGAGGTTCGTTTGTTTGCCGGCAGCCTGCCAAAGGCCATCATGACTTTAACCGCCCCCCAAGCGCATGGTTTGTTTTCGTTTACACCGCAAACAAAGTTCGGCGCGCATTTGTAAGCGTAATAGCGTGGCAGTGCATACTTTTCTTCCATGGGGGCCATCCCTTCCCCGGTTTGGCTGCGCGCCATCCACTCAAAAGCTTTCTCCAGCCGCTCATCCTGGCAGCCAAGTTCTACCAGCGCCCAGCATAAATTACCCTGCAAACAATCGACAGTGCTGGAAGGCGCGCTGGAGGAAGAGGTAGCGAACTGCCCGCCTGGTGCCATATGTTCCAGATAATAATCACAAGCAGTCGCAAGTCGTTCATCCTCCTGAACCGAAGCGCCTAATTGGGCCAGGCACAACAACGCCCACACAGTGGAGAAATATTTTCGGTTGTAGCCTGGGCCGCGGGTATACCAATAGCCGGGTTCATTCATGTTTTTGAGTATTTCGGCGATGGGGCCGTGTTGATGGGCGGTGGTTCGGGCGGCGCGCAGTTGTGGGTCATCTGCGGGATGATCGAGCAGATCTCGCAACGCTAGGTAGCGAACATCGGGGTTAGCTGCTTCTAATAGCCAAGAAAGCGAGTTTTCGTTCAGTTGAGATTGCCAAGGCATAAGAGGATCCTCCGCAAAAAAGAACAAAGAAAAGGTTAGTTATTTCATTATACAAAGGTGGGGAAGCAATTGGAATTGCCGCGAGGTTTTGGTTTGGACTGCGAGCTGTTTATAAGGTCCGTATCGGAGTAGAACTTGAATCTTCATCTCCTCAATTATTGTTTACCTATGAATATTTGTTATTCCTATCCCATAAATGGGCTAAGCTTTTTATGGCTTGAGCACGCACAGCGCTTGGCGGATCTCTCCGAGATGGTAAGCGGTGTGGGCGATGATGGCCATGATCATGGCTAGGTTTTCGTCGTTGGTAAGGTCGAGATTGGCGTTCAGCGTTGCCAAAACCCCCTCATATTTTAGGGGCAGGTCGGTTTTTATGATGTGCCATTCCGCTTCATCAACCTCGCTGGTTGTGAGCCAAATTTCGCCCCAATCTACTTGCTGGCTATCATCACCACGCAGGGATTTTTCCAACACGTCGAGGTATAACGTGACGTGCTTTACTTGGGCTGCCAAATTAGCGCATTTCTTCCCTACGGGGATGGATGCTTCCGCGGCGCTGATCGTTGATAGCGTTTCGAACAGAGAGGTGTTTTTATCGAGGTAATACCCTTGAACATTCTCAAAGGTTTCTTCCAGCAATTTTAGGCTAGCTCTAATAAAGGGTTGTTCGTTGGTCATAAACCTCCTAATCGTCGTTCATCTTTTTTACGATCTTATCCAGACCAAACAGGAAGAAAATAATCAGCCCGATGGGGATGAGCATGCCTAGAAGGCATAAAAAACCCATCAGCGCGGCAGCCGGGCTGTAGATCCAGGCAATCAGCCCTAACCCAACGATGAAAAGTAGCAAACCTGCGCCAATAATGAGGCGAAAAGTGGTTTGGGATGTGTATTTTCGAAGATCCATTGGTTCGTTATTCCGTTTCATTCTGTGCTTCTATTATTCCACAAAAAATGTTTCGACTCCAGGTTTAATGCTTCTCCACAAATTTTGAGTTTGGGCTAGTAGGTTGGTCGACTAGGATTTTGTTTGCTTGGTAGGGTTAGGGATCTGTGCTAAGGTACTTTAGCGGTAAGGATGAGGCAGAGGACTAAGACCATCCCACGGATCTATTGGTCTACTTGGTGGGGCACGATGCCGGCACGAATGGCGTAAATGACCGCCTGGGTGCGGCTGGTGACCTCGAGCTTGGCGAGGATGCGGCTAACGTGTGAGTGGACAGTGGCCGCGCCTACCACCATGGTTGTCGCGATCTCTTGATTCGAATACCCATCGGTCATCAGCTTGAGCACTTCCAATTCGCGATCGGTTAGGCGATCGATCAGGTTGGTTTGCGGGTCATTCCCCTGGATCTGTTTTAGTACGTGCCCTATGACAGAGGGGTGTAGGCAAGCTTCCCCTTTGGAAACAAGGCGAATGGCGTGCAGAAGTTCGGTTTCGGATGCGTCTTTGAGAATATAGCCGATAGCGCCGGCATTGATGGCAGGCGTGACCTTATCGTGGCTGCTAAGGCCGGAAAAGATCAGGATGTTGATCTGCGGAGCGCTCTTTTTGATCAGCTGGGTGGCTTCAATACCATCCATACCCGGCATAGATACGTTCATGAGTACCACTTGAGGTTTGATGGTTAGCGCTAATTCCACCGCTTGCGCGCCATTATCGGCTACGCCAACAACGTCAATTTCGTCATGGTTTTGCAACATTGAAAGAAGCCCGCTAAGTACTACGGGATAATCATCAACGATCAGAATGCGAATTTTTTTACTCATAGTATTTTTTAGGGTGTCCGATTCGCTGGAAAAGGTGTTGCCCTTACGCCATTTTACCTTATTTCTTGCCCAATAGGCTTACCCATCGAACCCAAATTGAACAGGAATAACTCTGTGTATCCTTCTTTTGATCTTATTCGCGTTTTTATTCACCGCAATAATGAAGACGTAGCGAGAGAAGGTTTTGTTTACAGCGAATCTTGAATGATAGGCTCTAAACAGGTAAACCCAACTGGGGCTTGCAATTGGATCGGGCTGGAATGATCGACATAAAAGATCAGTGTTTGATCTTGAACGATCACTTCGTAAACTTCAAGGGTCACGTCACCGCTGAGGATGGAGCCGGTATGGCTGAATTGGATCGCGTGGCCATCTGGCCCGGCTAGGTTTTCGAAATAAACTCCCGCGTGTATTTCTCCGCCTGTCACACCACCGCCAACCCTGATTGGGTTCGTCTCAGTGTACCCATAGGTAGGGTCGGTGGAGATATCGCATACTTCATCCGCATTGCCTTCCTCTGGCGAGAGAAAGTGAGCGGATTGGAGCATCGCCGCGAACATATCCGCGGCCTTTGCCTGCCAAAGGGTGGATTCTTTGCTTATGTTGGCAAAACCAAAGCCAAAGATGAATTGCCCGTCTTCTTTTTGAACCACAAAAGCTTGCCCCTCGATCGGATCATTCAGCAAAACTCCGGTGAGATCGGTAGTAAAACCCTCCGACCCATCAATAGAAATAGGGCGCCGCTCGCCCGCGGTGTAGGTATCATTGTTGCCGGTGAAAAACAAAAGCAAAGCTGCTTCCAGAAGGTCGGTGTTATTCAAACTACGCGGATTGGTTCTGGAGCCCATCACAAAAAAGACGATATTTTGGGAGGGGTCCGTAAGTGTTAGGTGACCATCTTGAGGTTGGCCTATTAGTCCAAGAGGAAGCCGAAGGCTGTAGCCGGCAGACGGGAAGGCTTGTTCCTGCCCGAGCAGCGGTGAAAGGGTAGGGGCAGCGGTAGGGATGATGTTGGGTGTAACGGTTGGGGCCGGCAGCTCGGTAGCGCTCGGATTTGGGCTCGGCTCTTGTTGCAAATCGGGTAGAGCCGAACACGATGTTAATAAGAGCGAAAGAGTGAGTAACAGGATAATTATTTTTTGGGTCATTCAAAGTGCTTTCAAAGGGAAATAGAATAGTTGGTTAGTTCCAAGGTTCTAATTCTATCCTATGCTACGTTGGGCGTTGGCTTGTTAGTAATCGCATAGATGTGATCGGGGTGGGTATACCCGGCGAGCATCACTTCTTTTTCGTAGCGCATTCCTATTTTTTCCGCCACACGGATGGATGCTTGGTTGGTGGGATCGATCATCGAGATCAGTCGCGCTATCCCTAAGGCAGTGAAGGCATGATTGCGAACCGCGCTGGCGGCTTCGGTGGCATAGCCATTTCCCCAGGCAAGCCGCTCCAGGCGATACCCCAACTCGATCTCAGGCTTGCCATCCAGATCATCGAAGAGGAACAGCCCGCAATAGCCAATCAGGCGTTGCTCCGGTAGGCAAACTACCGCTAACGGCCCGAAACCCATGGTAGCGTATTGTCGCTCGAGAATGTTTTTTACCCACCCACCCACCCAGTCAGCTGATCGAACTCCATCGCCAAAGCGCATCACTTCCGGGTCACCAAAGACGCTCATGAGCGGTTCGGTATCCGCTTTGGTAAACGGCCGCAAGGTTAGGCGTTGTGTGTAAACAGGGGGAATATCGCCCAATAAAGCCCCTTTAGTGGTCGCTGTTTTTTGTACCGATCGCGGTAAAAGCGATCAGGGCACCGGCTACTAAGGTAGAAGCCAAGGAAGTATAAAGAAGATTCAGACCATCCACCTCTTGGGTGAACAGAACTTCAACAAAGTGGATAGCTATAACCAAGACCATAATAGAGCTGAGTTTTGTTTTTAGTTCTGGCAGCGATCTTGCTACTAAACTGTCGGAAAGGTCAAGGCTTCCGATCATCAAATTGTAAATACTGGCTGCCAGGAGATACAAAACCAGGGCAATCAGGAAGCTATCTACCACCTTGATCAACTTTAGTGTGATTTCGGAGGAGTGGCCGGTGGTATTGATGATCACCATCCAGGTATCGAAAGATTTCACCACACCCCAAAATAACGAAAAGGCAAAAGTGATCAGAAGGGCAATGATCGCAACCAAAACGAGGTATTTACTTTTTTCAAGGATCAATTTCATAAAGGATTCTCCGAATGTATAAAATAACGGCGGTGCGTGTTTATTAAGAATAGTTAGGGCTAGCGGTATGCCCTTAGTTCATTTCATGATCCGCACATCAGGAAAGAAGATGGTGGGAAAGGAGAAATGGAGCTGGGCGAATTTCCAGCCATCTTCTTGGCTTACCACAACCGCGGAAAGACGTAATGCCCAAACAAAGACTTCGCCGCGGCGAAGTTCGTAAACGGTATTGGTTCCGCCACGCAAAATGTGGTTTAACTTTTGCTCGGCGGGCAGAGTGGAGGTTTCGATGAAGTTTTTCACAAAATCTAGATAGGATTGGTAATTCTCATCGCCAATTCGCTGGGTAACGGTGGCGGTTACGGCAATCCAACCCACATCGCCTACAACCTTGATAGACGCGCTGTTGAGGTCTAGAAGAACATCCCCCCAGCTTTCCCAATCTCCGCTCACCAATTCGCGGGCAGATCGGCGGTCGTTATACCATTCATCCTGCCCTGGGCGTACACTGTTTGTACCGATCACCTCGGCATCAGGGGTAAAGTAGCCCATAAAAGCATCTATATGCGTTAGGTCGCGATTGGTGTAACCCTCTTGGAAGGAATTTAGTAGCTGTTGTATGTCGGTATAAGCGCTCATAAGAAGATCTCTGTTTTTGATTTATATACAGTTAACCCTTGTAGTGAGGGATGGGTTTGATTTGAAAATCTATATCTGAATCGGGTTTGTGAAATAAGCGGCGGTAGCCTTCAGCGATGGCGCCGGTGAGCATTGTCCAGGGGGAGAAGATGTTGACCAAGAGCCCTGTTTTCCCATCAGTGGCGGAAGAAGCGATCCAAAGGGCTTTTTTGGCCGGGATGTTTGGCGGCTTTGCCCACATTCGCACAATGGTTGGGAAGACCTTTAGCCGGTCTTCCGACCCCTCGATCACGTCGACATTGGTCAATAATTCGGTGAGTACCATGCCGGGGTTGAAGGCAAACACGCCAACCTTGCTCTCTTTTGATTCGATGGCAAGGGCCTTTGTGAAGGAGTTGACCCAAACTTTGCTAGCGCTATAGGCATTTTGCCACGCAACAGGGCCGTTATAACCATGTCCAAGCACATTAATAAGCTTGCCGGAGTTCTGCTTGGTAAAGTGCCGCATAGCAACCAGAGAACCATGGTAAACACCCATGATGTTAGTATTCACCACCTGTGTAAATTCCGCCGGATCGAAGCCGATGGTAGGGCCGTAAGGGCCGGCTGTTCCCGCGTTATTCACCCAAATATCAAGGTGACCATGCTGGTTGATGGCAAAATAACAAAGCGCTTTCATTTGTTCAATATCAGCCACATCCACCGCCATACCGCTTGCAGCCCCGCCAAGTGAGCGGATCAACGCAACCGCTTTGTCCACAGACCGTTGTGATCGCGAAGCGATCACAACCGAAGCCCCAGCGCTAGCGTACTCTTGGGCAATTCCAAGGCCTAACCCACGTGAGCCGCCGGTAATCACGGCGACCTTTCCATCTAAAATACCCAACATATCGTTGCTCCGATCAAAAATTTGCCTAGAAAACAGAGGCGTATTCATTATATTTCTTATTGGAGATAAATTTGGAGAACCCACCTTTTAATCGTGCGAATGAACGTGAGGGGAAGGGAAACCTAGAGAGCGTAATTTGGCTAAAGCGAGATATCTAAGTAATGGATAGATTGATTTTTTCCATTTTCTTTAGCAGCATATAGAGCGTTATCAGCATTTCTTAGCAGGTCTTGAATGGAGGTTTCATCACCAAAATAAGTGGCTATTCCGATGCTGAGGGTTACATAAGGGTGTACAGTGTCATCTCCGTGCACTATTTGAAGGGCGGAAATTTTCTCATTGATCAAGGCGCACAAGTATTTGGCGGCTTCCCCATTGGTGTATGGTAATATGATGCCAAATTCTTCCCCACCATACCTTCCGACCAGATCACGAGGGCGTTTCATTACACTCCGCATTTCATGTGCAACCTGCTTTAAACACTCATCTCCGGCTGGATGACCATACGTATCGTTGAATTTCTTGAAATTATCGAGGTCGCAAATGGCAACGGACAGAGGAGTTTTAAACCGCTTGCTATTGAAGTATTCCTTCCTCAGGTGATCATCAAAGAAACGGCGATTCGCGATTTGGGTCAAACCATCTATGTTGGATAAGTTTTCAAGTAAGGTCATGATATTTCCCAACCGTCCACCATAAATGAGGATGACCATGCTTCCGAAGATCGCAAAAACAATGTGGCTGATAAAGAGCGGCGAATTATCGAGGGGGGTATTTGGAAAAGTAATGCTGATTCCGCCCCGAATATCACCCACTTTGTAGCCTTGTTTTGCGTGGCAGGTTAGGCAACTCTCATCGGTGATGATGGGTGCCATATAGCGGTAGACAGATCTTTCGTCAATTGCCGCAAACCCATAATATTCAGATTTCTTTTCGGTTTCAAAGGAGGTTAAAGCTGTTCTTTCCCAGTCCAATGGGGCATTGGTTGGGTTGATTGGGTTTAGGCTGGTAAGGTGGAATTTTACATTGTCGCGCTTATCTGCCAATTCCCCGATCAAACGGGTCATATAGGCGGGGTTGACCATGGTCAAGTGGACGCCTTGGTCGGTGGTAATATCACGATTGGGTACATCGAGGTACTGATTTGGTGTAACGGTATCGCTAATCGGCATATAAACACCGCCCGATTGCGCGTTCCACAAGCGAGTGGTTACGATGAGGCTAAAATACTCTCTGGCATTCTCTAAATGGGTTTGGTTGTGTCGTTGAGTTTCCTGGTCAATGTTCCATGCGAGAGATGTGACGATGATCACAAGCCAACAAGTAAGTATGCCGATCACAAATGGTTTTTGTTTATTTATCATAATGATTGGTAACTCAGTTTACAAATCATTATTGCACAGATAGACAAGTACCCCTTCATAAGAAATAAGTAAATTTATAGAAAAAAAACAACTGCAAATATGAAAAACCATCGGTAGCAAACCATTATTTTTGGTTCGCTACCGATGATTGTTGTCAAGATAATAACGGGAAAAGCCTATTCCATTACCGGTCGGAGGGTATCCCGCTGTATCGATGAGGTGTCTAGAAAAATTCAATGAGACCAAAGTACCTGTGTGGCTCGATACCATTTCGTTTCCAAAAAAGGAGGATTAAACCTTGTCTGGCAACACAGATCACAACCTTACTTCGCGATGTTCAAGACCAAATCTTGCTCCGCGCAGATCTGTTGAACCTGTTCGATCAAGTCGGCCGGCGGGAACGCAAGGGAGTCTTTAGTAGACCAAGTGATGTATTGACCTGGGGCTAATTGTTCTAAGGTAGTATCAAGTTCGTTTATGCTTTTTAGTGTGCTATCAGCGTTTTTAATTTCCTCGATCGTTTTCTCGCGGTTTGTACCGATCAATAACGAGAAATTCCACTCATCGCCGTTTTGCCAACTGTAAAGCTCGTACCCTTTCATCGACTCGGTTTCTAAAGGTATGGTTGTATTTTGTAAGCAACCGGTTAATAATGTAGTGAAAAATAATAGAACAAAAAACACGGATATTTTTTTCATCGTTGCTCCTTAACTTTTTTTGGTTCTTCCGTTATTTTTAGCGGTCGAGCGAATTATTTCGCACATCTAGGTTGTTCTCTATGGTAGTTCCGGATCTAATTTAGTTATATGGAGAACTCAGGCCCTACATTTTTTCATTTTTGACATCCCATAATTCCCATTCGTTTTGGGAAATATTGCTATCGTTTCTCCCTTAAAAGGTCTGTCGAAGAAAATCCAGCGTTCGTTGCCATGCCAAGGCGGCGGCAATGGGGTTGTAGGCATCGCTTCGGTCCGGCTCACAGAACCAGTGGCCAACCTCGGGGTAATGGTGAAAGGTAACTGTACGGCCCAGATTGCGCAGAGTATCCTCTAGCGCGTCCACACCCTCGTTCGGTTCGTAGGGGTCGTTGCCGGCAAAGTGGCCCAAGAAGGACGCACTCGAGGCGCTCAGGTCACCTCCACCAGTGCCATAGAACAGCGTCACCGAGCGAACTAACTCCGGCCAGGTGGCGGCTAGGTCCAATGCGAAATATGCGCCAAGTGAAAAACCAATAATAGCCAAGGGTTCACCAGAGGCCCGCGTTATGGAGAGGAACCTTGCGGCATCTTGTATTTGTTTGCGGGCGGGCTCGTCGTTCGTGTTCAAGGTCTGTACAAGCTCTTCAGCCTCCGCAATGGTGGTGGCAACCTTGCCGGCATAAAGATCAGGGGCAAATACACTGTACCCTTCGTCAGCCAATCGCTGGCAAAAAACGCGCATTGTTTTGTTCAGTCCCCACCAGGCATGCAGAACTAGCACAGCCTTGCCATTGCCGGGAGTGGGCAGGGCCTGAAAGCCTGTGGGGTTGGTTGTTGTCATGCGACCATCCGTGGAGTTTTTGGTTTTTTTGGTTTCGGTGGGGGTAGTTCGGCCGCGGTAAGGCGCACAAGATTACTGATCCAGTCCGCGTCGTCCAGACCGGCATCGATCAGGAACCATTCTTTCCCGCCAGGGTAGGGTGGGGCTTCCACCAAGTCAGGGATGGCCTGTCGCCCGGCGGTAGTTGGCTTGAGAAACAACTGGTCATCGCACACTAACGCCACTACCTTGCCATCGCAATACAGGGCATATTCGCCGAACATCTTGCGATAGCTGATATTGCCGGCGCTGTTTATTTGATCTACTATATAGCTTACAAAATTCACATCAGAAGACATTTTCTCTCTTTTTTGACATTATCCAATAACCTTTATCCTGTCTGCGCATTTCCTAATAAATAAACCCAAGCTAGTCGTGATCATTAATTTTGATTGGGAAAACGCGGATCATGGACCTTAGATCTGTTGTTTAGTTAAGTTTTTCATCGTTGATAAAATCCTGCGTTGAAAAAGCAAACTCATTTATGTTGGTAATATGGAAAAAAGGGCTATTCTAGAGTTCTGTAAAGTAATCTGTGATCCCATCAAAATCAGAATAACAACCCCAAATACCGCCGTTAAAATAAAACAAATCCGCGTAATCATCCCAATTTTCTTGGGTTCCAGTCCAATTTGTGTAGGAGAAGAACTGGGTGCTAAAAAGAAAAATACCCCAATCAGCGCAGGGATCATTACGGATGAATGTCGCGACAACCAAAGGGTGCGCGCTTTCGCAGCCTATTAGAAGGGTTTTGTTTTGGGTATCCACATTTACCCTGCCGGCTATATGCCCGCATTTAGGGTCTGCCCAGTAGGCATAAACGCCTTGAGCGAGGGTAAGGGAGGAAACGCCCACGGGAATGGTTGCCCAGTGATCGATCCCATCAGCGCCGCGATAATTGAATTGAACGGGAGTGCCAGTGCGGTTGCGAACATCAATGGTGAATTCAGCGGGGCCTTTGGCAAAAACGGAGCCAGTTGTGCCGATCAATAAAAAAGCGATCATTAGAGTGGTAAATATGACTTTTTTCATCGTACTCTCCTTAGTTCTTGATTAAGAAACGATAAATGCTTCAATTTAATGATTATGCTATACATATTTTATACCAAAGGGTTATTCACTGCGTAGAGTGCAGAGGGGTTTACCTATTTGATATTGGTGAAGTCGTTGTTCTTTTGATTTTAGGGGAAATCTCATTACATATCCTAAAAATAAAAATAGTCCACGTAATTTTTAGTCTTGGTGCGGTTTTATCAATAGAAAGAAAACGATTGTATGAACTCCATGTTCTAATCAGCGATTTAAAAAAAACCGATTAAAAATTGATTCGGTTGGTAAGTAATGGTGATACCGAAAACGTGATCTGTATTTACCGCAGATTGAACAATTGTGTGAAATAAAACAGAGCATGCTTTTTTGCAGGCTCTGTAAATAGTTTTACGAACTAGATCATTTAGATGGTTCCAACAAAATAGTCCGTGGTAGTAAAGTCAAAATAACAACCATAAATACCATCATGGTTGTCAATCAGCATAGCAGCCCATGAATCCCAAACATCGGAACCTTCTACCCAATTTGTTTCGGAGAAGAAATAGCCGTCACGGGGATTGAATACACCCCAATCGGAGCAGGAGGAACTTTTGCGTAATAATGTCGTGGCACGAACGGGTGCGCGCTTTCGCAGCCGATCCAAAGAGTTTTGTTTTGGGCGTCAATATTAACATTGCCGGCAATATGGCCGCACTTGGGGTCTGCCCAGTAGGCATAAACGCCCTGGGTGAGGGTAAGTGAGGTAACACCCGCTGGGATGGTAGCCCAGTGATTGATGCCATCAGCGCTACGGTAATTAAACTGAACGGGTGCGCCGGTACGGTTACGAACATCGATGGTATATTCGGCGGGGCCTTTCGCGAAAACGGTGCCAGTAATGCCGATTAATAATGCGGCAATGATCATGGCGGTAAAGATGATTTTTTCATGGTACTTTCCTGTTTCGAATTATATAGATCAAAATTTGTTTGATTTTTTTTATATCTCAAAAACAAGCTGCTCCCCGATACTTTTGCCTCGAAAAAGGATAGATAAATTATAGTATTACCCTGATTTATTGAAAAAAGGGTCTGATGAACCAAAAAATGTTCACTATCCTGTTGTTTATCCTTTAGAAGCACAAATCGTGGTTAAAAAAATGTGGGAAGTATTAGTGTCTTGACAACAAACGGGTATCTCTGTTTTTGTCAGGTACAATCAATGGATAATTCTTCGCGATCACGCCAATTGTAATTACTATGGCAAAAATATCATATAACAATTAAGATGGAAATCGTCTTTCTCAAAGAGGAACGAAGTATGGATCAGATCGAACACCCCAAAAATCCTTTGCATGGCATTACCCTAGAAAATCTACTAACGCGATTAGTGGAACAATATGGCTGGCCGGAGCTATATAGACGCATCCCCGTTCGTTGCTTTTTTAGTGACCCCTCGATCAAGTCCAGCCTCACGTTTTTACGCCGAACTCCATGGGCACGCAAGGCGGTTGAGGATCTGTACCTTGCATCTATGAAGGAGTGATGACTATCGAAAGACCAACAAGGTCGCTCAACAGCCGATTAATTACTCAAAGGTGAACGGGCTTTTAAATTCAAGGAAATAACTACCCCACGATGCGTCGTATGTGACCAGATCGCCGACTAAATTCTCCCCATTTTCGCCTAGCAAGGGTTTAATTTTTTCAGGTTGAACCGAAACAACTGGGGATGTAATGGTGAGTTCGTAATTGCCCGCGACGACATTCCCAAAATTTGTTACCAATACCCCGCCCGCAACCTGAGGATCGTCCTGCGCCCAATATCCCCCGGACCCTTTTAGGTCAACCATCAACTCCATTCCATCAGGTAAGTTCGTAGAAAGAGAAATTCTGACTTGGTTCCCTCCGAGTGGCTCAACCGACACAATAGTAAGGGCAACATTGATCTCCTGTCCTTGTTCACTGGTTGGCTGAAGGCATTCTGTGACGAATCCGGTTTGGTTTTGCATGGGGGGAACCCCATAAATAAAACCCTGACCATCAAAATAATTTAGGTATCCGTCACTCGTGATCACCATTTTGTCCCCGAAGGGATTACCTGGGCGGTCTGTTAAGCTAATTTCTGCCCCTTCCGATATAATCGACAATTCGACGGTTCCACAAGATCCGTCAGGATAGACGATTGTTTCGGTGTAGGTGGTTCCTTGTTTGCGCAGTGTCAAAATTCCGCCCGTGGAGTTGTACATACTGTTGTAAATATCCCAACTCAACACAAAATCCCCGGTGGGCAAGGCGAATGGCGCGGTGGTTGGGTCAGGCACGGTGGTTAATCGAGTTATGGAAGTAGGAGAGGCACAAGCGCTCAGTAGAACGAAGTAAGCTACAAAAACAAGAAGGAATCGTCGATTGGATTTATTCATGACCTATTTCCGTTTTCTGAACAAGTTTGCCCAAACCCTACAGCCTAACCCTGGGGCAAGTTAATTATCTCACAAGAAAAAGCGTCTTCCGGTTTCGGAAGACGCTTTGGGGTCTTTGTATTCCTGTAAGAATATTGGGTGGGCGAGTTGATAAGGATCGCCGAAATTAATCGTCCATTCCCTTGCCCAGTAAAATTTGGGGAACGAACTTTTCCACCCGTGCTTCGCGGGTTTTGGCTTGTTTGGGCGCGGCAAAGAAAAGCAGGTATGCTCGCTGCCTTCCAGGGGTTAGAGCTTCAAACGCGATCTTGAGCCCTGGGTTTTCATCCAATTTTGTCTTAAATTCATCAGCAACTTTGAATTCGGTCGGTTTCTTAAACTCCACCTTCAAGCCGGATCTTTCCACTTCAATCGCCTCGTTGATATACGCCTTGAGTACCGGTTCCATCTCTTCGATCTGTTCCAGACTGGTAAAGCGCACTTGTCGGGCGGACTGAACGTTCTCTGTTTGTTGAATCAGGATCCCCTTTAGGTCCTTTAGCAAGACACCCTTGGTGAACAGCATGGCGCAATAGTCCTTAAAATCATGGATCAAAAAAACGTTGTTTTTCTCATAGGTATAACAAGGGACTCCCCACTTTAATTCTTCGGTCAATGGGCCGTCCAGCGCGATGGATCTCAGCTTTTCAACTTCTGGGCGCCATTTCTTGTTTTTCTCGAAATAAAAATTAACTTTTGGATTCGTTGGATTCATTTTCTTCACTCCTACTTGGTAGCATTTAACTCGTTCAATATCTTGCGATTTATTGTAGAAAACCTTAAACCCCCATTACTCCTCAACTCATTATACAAATTATTTGGTCTTCTGTTTCCACCACGACCGAGGTTTTATCGGTGATCATTCTGCGCAATGGTTGGTTTCATGCGATGGAACTTAGGGAGATGCTACGTTTTGAGTTTAGGACCAAAGAGGAGGGTGGCGGCAGCCAACACTTCACCGTGATTGGTAAGAGTAAATGCTGGCAGTCCTTCCTCGCGGAATTGTGCCAGAGCGGTTCGGTAGCGACCAAGCGCTCCGGGTAATTCCTCTAGCATTTTTTGGGCGGCAATCGCAACCTCTGATTGTGTACGGTAGCACATCAGTATATCCAAAATATCGGCAGGATGAAAACCGGGAGGAACACCTTTCGTTAGCCCAGTAAGCAGGGCCTCAATTTTTTCAAACTGATCGAAAAATGGCAGAGCAATTTCCCGGATGGTGGAAATTACGTTTATGATTAGGTCGCTTCGGGTTGATGAATCGGCAAAATTCCACTCCATCCAGGATGGTAGCTCCAGTAAATTTCCGATCTGCCCACCGGCAACAAAATCCGAATCCTTGCGCAGGCAAGCATGGTTTGTTCGCCATGTTTTAAGCGTAGGGGAGAATACGTGACAGTGGATCCATAGCGCGATAAGCTTACCAGAATTGTTGAGGTGGCTCGATTGAAACGCAATCTGAAAAACCAGATCACCCTTTACCGATTCGCGCTGTAATATAGCTTTGGATTTTTGGTAGTGAAAACCATCTTTCCCTAAAGCCTCAGCGATCTGCCCGCAGCAAGATCGGTAAATATCGCGGGTAGAAAAACCGACCTTGTGCTTGGGCAGGCCTGACAATTTGTACTTATCCCATTGCTTTGCTGATCAATGATATGATCTTTGCTTCAACTTCAGGCGTTAGATCCTTGAGGGCATAGGAGGATGGCCATAAGTTGCCGTCATCCAAGGCAGCTTGGTCGCTAAAACCGATCGTGCAATATCGCGTGCCAAACTTTTGGCCACTTTGAAAGAAGACCAATACTTTGCCATCTTTGTTGTACGCTGGCATGCCATACCAAGTTTTTGCGGCGAGGTTTGGGAAATTTTTCTTGATCAGTTCGTGCAGCTTTGCGGCGGTTGTATGGTCGGGTTCCAGCAATTCATTGATCTTTTCGACCAAAGCCTTTTCATGTGCTTGCTGATCTTGGCCAGCCTTGGCGGCTGCCTTAAGTTCTTTGGCGCGTTCCTTCATGGCGGCTTTTTCTTCCGCCGAAAATCCATCATCTGTTTTGGGGGCCATTTTTGTTACCTCTTATCTAAATGTTGTTTGAATAATTTATTCGTGCATCGGTTGCTCAATGGTAAGACATACAAAACCAGTAGTCAAGACAGAAATAGTCCGGATTATCTGATATGGGTGCATTGTCCCACATTGATTTCTAGCGAAAGATTAGGTTGCGGTTTCTTGGATCTACCGAATAGAAACACCACCTAGTGACCACCGATACGGTGAAGGCATCTGGTTCTGATCGAGGAACTGAAAACAAACGTGAAAAGAGATTGCGGCGGTCAAGGAATTTTTAATGAAGGCTTTTATTGTGGAAGTATGGCTGTAATGATAGGTAAACCGCATTTGTTACAACATGTATTTAAATCACATGGGTGGTTAACGAACTATGGCGCTAGATCTTGCTGGCATAGAAGGCAAGGGAACTCTTTACGTTGCCATAAATCGTTGTGCGAAGGCACATAGCGGGTCTTGTGTTGATCATTTTCGACCATCTAGGTTTTGTGGGTGGAATCAAAACAAACCATGGTGTCCGCCTCAAGGTCTTCCCCTTCCGCGCTATTCATATAGATCACGATTTCCATGTCTGCTTCAATCTGTACTCAATGATCGGTTAAGTCAATTAGCGAGCCGAAGGTATGCAAAGGTATCGCTTAGTAATTTATGTTATGACTGGAAGCCATTGTGTTATTGAAATTCGCGTATAGTATCGGTTAGGTCAAATTGTAAATTGTTGAAAATGTAGAAAAAGCATTTACGGTTGTTGAAATGTGGTTCTGCAAAGAACATAAGAAACGGATATGAATCTTTAATATTCAGGGTTCACTTTTCTTTTGGATGTATATAGATCTACTTTTCGGCGTTTGGATCTTACGCGACTAGGTTTATTGCTCTCTTCTGTATCATTAGTACGCTAATTATTCAGAAATGAAGGTAACAGCCCAGCCATAGCTGCGCACCCGCCACTCGCCGTTTTCCTTCACCAACACAAATGCCCAGCCGCCATCTTCCTCAAAGCTGTCTTCGCCCTCAGAAATGACCCAGTGGGTTGCTAAGGATAAAAACGCAAGGTTTTCCTCTACTCTTAGATCCTGCACTGTGCCAAAACTATGTTTAAGAACAAGATCGCTGGGCGGTTGGTGCCAAGATAGTATCTTTTGCGACCAGCGTTTTACCGCATCGGGGCCTTCAAACAGATGAGGGGCAAAATTTTCGATGATCACCACCCCTTGGCTGGCAAAGGCAGATAATAGAGTTACGTCTCCGGTTTCAATAAATCGTGCAACCTTCTCGATCGGTGCCAGTAACCCTGGGTCAAGTTCTTCGGTCATTTGTACTCCTCTTAAGATAGATCATTGATTTCAGTTTTGAA
>CAZSLN010000038.1:0-23732 GCA_964607645.1 uncultured Anaerolinea sp.
CGAACCCAAGAGGTAAAGTTGGGTGAACCTCGCCAAATTATGGTTTTAAAAGCTCCGTGTTTCGGGCATGTTTTTTCTAAATAAACATCCTGGTTTTCCTGAACACGCTTGGCTGGAATACGATCCAAACAATCAGGGCAAACGCTTTCCGTTGTAGAGAGGACTTCCGTCATTCTTCCAACCCAGTAAGTTCGAAACCGTTCTCAACCAATAGTTCTTTTACTTTTTGCAGAACTCCCGTTACCATTAGGGGGCAACGCGTTGTTTGATGTTGGGGGTTTCCGGCTAATATTTCTTCACAACGTACTCCACCAAAAGTTTCGCCATACTCAGCCTTGAACCATTTAACGAGGTCCATGATCATAAAATCGAGCCGTGGGTCTTCTCTCTGCTCCGCAGTTCCCTTTCCGGCATAAAGACCGAGTAACGAAGCTCCCCCGGTTAAGGCGCCGCACAATTCGCCCGAAAAACCAAGACCCCCTGCAAGTCCGTGCATGGCCCTAACAAGATCCGGATTTTCCTTGCCCATCATTTCCATCCCTTGAAGCATGAGAATTTGACTGCAATAAAAACCTTGTTTTCGTAACATCACGAGCTGATCGATATTATCCATTTGTTATTTCCTCGCGATTAAAAAATAATATCCCAATTTCGCCTTGGTTGCCGCTAGAAAAAAATCAAAAGAATTTACTTGTGCGGCGGTAGTTAGAGTGCAAAACGAAAATTGTTTCATTGTTTCGGATTGATCCTGAAAGACAGAAATTTCAAAACCTGCTTTTTCTACTTTACCTACGATCTCTTTTTGAGTCAACGTTGAACCGATGCCGCTTTCAGTGAGAATGGTATTGATGGCATCGCGCCTGCTATCATTGCGCACATACAAATCACTCATGATCAAATAGCCGTTAGGTTTTAGCACTCGATAAAAATTATCCAGCGATCGCTCTGCATCTACCAGAGAAAAAACGCACTCAGAAATGACGACGTCCAAGCAATGTTCGCCGAATGGTAAATGCTCGGCGGTTGATTGAGCGATATGAACGTTACCATCCGATTTGGAAGCTTTTTGAAGCAGATTTGCCGAGATATCGATACCGAATCCGGTTCGTTCGGCTTGTTTGTTTATGTATCGTAACGTTGTCCCGGACCCACAGCCAACATCAAGGATTCGCACTCCGAATGGAAGATGACAAAGCCCCAGCGCTTGCTTGGTGATCGAAAGGCCGCCCGGTCGTAAACAATGTTCATCTTGTTCGGTCCAAATTGGATGCTCGTAAACCGGGAGTGGCACGCTATTTATCCTCGAGCCCTTTTTCTACTTCAAGCATTTTACCGAGAGCAAGTTCTTCAGGGATCATTACTAAATCGCATTTTGGGCATTTTAGTAAGTCGACCGGGAAGGAGTTGCCTAAATAGGAGACATCTACCTTGCCAAGGATAAGGGATACCCCGCAATTATCGCAAAGCCAACCCGCGTTTGCCGATAGATCAATATACTCGCTCATTTTTGTGCCCCCACCCCAATTTCCATTCGATGGCTGTATGCCTTGTGGATCAAATAGCTTCCATCATCCTGAAGGGAATATTCCACCCAGTAGGTGACGCTGGTAGGTTTGTAGTAGGCTAAAAAATGTTGAGTGTTAGCGTTGAACATTCGCTTGCCCGTTCGTTCAACGTGTTCAAGCACCTTTTGCATATCTTCCACCAAGATCAACCGATCTTCAACCATTTTCTGAACATCTGCCGGGAGCACCAACCGGATATGCTCGTATGCTGCTTGTTCGGGCATAGATTCACTCCATAAATTCCTTAATAATTTTTCTTTTAGTCGTGCCCTGTTTTCATGGCGTTGTGAGAAACCTACCGCTGGCGCTAAAGCTAGATCATTTTCGAGTAACTCATCTCCATAAATTGAGTCAAAAAGATGAACTGTCCGTTTTCCGCGACGAGCGAAAAAATCTCGGCACATGGCGCAATAGGTTAGGTAATCTTGTGTGCTCTCGTTGATTCGTCTCTGGACTGCTTTTTCGGCGAGTGTTTTATTGGCGAGCCACATATGACCGCCAAAGGAACAGCATTCCGTTTTTTCACGGCTCATCACAAGTTCTTCGACTTTGCAGCCCAACTTTGTTAGGATGTTGCGAACAGAATCTTGAATGGCCTTTTCGTTTCGGGTGGAACAAGGATCATGGATCGCCACTGGAGCGGTAAATACCTTGCCCTTCGACAAATCTTGGGGTCCCAATTTATCAAAGACTTCCCAATACGAAACAATCTCAACCTCGGGGTAATATTTTTGGAAAACTTGATAACAGCTTGAGCACGCCATGATCATCTTTGGTTTCCCGAGTTTTTCATATTCCAACATAAAATCCTGTCGGGTTTCTTGTAATAAATCATTTCGGCCGCCCCAATCGGCTGGCGCGCCACAACAGCGCAACATTAAACCAACACCATCCTCAGGATATGCGCTTTGTAGGAAATCATAAGCCTTTTCAACATATGCTGGGCTTGAGGCGCTAAGTTGGCAGCCTGGAAAGAAGGCATACGTGCTGCTTTTTTTCCCGGGTGCGTTGCGAGCGAGAGCAAACTTACCATCTGGCGTATTGCTAAAGGCCATATCTTGCAATGCAAAATCATGTGCCGAAGGCGGCATACGTTTTTGTTCCACCATCGTCTCGCGAGCATTATGGCATACTTCGCCAAAATCAACATTCGTTGGGCAGACCTCACCACATTGACCGCACAACGAACAGGAATTGATAAAGTTATTTGAAAAGCGAGCACCCATTACAATCGAAAGATTGTTGTACACCTCACGAATATATTTCTTAGGATAACCCTTATAGCTGGTCAGGTATTCGCAGTTCTTTACACACTCCATGCATTCACATTGAATGCAACGGCTGGCTTCCTCTCGGGCGTTCTCTTGGTTGTACTGTGTGGTCAGGTCGGTTTTTATCGAGCAAGTGACAGTCTCAAAGGGTTCCAGATTTGTATATAATCGGGTCTCATACGAGCCTTCGTTTGCCCTTGATGCTGTCATTGATACATTTTGTAGAAATCGATCTATCGAAACAGCTGCTCGTCTTCCCTCAGAAAGGGCAAGGATTGCGGAATTGGATATCTCCGGAGAGCCAACTTGTGCACGGAGCATATCCCCGCCGGCAAAAACGTTGGGCATGTTGGTTTGGTAGGTCAAGGCATCCACAAGTACGAGACCGTCTTCAGTTAGTGTGAGGGTAGAAGAAGTAGTGGCATGTGGACCTATGGCAAGGTAGACTGCATCAAAGGTATTGGTAAGTTCGATTAGAGTGGTCCCTTTTGACCCATCATCGCCAAATGAAACGGTTGACTTGTATCTAAATTCCACACCAAGCGGTTCGAGAATGGCCAGATCTTTTTCAAGATCATCGGGGGGTAATTGGGAGGATGTTATTTCCCATAGCCCACCGCCAACGCGGTCGCTGGCTTCATAAACCACCACGCCCCACCCTTTGCGGGCAAGGTCATATGCAACAGTTAGGCCGCTAATGCCACCGCCAACAACCGCAACGGTTTTGGTTTTTCGGGGCAAAGCTTTGTAGGGTTCAACAAAAGGAGATCCGAATTCCACAACGGCTCGTTCTAATGCGGCGATCTCAATGACTCCGCCTATACTTTGTCGTTTACATTGGTATTGACAGGACTGACCGCAGATACGGCTGATGATACGTGGAAATGGGA
This sequence comes from uncultured Anaerolinea sp., assembly GCA_964607645.1. Taxonomy (GTDB): domain Bacteria; phylum Chloroflexota; class Anaerolineae; order Anaerolineales; family Villigracilaceae; genus UBA5195. The sequence goes on from CAZSLN010000038.1 coordinate 3,727, forward strand.
TACTCTTCCGATATGTTTTAAAAGCGGCAATAAAGTCGCCCTTCGAAATCTCTGCCGCCATGGTCCTAACATCGACATGAACCGGGCAACCAGTTGAACAACCAGGCGGTTGTTCTTGTATGCAACGATTTTCTTGTTCTCTCAGTTCATTTTGGTCCATAGGTTCAGATCCAATCTGTATCGGTTTTTTACTCTAAGATGGGTGAAAAAAACAACCACTTTTATTGCGAGTACATCGATCAAAGACTTCAGAGCTAACGAAATACTAATCCAATGATAATTACGGTAAAAAATAATGTTAATTCTATGCGGAAATATAATTTTCCAAAAGGATAGTTCATCAACATGGTAAGTTTGTTATAAAAAACAGAAGCGCTCGCAAAGTCTTTTGCGAGCGCTTCTTTGTTTAGCCCAAATTAGGCAGGTTTCTGAGCCTTGAGTCCGGCTAAGATCTTCTCAGGGCGGGCGGGTAGTTGACGAATGCGGACGCCGGTTGCGTCTGCGATCGCGTTGATGACAGATACATGGGATGAGGTGAGTGGTAGTTCGCCTACACCAGCAGCGCCGAATGGGCCTTCTGGGCGGCTGGTCTGGAAGTAATGGATATCAAATTTGTCAGGGATATCGTTAGCCAAAGGTATTCCAGCCCCACGCATGGAACTGTGTTTTTCATAGTCTTCGAAGTCTTCAGTAAGGGCTAAACCAATACCTTGGGCAACACCGCCATAGATCTGACCATCAACAACGAGTTGGTTGTTAATTTTGCCAGGGTCGGCCATTACCGTCATACCTTCAACGGTTGCCTTACCGGTTTTGGTGTTCACATTGACTTCAGCGAGGAAGGCGCCGTACATATAAGCGGCAAAGGGAGCGCCTTGGCCGTTCTCATCGCAGTTGGTGTTTGCGGAAGCGGTCCACTTACCCACAAAGCGGGTAGGAAGCTTGGCGGCAACTAACTCTTCGTAGCTTCGGAAGGAACCATCGGTTTTGCGGCATGCTTCTACCAATTGCTGGCAGCCATTAATAATAGCGTTGCCAATAACTACCTGGCTTCGGCTACCGCCGGAAGGACCACTATTTGGGCCTGTGCCGGTGTCGTTGAGGATGAGGTCGATCTTTTCGGGAGCAATACCCATTGGCCGTAGAGCTTCATGAGCAGTGCCTAAGGCACCCATCTCAGCACCTTGACCATGATCTTGCCAAGTCGCGAATACCGCTACGCCATCAGCAGTTCTATCAACATACACCTCAGCGCCATCTTGACCATCAAGGCCGCAGCCATAAATACCGATGGAGATACCAACACCTTTTTTGTTATCAGGTGTAGACTCGCGGGCAGCCTTCTCTTTGGCAGCTTTATACATTGGGCGAAGAGCATCGAGCATTTCGGGTAAGGAAAAAACTTCAGGATCCTGTCCGGTGGGAGTAGTGGAACCTGGGCGATAAGCGTTTTTGTAACGTAATTCCAACGGATCCATTCCCATCTTCAGAGCAAGTTCATCCATTAAACTTTCGGATGCGAGGAAGGATTGAGGGGAACCGTAACCTCGGAAGGCCGCTCCCCAAACATGGTTGGTGGCTACAGTACGGCCCAAACCGCGAATGGATGGAATGTTGTAGCCAGCACCAATGTACTGAGTACCGCGCAGAGTAAGCAAATCGCCGAATTCAGAATAAGGCCCATGGTCTACGGAATAGTCGTGTTCCATCGCCAGTAATTTGCCATCTTTGTCCGCGCCTAACTTGAGGTCGATAAACCAAGGAGATCGTTTTCCGGTGTATTGCATGAATTGTTCATAATCATATTCCAGATACACGGGGTGGCCGGTTGCCATACAAGCTACGCCAAGCAGAGCTTCCATTGTTGGGCTGAATTTATATCCAAACGTTCCGCCCGCTGGGTTCTGGATCAGTCGTAGTTTATCTGGCTCAAGACCGAGTCCAGGAGCAATCATGTAAAGGTGTAAGTAAAGGCCGATCGATTTTGAGTGAATAATGAGTACATCGTTCTCGTCGTAGTAAGCAAAGCCCATATCCGATTCGATGGTTAGGTGGGGCTGGCGCTGTAGATAATAGCTGCCACTAACAACATGGGCCGCAGATTCCATAAGCGGTTTTGTATCGGGACCCTTTACCAGTTTTTGCTCGAAATAAACGTTGTGTGTACCAGGGTGAATTTTGATAGCGTCATCGGCCATGGCGGCGGGAGCACTCATATAGGCAGGGAGTTCTTCAATTTTGACTACAACTTTATCAGCAGCGGCTTTGGCTTGTTCAATAGTATCAGCGGCAACGATGGCAATAGCATCACCACGTTGGAAGATCTTGGTGTCGGCGAGGATCGGGCGGTCCCATCCATCGCCTTTATTGGTTGGGAAGGTGATCAAACCAGTAATTCGGTTCTTGCCTTTAACATCTTTGTGGGTAATAACCTTATGAACACCCGGCATTTTCTCCGCTTCAGAGGTATCGATCGAGAGGATGTTAGCGTGGGAAACTTTGGCTTGTACTAAAGCAAGCTGCAAAGTATCAAAAGGCATTTTCAAACCAAGATCCTGACCGAAATCAAGAGTACCGGTGACTTTGCCAATGGAGGTTGGGCGTGGATACTTGGTTCCCCAAACTTTGCCATCAGCGGGCATTTGGTAATCCAAAACGGAAGCATCCATCTCGCCGCGCATCACCTTGCCGGAATCGATCACAGCATCTACGATTTGTTTGTAACCAGTACAGCGACAAGCATTGTGATGCTTTGTGAGCCAGCTACGTACTTCTTCGCGAGAAGGATCGGGGTTTTCTTGAAGAAGAGCATAGGTGGAGACGACCATACCAGGGGTACAGAAACCACACTGCGCAGAACCATGAATGGCGAAAGCTTTTTGGATCGGGTGCATATTTTCTGGGGTTCCAACACCTTCAATCGTGAGGACGGTGGCATCTTCAGGAATTCTGGCTAATTTTGTCAGGCAGGCTAAAGTCAATTTGCCATTTACGATTACAGAGCAAGCGCCACAATGTCCTTCATTACAAGAAACTTTGGTGCCGGTAAAGAGCAACTGCCTGCGTAGAAAATCAGCAAGGCTAGTTTCGGGATCTACGACGATTGATTTCTTGATCCCATTAATTACGAGCGACTTTCGAATCATAAATTCCTCCAAAAAACATGCTGCAGTGGGTTGATGGTTAATTTTCACTGGCTAAAACATAGAACACACCAAGGCGAAAATAATAAAAAAATTATAGCATTTTGGAAATATTGTCTAGAATGGAATATTACAATTATCACACTATTTTGTGACAAACAGAAAGGTCATTTTTTGTATACTTATTTATTGAATATTGAGAGGCATAATTATGTGTCCAATGGTGCGACGTCCCCCAGGTATAGAATTAGCATTGTTAGGTTTTCTAAGAAAAGAATCGCTTCATGCCTACCAGATACATCAATTGTTATCTGACTCGGTTGGGTTGGGAGCGGTTTGGCATTTAAAACAAAGCCAGCTTTATGCGTTATTAGCAAAACTTGAAAAGGACGGTTTGATAAAAGGGGAAATAGTTCCGCAAGAAGACGCACGTCCACCTCGTCGTATGCTTCAGGTTACCCGTCGCGGGCATGCGGCATATCAAGAATGGCTCCAGGCTCCTGTAAGCGTACCACGCCAAATCCGTCAGGAGTTTATGGCGAAACTGTTTTTTGCTAGCAAAGAACGTGGTGATATCGCGAAGGAATTGGTGAACCACCAAAGACTTGTTTGTCAAACGTGGCTAAAATTTATGATCACCCAAAACGACAAGGATCTATTCAATATGCAGCTGGATAGATATCGTATGGGCCAAATTGAGGCTGTGTTGAAATGGCTTGAAACCCTGTATTGATCCCCAATAAGCACTGTCCGTATTCATTGAACTACGATCCAAAGAATTTTTTCTACTTGTTCTTGCTAACCCCATTCATATATATATCGATGATCTGTTGGATGATCTCGGGGCTGATTGGATTTGCCCCAGGCTCGCTTTGAAAAAAGTAGGGATATAAAATTCCTAGCAGAGCCCGGTTGGCTACTACCGGATCCATAGGTAACAACTCTCCTGCTAAGATACCATCCTGAATTATTTGTTGAAGTTTTCCGGTAAATTTGTTTTGGTAAGCTTCACTAAAACTTTTCCTCGTTTCTAAGCCCAACTGAGCCATTTCCTGGCTTGCGAGACGGATGATTGCGCGTTGATCTACCGGTTCTTTAAAAATGTATTCGATAAATTGGGTGATCTTTGCTTTGTAAGAAATGGGTTTCGCCTGGATTAGGTCAATATTTCTTTCGATCTCTTCCAAGTTTTTTGAGAGTAAAGCTACAAAAAGTTCTTCTTTGTCTTTGAAGTGATAATAAAGCGCGGCCTTAGATACGCCGACCGATTCTGAGATCTGCCGCATGGAAAGGCCATGATAGCCATGCAAAAGGAATAAACCTTTTGCGGTGCTTAGTATTTGGTCGCGTAAACTGATCTCTGTAGGTTTCATAAATTGATTTTAACCTCTCCAACCTATTTTTGATTAGGGTCGGAGAGGTTTTCTTGGTAATGAATTACTTCCCTGCCGCGGTGTTTTGGGCGTGTTGTTCAACCATGGCAAGTTCTTGTTGGCGGTTCTTTAACCCTAAGGTGAGAATGACCATAATGCCAGCCACTACACCGATCACTAAATAGGCAGAACCGTACCCTTTTACGCCGCCACCTAGCGACGCAGCTACAGCTCCAACCAGAGCGCTGCTAACCAATTGGCCAACGCTTGTTGATAATGAAATGAGACCCTGCGCGGATGTTCGGTCGGCAGCTGATGCTTCGTTAAGCATGATATATCGCATGGGGGCTCCTAATAGCGAGGATAAACCCAGCCCAATGACAGCTGCGGAGGCGATGAAACCCCATAGGGAGGAGACCAAAGTGCCATTGCTCAACATCATCATTCCCACCGATAACAACAGTGTTCCACCGAATACCATTACTTTTGATCCCACCTTGTCTAACATTCGGCCGACCAACGGGGAGCCAATCGCCATAGCTAATACTACCGGCATCAGTAAGTAACTTGCGTTGTGGGTATTGATAATTCCAGGTAAAGCGGCGACCGCGAGAGCAGGGATGAAGACCATTCCTGATTCACCTAAGCCAGCACCAGCGGACAAAAGGCTAGTAAGTACGGTTTGGCGGCTCCTAAACAGGTTTAGATTTAAGATCGGGTCGGCTGCTTTCTTCTCAACACCAGGGAAGATGAATAGTAACACCGCGCCTGTCAATAAAAATGGCCAAACATTTAGCGAAGTTACGCTGCTAAAGAAATTTTGGGTATCGATCTGGTTGAGGCCAAACGAAAGAGCGGCCAGCATAAAACCAAGAACGAGCATCCCAGCCCAATCAAAAGGCAGAATTGAAGCACGGTGGGAACTTGGAAGAAGCTGCCAGCCCATAACGATTACTACAACAGCGATTGGTATATTGATGATGAACAACCATTCCCAACCAGTGATGGTTAGAATGACACCACCAAGAATCGGGCCGATCAGGAAAGCCAGCCCAAAAACAGCGCCGATCAAACCCAAAGCGCCGCCGCGTTTTTCAGGGGGAAATGTGTCTCCAATGACGGCGCTGGCAACCGGGAAGATACCCCCAGCGCCAAACCCTTGTAGGGCACGTCCGAATAATAAAATTCCGAACATATTTGCTGGTGAAAGCGCGACGACGATCGATCCTAAGGCAAATAATGTCACATCCAAGGTATAGATGGAGCGCCTGCCATAGGTATCAGAAAGTTTTGCCATCAATGGTGTGCTAATCAAATTGAATAATACATAAATGGTAAAGGTCCAGGCAAGGATGCGATCGCCCACCTGGAAGAAATTTTGGATAGATGGAAGGGCCGGCGCGACGATGGCAATATCCAACGCCCCCATGAGAACACCAAGGAAAAGTACAAGCAATAATTTATTTCGGGTTTTATCGTCCATAATTTTGAATATCCTTTTAGTTGAAAAGTTAAACTTACTGACCGTTCGGTAAGTTTATCTTATCCGTGACCCAATTTGTTGTCAAGGATTGTTTGTTAGAAATTCATTTGATTTCCATTTTGTAAAAGTCAGATGAACTTTTTGTGTTTATCTACCTAATTGCGCATAATTTTTTGGAAGGGATTCAACGTGTAAAGGGTGGGAATTAATTACCGAAAGCTGTTGTAAATGGTCAATTACCACCCCCATCAAGATTACAGTTACGCAAAAGAAGACAGGCAACCGAACGGTTCGGTCGCCTGTCGGCGGGCACTACCCTTCAGAGTAGAAGGGCTTCGTATTCCCCCACATGTAACACGCAATAAAGGTTTGGTCCCGAAAAATATAGATCTTGGCTCTTACTTTGTTTTCAGTTCAACCCTCTTAGCTAACCAGTCACACCATGTTTCAAAACCTGCCCCAGTTTTGCACGAAACCTCGAATATTTGAATGCGTGGGTTTAGGTCGAGTGCTCTTCTTCGAAGTAATTCAATATTAAAATCTGAATCTTGTAGATAATCAATCTTGTTCACCAACAACACATCGCAAACAGAAAACATCAATGGATACTTCAGAATTTTGTCATCCCCTTCAGGCACACTGAGTATCATCGCCTGAAGATCCGAGCCGGTATCAAATTCCGCGGGGCAGATCAGGTTTCCGATGTTTTCGATGAACACCAGGTCCAGTTTGTCCAAGGCAAGCCCGTCTATTGCCGCTGTCACCATTGGAGCATCCAAATGGCAAGCTCCGCCTGTTTGTATCTGTACCGCCGGGATTCCCTCCGTCAATATTTTCTCTGAATCCACCATCGACTCGATATCCCCTTCGATCACAGCAATGCGGTGCCGATCCTTGAGCCGGCGAATGGTTTGGATGATAACGCTGGTTTTGCCTGCGCCCGGAGATGCCATCACGTTTAACATGAATACTTTCTTAGCCGCCAGGTCTTGTCGGATATCATCAGCTTGGTTTTCATTATCTGCGAGGATGCTTTTTCGAACGTCAATTAAAAATATTTCTTCCATTAGCTTGCTTCCAATTTCTCGATCACTAACTCTCTTCCCGAGATAAGATCGTATTCAAAGCTCCCACAGTTCGAACAAACTATTTTCTGGTCGATTCGGATATTTGCTGTGAAGTTTTGGCGGCATTTATTGCAAAAGAACACAACTGACACTTTCGTTATTTTGATCTTGGCGTTCTCAGCCGAGGACCCTTTGCTGATGTAATCAAAATATCGTTGGATCCAGGGTTCTTCGATATTGCGCATTTCGCCAACCAGCAAATGAATCGCCAGTATTTTTGTGGCACCTTTTTGTGCTGAATGCTCTAGCGCGAGTTTTAAAATGCTTTTTGTGACCGCTAATTCGTGCATAAGTAGCTTTCTATAGCCGGGATTTTAAATTTTTAGATCAAGGCGACCATCCGCCAGGAAATATTCTTGAACACTGCTCAGCATTGGGCTGGTCTGCATGATCTTGATGGCGTTGGTACTGCATTTTGTTTTGCAAATGCCACAACCTACGCAAAAATCCTGATTGACAACAGCCTTTGCTTCGCTATTGAGCGTGATGGCTGCTTGCGGGCATGGTTCTACGCAATCGCCGCAACTTGCGCAGGTGCTTTCATCCACGATGGCTGTCCAGCCTGAAGGTCGGAACCGCTTTTTCACATCTCTGGACGCATTTTTAGAGAGGTTAAAACCGACGCAGCAACAAGGGCAGCAAAAGCACATTTCAATGAAGTTTTCCATTGTTTGATTTGAGAAACCCCATATGAATTGCTCCACTTCTACCCATAAAGCTTGGCCGATCAGCCCAAGCTCAGCGGCTTGGTCTACCCGGGCGAGAGCGTCTTCCAGCGAGATCTCGTAGCCAACACCGTGGTTCACGATCGTCTTCCCGCTGTTGCTGAGGAATAAGCAGCATACTTTTTTAGGATACGCTTTGCAGTCATTGGCATCGCGGCAAATGCAGGCGTTGCTGGAAGCGATGTAGGTTGTTTTTCGAAGCAGGTCCTTTACCAGATCTATCGGCAAAACCATGGTCTCGCCCAGTTCGCTTACATCTACGTTTAGGTTATAGATGGTGCCATGGGAATAGGTTGTTTCTTCTGGCGTGAAAAGCATTAACCTCTTATAAATTGGGCCAAAAATCGGGGTTTCCATATATTTACTACCGGCTACGATCAATTTAAAAACTTTTAGGATGGGTTTCCAGGTTGCTGGCCGTACGCCAATTTTTTCGACGATCCAATCTGAAATACCGAGCCAACTCTTCTTTGGGGTGTAGATCTTCTTTAGGGGTGTTTGTTCCATGGTGTACTCTTATTTCTTTCTGCCTTCAGCGCAGGCTTTTATGGTTTTCAACATAGATTTACACATGACGAATGAGGGAAGACCCAAAATGGACGCTATTATAGTTTTGTGCAAGCCATCGTACGGTTCAAAAACAGCATCACAACGGGTAAAAAAACGTGTCTTACCGTCCCCAGCATCTTCTAGGATGAAATTCCAACTCCAGGCAAAGTATTTAAGGCCAAGGGGTGGGACGAAGGCCCAGGCTCCTTGAAATTTAGATGGATTGCGGGAATCGGAAAGGGAGGCGAAATATTGATTTGGCGCAAAGGCCTTTACTTCAGAACCAATGCCATTTTGGTGATAAAAAATATATTCCCCGACATACATATTCTGCCACTCGTCAACTACTGTATAGGTGTTGTATATATGGAAGGTGAATAAACGCTCTAGCCAGCCGAAGCTATAAAAACCAGCTCGTCGTTGCCCAAGCTGGGCGAGATATGGCCATATTTTGGAGGGTGGAGCGTCAACCGTTACCGCTAACGTTCCTCGTAACCGATTCTGTTCACTACCGAGAAGTTCATCGCCCGGAAGGTATTTTTTCTTCTCTTCATCGGAAGGCGGAGCGCTAAAGCCGTAATAAACCAACCCAGCCAATACGAGTACGCCAAAGAGAAAAAGGATCAGAACAATAGTCCATGGTGTTAGCTCGATAAAAAAACTCTGAATCTCACTCATGTTTTTCGCTTTCTTTTGAAATGATCTTGTTCGCGGCAAAAATTCCAGAGATCGCGGCAGGTTCTAACCCTAAACCATTATGATCGCCCGCAATGAACAGATTTTTCTTGAATTCCTGTTCCAAATAGGCAGAACCCTGAACGTACATTGCCTTCTCCCAGCTCACCGATTTTAAAAGTTCGAAATTTCGGCATACCTGTTTTAGATCCACCTCTTTTTCGCGAGAGTAGATGAGGAACGATCCGTCAAACTGTTTTACGATCAGCATGATCGCCGAAGAATAGTTGAACAGGTTCATCGACTTCTTTTGATACTCCGGCTTTAATTCAGCCTTTACGTGGAAAACATGGATCTGGCTCGCCCTTCGAATTTCTTTCAAACCCAATAATGTTTGGGCAACTATCGCAGGGGTGGCAACGACTATGTTATCGGCTAGGTATGTTTGTCCGCTTTCTCCGGTCAGAAGGTACTCCCCGTCTTGAGGGTGTATGGCTGTGATCGTATCAAGGATTATGTGAGATTCCAGTTTTTTTGATACGGCCTTGGGGTCGAAGACAATGGAATGGATGGGGGTGATCATCGCCATACTCACATTCAAAAAGTCCAATGCGGTAATTTGTTCCAGATTTGCGCCTGTACAGGCATAGGCAAATTTGGAAACATAATCCGCCCCCGCTTTTTCGAATTTTCTCTCTCTAACAAAGGTGAGCGCCGGCATTGAGTACAGCTTAGCGATGTAAGGATCAGCCGTAAGTGATTCTTTGAGGGAAATTGTCAGACAACGCTTTTTAAATTGTTCGTAGTGGGATGAAAACTCTATTAGCGCGAGTAAAAACCGAACCAATTCAGGTAGGAGCTTTAAGGTATGCCAACTAAAAAAAGCAAATTTGTCACTCGGGCTGTTGTGGAAGCATGAATCTGTTGGATTGATCCATGAGCCTTTATTGAGCAATTGTTTGGCATGGGTATAGCTTGACATTACAAAGTACGCTCCAAAATTTACCCCGGCTTCGGCGGAGTATTGGATGCGACCGCCAACTGAATCTGTGATAAGAATAAAATCCTGATCCACTTCTAGAAGTTTTAGCCCGCACGAAAGACCAGCCATACCACCACCAACGATCACTGTTTTGTTCTTCATTATTCCTCTTTGGGTTTTTACACAACCCTTTATTCATGTATCCAATACTGTAATAAATAAAAAAAGTTCCCTATTTGGGAACTTTTACTTTTTCATACGCATGTATCCGTTTCTGGACATTCATCGCATTTGTAGCCAAACGGACAAGGCGAAAAACCCTTGATAAACGCCAGCTCTAGAAGCTGGTGGTATTCATCGATGTTTTTTAAGTTAAGAGAATAATACACTGTTGTTCCGATCCGGTTTCGTTCCACAAGATCAACGGCGTACAGAATTTTTAGGTGTTTTGTGGCGGAAGGCTGAGATATCCCTAATATCTTCGCAAAATCACTAACGGAAACCGAATTCGCTGGGCTAGACCCCATGATCTTCATCATCTTCACCCTCTGAGATTCAGAGAGTGCGTTATTGTAATCACAGATCAGATTGACGAGCCCGCGACTTTTAGCCATGACGATCCTTTTTATTACCTTATAGCTATAATACTATAAGTGTAAAAAGGCGTCAATACTTGTGCAAAAATTCACAAATAAAATTGGGAGAAAGAGGACTGTGGAAAGTGAGCAGGTTGATTGTTTTTTACTTATTGGAATTGGGAAATATCTTATCTAAGATCATTTATTCTCCCCAGGTTTTATCTCCACATCAGGGCAGTACATTATTATTCTTGCTGTACTATAATGGCTATAAGATGAGCGTTCAAATCGTTACTGACAGCACTTGTGATCTTTCACTCGAGACCATCCGGAATCTTGGGATAACCGTTATCCCTTTGAACATCCATCTCGGTAGTACCGATTACTTGGATGGGGTCGATTTATCGCGAGATGTTTTTTATGACCAGCTTCCCTCCCAGAAGAGTTTTCCGAAAACCGCCGCGCCTAGCGCAGGCGTCTTTGCTAAATACTACAATAACCTATTCGAAGCGGGTGCAAGCCATGTGCTCTCCATCCACATCGCAGAGAGCCTAAGCGCGACGGTGAATATTGCTCGTGTCGGGGCTCAAGACCTAAAAACCCGCTCTGTTACTGTGTTGGATTCTGGCCAGCTAAGCTTAGGAATGGGCTATTTAGTTGAGCGAGCAGCACAAATGGCGAAAGCCGGCAATTCTGTGGAAGAAATTTTGATTGTGTTAAAACAGCAAATGCTGCGAACCTATGTGTTTGCTTCTCTAAAAACGCTTGAATACTTAAAACGCAGCGGTCGGATGAATGCTGCCGTAGCCCAGATCGGTGAGATCCTCAAAATTAAGCCCCTTCTATATATGAACCAAGGTAAATCTAGCATCTCCAAAGTGCGCACCCAAAAAACAGCAACGGAACAATTGCTCTCCTGGCTCGATCAATACGCCCCTTATGAAAAACTAGCCATTCTCCACGCCGGAATTGCAGATGAAGCAGAAGTATTGCGAGATTTTGTAAAGACGAACTGGCCAACATCACCCGTAGAAATCACCCAAATCACCCCCGCCCTCGGATCACACCTAGGAATTGGGGCTCTTGGCTTTGCTTGCGTATCGAAGGTTGGTTCCACTAACGAAAGCCTTTGACCACGAATTGTTTGATCCGCATTATTGGTCAAAAAATGGCCATTCGCAGCAAGATGATTCAATAACTTAAATAGAAGAACACCAAAATTGTTGTAATCTAAACAGATTTCATATTTATCACGGATCTATGGCAAGAACCCAATTCAAACGACTTTTCTTGCCCTGAGAAAATTTTTATGCAAGTAATTCACACGTTAAAAAATTAATAAGTAAGGAAACAAAAACCTAGCGGGGGATTAATTATTATTTTGATATAGATAAAAACGAGCGGAATTCGCGCGGAATAGGGGGTGGGACGATAAGATAGTTAGCACATGAGTTCATGCTTCAATGTTCCTACGTTCTCCTAATCGCCATTAGTGAAATGTCGTCAAATTGATCGATGCCTATAATGAAGTGGTCGATGTCTTTCTCAATTCGTTCGCAAAGTGAATTGGGTGAATCTGAAGCTTCTGAAATTAATTTCATCAATGGTTCAATTCCATAGGGTTGATTTGTGGTATCTATTAGGTCAGGTATCCCATCTGTAAATGCCACGAGTTGATCTTGCTGCTGCATTTGGATTTGATTCACGCTAAACACCGCGTTGGGGATCAAACCAACGGCTGGACCAGTTGGGGTTAAAAAGAGCTGAGTTTTCTCTTTCTGGCGAAATAATATTGGTGGTTCATTTCCACAATTGATATAAGTAAGACACCCATCGGTCGGATCCAGGATGGCAATAAAAATGGTCGCGAACATGTTTGCTTCTTCGTGAACCTGAGCTACGTAATTATTTGTAAAGTTAATTGCGCGTTTCAATCTCAATTCCGGTGAAATGGAAATATCCCCTTCGTTTTCGCTAAAAGCATCAGAAACGCAGGTAACCCGAATTAGACTTCTAAATAGGGTCATAAACAACGCTGCCCCAACACCTTTATCGCAAACATCTCCAATAACACACAACAAATTACCGTCCGATAAACTGAACACATCATAAAAATCACCAGCAACTTGTTTGGCTGCTCTAAAAAATACTCCTATCTCCCAACCAGTTTTCTTTGGAAGAGAGGACGGGAGAAATCCTTTTTGAATTTCTCGGGCAATGTTCATCTCTCGTTGAAGTGTATTTAGGTAGAGTTGTTCGATATCTCGAAGATGTTTTTTTTCGAGGGTTGAGGTAATTCTCGCCTTTAATAAAGTTGGTTCGAATGGCTTAGGTAAATAATCATCAGCACCGAGTTTTATACCTTGAACCACACTCTCCAAGCTATTGGCGGCGGAGATGATGATAACTGGTATGTCTCTCGATTCCATTTTCGCTTTCATGCGAGAAAGCACTTCAAAACCGTCCACTCCTGGCATCATGATATCTAAAAGTACTAGATCTGGTTTTTCCGAATCGATCAGGGCCAGAGCTTCGATTCCATTTTCGCATGGAAAAAGGTCGTGACCCAGGTCTTCCAACTCCTGTTCAAGGTAATCCAAATTATAGGGTTCATCGTCCACGATCAGTATCTTGTATTTGCTGCCCATCATCCTTCGCCCAGGTAATGAATTATTTTTTGAAGCAATAAAGTTTCATCGATCGGTTTGGTAAGGTAATCTGTGAAGCCAGCGAGCATTGCCCGATCTGAGTCCCCCTGCATTGCATGGGCGGAAAGGCCAATAACTGGCAATGTGTACCCATTTTTGCGAAGAATTCGTGTCGCTTCATACCCATCCATAACGGGTAGACTGATATCCATCAATACAAGGTCTGGCTTTTCCTCTTGAACGATGGAAACTCCTGAAGCGCCATCTTTGGCAACCAGTAGAATAAATTCATCTTCCAGCAGTTGGATGAGTAGGTCAATATTTAGGTCAATATCTTCAACGATCAAGATCTTTTTCATCGTGGCCGTTACCTTTTTTTGATCGCGTTTTCAAGAACGGCTTTAATTCCACCAACTAACTCCTCACCTTCAAAACCTTGCTTTCGCATGGTCATATACACATTTTTTCTTAAGGTGTTCGATTCTTGGAGAGTTAGATCCTTTGCGCTGAGAACAATGATCGGGAGTTTTAATGTATTGGGGTCCTCCCGTAGCACTCGGATTACGGAAAAACCATCCATCACTGGCATCATTAGGTCAAGTAACACAATATCAGGTGGCGAAATTTTTATTTTTTCCAAACCGATTTTCCCATTCAACGCATGCTCAGCCTCAAATTCTTCGAATGGCAGAAATTGCTCGATCAAGGAAAACACCATGGGGTCATCATCCACGATCAAGACCCTTTTCTTGCGCGCAATATTATGGCCAGTAACACGATAGATCGCATCGCGAACCTTCTCCGGGTCAAGAGGTTTAACCAGGTAATCGGCAGCTCCGAGTCCAAATCCAAGAGCTTTTTTGTCGACAATCGTTAGCAAGATGATAGGGATTTCTGTTGTGAATGTGTCCTCTTTTAACTCATGGAGAACTTGCCATCCACTCATTCCTGGAATTGAAATTTCGAGTAATACCGCATCAGGTTTTAACTGATGAGCCATTGCAATGCCTTCAGCTCCGTCTGTCGCGCCGATGACCTCAAATTCCTCTGTCCCAAGGTTTTCCTGCAACAAATAGACTGCGTCGGGATCATTATCGATCACTAAGACCTTTTTCTTTCTAATCGATTGAGATTCACTTATTTCGTTGCTAACCGGGTATTTTTCTTCTTCGGTATCCGTTGATAAATTCTGATTGTTTTTTGTTTGATAGCGCAATGGAAGAAATACTGTAAAAGTTGATCCTTTTCCTACTTCGCTTTTTACTGTGATCTCACCTCCCAATAAATGCGCAAGATTGAGGCTAATCGCCAAGCCAAGGCCGGTACCACCGTAATTTCTAGTGGTGGTCGTATCAGCCTGTTGAAACTCATTGAAGATCTTATCGATCGCCTCAGGTGGAATCCCGATCCCTGTATCTGCAACGATAATCGAGAAAAGATCTTCTGTTTCTAATCCGGCGGTAAGTGTTATCTTGCCCTCTGAAGTGAATTTGGCCGAATTGCTTAAAAGGTTAAGAATGATCTGGCGTATTTTATCTTGATCAGAATAGATATACCCCAAATGTTCATCAAACACTTTATCAAAGACTACGTTGGGTTTGATGAGCGGTTGGCTGGTATGATAGCACAAGTCGATCAAGGCTTGTATGCGGAAATTCGCTGGTAATACATCCATTCTTCCGGCTTCGATCTTGGCAATATCTAGGACAGTATTGATCAAATTAAGCAAGTGCTCAGAACTGATAAGCACTTTGTCGAGGTTTTCTGTTTGCTTTTCAGGCAAAATCCCTTCCGATTTCCTACGAACGATGCGGGTGAAACCAATGATGGCATTCAAAGGGGTACGTAATTCATGACTCATGTTAGCTAGGAAGGCACTCTTGACATGGTTGGCATGCTCAGCTTCCATACGGGCTTTTCCGGCATCTGAGTATAACTGGGCATTTTGTAATGCCGAACCCAAGGTAGAAGCGATGATGCTCAACAACCTGGAATCTGCTTGGTCGAAGATTCCTTCCGATTGTTTATTTTGAACACTTAAAACGCCGACCGCTTTTCCATTGATCAATATCGGAACCCCGAGGTAGGAGAGGGGGATTTGGCCAATGATCTTCGTCCTCATTTTCTGAAGTTCTACGTCAAGGTCGCGATTGATCAGGATGGGTTCGCCTTTCTCCAGTACCTTGGTCGTTATTCCTTCCCCATAATTCAAGGTAGGTAAACCCTCGCCATTTAGGTATTTGAAGTTGATCTTGCCGCCTTTTTTATCGAGCAAGGCGACATAGGTCACATCGGCCCCAAAAATGGAATGGGTTTGTTCTCCAACCAACTGGGTCAGAGCATCTACATCCAATTCACTTGCTAGAGCCGTACTAACCGTGTTAATAGCGCTAAGTTCGGCGGCACGTTGTTCGGTTTGTTTAAGCAAACGTTGGGTTTCTTCAAACAATTGGGCGTTGTCGAGGGCAACACTCATACTGTTTGCCAGAGTCTGCAGCAAATCAACACTTGCCTGGCTGAAAACATTCTCTTTTTGAAGGTCTTGGATGGAAATGACGCCTTTAACACGGTCTCCTACCAACATGGGAACAAAAATGGCTGCTTTAGGCCATTCACCCGTGATGACAGGATTTCCCAATTTTTGCGCGGTCTCCTTGAAATTTTTATTTATCAGAATTGGTTGTCGGTTCTTGATCACTTCTAAACGGAAACCAAAGGGTTCGCGAGTTTCCATCACACTTCGGTCTCCATTTTCATAAGAATAAGGCATCGAGATCACATTGGATATCGCGTCATACAAGGTTATATCCACAACCTGAACTTTAAAAACCTCCCGAGTTTTTTCTCCTATCATTTCATAGATCGATGGAAGATCTAATTTGGAGGAAAGGGCTTCTTGAACGCTATTAATGACCGATAGTTCATTGGCTCGTCGTTCAGTTTCGATTAATAATCGTTGAGTTTCATTGAATAAGTGGGCGTTTTCTAGGGCAGCCCCCAATGAACCGGTAATCGTGGTTAGAAGCCGAAGATCAGAATCAGTGATCGAATTTTCCCGCTCAAAATTTTCAAGGGTAATGCAACCTAGTAACCTACTGCCTGTAATAATTGGGATATGAACTCCCGAAAGACTGGCATCAGTTCCTGGGACGATTATTGATATCGCGTTTCCTTCCTCTATTGTTTTCCAAATGATTGGTTGTCGTGTTCTTTGTAATGTGGTGAAAGTAGAATTTTTTTCTAAACTTTGGTCAGCAACGATGATCTGCTTTCCGTGTTCGAAAGCATAAATGATCTTCGTCAATCGGTTTTGTTCGTCGAACCATTTAATACTCAAATCAGATGTTTTGAATATTTCCCGCAAACAATCGCCAATCAAATCAACAATGGACTGAAAATCTAACTTGGCTGTCAATCCCTGTTGGATCGAGGTGATCAATTGCAACTCATCCACCCGCTGCTGTTCCGCTTGGAAAAGCCTGGCGTTTTCAAGGATGACTCCTATATTGGAACAAAGAGTTTCCAACAATCTCAGGTGGTGTTGATTGAAAATATTGGGTTGGTAATCGGCAAGGCAAATAACCCCCAAAACGCGGTCGGACATGATGATCGGGACACCCAACCAAGATTGTGTCAATTTTCCATCGCTTTGTTCCAATAACTCAGGCGGAAAGTAGGCTCCGTTCGAAATTGCTTCATCTAAATTATTGATAAGTAGTGTTTGGGCTGTTCTGATAACTTTTGAGGTTAGGCCAGTTCCAATCGGAAATGGCTCGACATATTCTGTATAACCGCCTTCGTATTTGTCATACTCATAATGAGGATGGATCATCTGATGCTGATCATCTACCAACATAATCAATACAACTTCACTACTAAAGATCTCTCGTAGGTTGTCTCCTACTGTTCTTGTGATCACCTTAATATCCAATGATTTCGCCATCGCTTCGCTCAAATTTTTAAGAATGGTTAATTCAGCGTTGCGTAATTCCAAATCATTGTTGGTAGCTCTCAATTCAGCTGTTCGTTGGTCAATATTCTTTTCTAGGCTTGCGTTTTGCTTTTCTAACATATCTTGAGCTAGTTGAAGCTCGGTTTGGGTTGCGCGCTCTTTCGCGATCAACCTTTCCTGAAAACGATAGAAAAGAATTAACAATGCCATGATCACAACGAGCAACATAATCGTGTCAACATCTTCAGCGATCCAATCCTCGAAAACCAAGGAATTACGATCGCTAATCAACAAAGGGTTAAGACTTCCTGCCTTAGCCAGCATGGTCATTACGAACATCGTAACCGAACTTAATGTTGATACTATTAGAGCGGACCTTACCCCGATCAAGATCAAGGCACCGATCGGAAGAACCATCAGATACAACCTGCCGCTACTTCCAAGGCCGTAAGAAAAGAGCGTAGTGAGCCCAACAATATAGGGTACTGCGAGTACCCCCCATGCTCGAATTCGCTGATCGATGGTTCGAAAAACCGCTAGAATTATTAGAACGAGCTCTAGGAGAGAAAATAAAATCACTGGTATCCACTGACCAGGCCGGTTGATGGCGTCAATGATACTTGTAGTTGTCATAACCCCGGCCGCTATCGCGACGACGGTTAGAAAAGTGTTGAGGACCTTTGAACGCCACTCGTAAAGTAAATTACTTGCTAATCCTTCTCTAGTGCCTTGTGTTCGATCAACCAAAAAGTTTGACTTTTCTTCGGACATATCATTTCCTCATTGCAACTTAAACTTTTGATAATCCCGTTTTTAGCCGTTATTGAAATAAGATACGAAAATGGCGAAATTTTTTTATAGAAAGGTTCGGTTTGGCGAATTCAACCGAAATAATCCCCTTCTCTAATTATCATAATCCTTTCGAGAAGGGGATTCAATCAATAATTACTGAATTGTCTTAGCAGATCACAAATAGAATGGATCGAGAGTGAAAGGTAAGCTAATAAACACATTCCCCTAGCTTGAAAACATTTAACTTACCCGGAGTACATTTTACCCATGTTTCATTGGTGAGAGGTTGTGAAGCGATGATGAAGCCTTTTTGAGATGGATCTTTTTCCAAATCCATATTTACTTCCCAATCTTCATCTTTTAATTCGATCCGCCCAAACGGGGACTTTCTGTTCGTCATCCATAATCCATTGTAGCCAGTCTGGTCATGATAGGTAAATAAGTGCTCGCTATCCGAAAAAATGAGGTTCATATAACCACCTAGGTTGAACTCTCGAAGTTTCTCTTCGATGGCGGCAAAATTGCTTAGGGAGATGCGTTCTTCGGAAATGCTGGTCAGAAGCGAACAAAAAAGATGTTCTGAATCGGTATCGCCGACCCGATTGAATTTTAAGCTTCCGTCAGAAAACAATCCTGACGTTATGGTCCCGTTGTGAGCGAAGACCACCTCTCGTTTACGGAAGGTTCGAACAAATGGATGCGTGTTTTGAAGGCTCATCCCACCAACATTTCCATACCTTACATGGCCAATAATGATCTGACTGGTGAATTTTTTATAATCCCGAATAAATTCAGCCAGTTGGCTGTTTTCAGCATTCACTGGTTCCTTAAAGACCTGAGCGGCTTTCCCTTCATAACGTGCAATCCCCCAACCGTGTGGGTTTCTTTCCGCACGGTGACGAAATCCGCGAAAGGAAAAGGATGAACTTACTGATTGATTGAAGTTGAGTCCCAATAATTGACACATAGATAATACCTTTCTGGAATAATTTTCCCCCATTATAGTAATCTGGTAGTGACAGGCTTGTCACTATTACATCCGTAGGTATTATTTAAACTGTTGAACCTAAAACGAATTCGAACAATCGGAAGCATTAAACGCCTTGGTATCTGTTTTATGGAAAGAAACGGAACGCTCGTTATTATGTCAATTAAAAAACACCACAAATGATGGTGTTTTCTGGATTGATTTGAGCGGGTGATGGGATTCGAACCCACGATATCTTGCTTGGGAAGCAAGCGTTCTACCACTGAACTACACTCTTAACTTTTGAGCACGAAATTTGCCATTTTTTAGATATTTTGCCTATTAAAAGTTACCTAAGCAAGCGTTCATAAAATCGGTTTTTTTCTTTCTTTTTCCTTTTCTATTGTACTCTTTTTAGGTGTATTTATGCTAAGGAAAAATGCAATTTTTTATTGTTGTCGGACCGCTGAATTACGCTTGCTGCCAAGGAATTTCTTTTTATTTATCTGTAATATTTTTGTTTGGTTCAGAACCGTTTTGACAAGGATGGTTAGTTTCAGGTTTGTGCCGAGGGCTATGCGTAAGCGAAGGGGAGTGCTAGGCAGGTCCAGGTAGACTGCGATGCTCAGTAAGGGGGGGATTTATCACGGCAGTCGTTTTTGGTTTAGATCCTGCTTTTATGAATTGTTGCAAGTTTACCGAACGGCGCTCAGGATCTCCGCGTCGGCCGCCGGGATGTTCTTCCCTGATCCACTTAGCCCAAAAACAAGCGACCTATCCGTCCACCGCGGTATGCAAAACTCCTTTATACAAGTTGGTAAATATCTATTGACATAGAAAACATGTTCTATATAATAATATTAAGTTTACTGAAGGTAACAAAGTAGACTAATACCGAGAGGGAAAAAGGACAAGGAGGAATATGGACGAATTTCATGAAGCAAAAAAGATCGTGGTCAACAGAACCTTTTCGATCACGCACGGGCACAGCCAGATGGTGGCCAGGCTGGCT
>CAZSLN010000039.1:0-23339 GCA_964607645.1 uncultured Anaerolinea sp.
TAGGCGCACCTTGAAAGATGCGCCTCTGTATGGTACCTGAGAGATTCGCCCTAGGGATGAGATCATCTTGAGGGCTTGCACCGTCGGTGTTCCTCCGTGCGGTTGGGTACGGTGGAACTTTCCAGAGTTTTGTTTTGAGGGTCCTTTTTGCCTGAGAGATTCGGTTTGGACGTGCCCGCCTAAACCTTGCACCTTCGGCGCCCGCACAGACCGCATGCGGGACTCTTCCCTTATGTATTCAGTAATTTTAAGGCTTACAGTGAGCGGCGTCAAGTGAATAATGTAAGGAATATTTGATTTGTCAGACAGGTCGTGGGAGAATCGCATCTTGAAAGTGGAATCGGGCTGGCCTATACCTAATATTATAGAGTGATCTATGGATCAAACAAGTTTCTGTTTTCCTAAAGGAAGGAGCATGGTATGAAACAAAAATGGATATTGGTAATGGTTGTGGTAGTACTGTTGGCTTCTGTATTTCAGATCGGTGTTTTTGCCAAGGATATGGCGGAGGTAAAGGTATGGATCCGCAATTCTACCGGAGGGGTAGTACAGCTTAGCCTGACGGACGCGGATGGCAACCTTCGTTATATGACCGTTGAGCCGGGTGTGTTTGAATATTCTCTGGCAGATGGCGTTTACGGGTATTATGCCAGCACGGTTTGCGGCAATTACGCCGGCCAATGGAACTTTAGCCAGAATAAAACGTTGATCCTTAAATGTGTTGATGATAAATTAGCGATCGAAAGCCCCTATCTGTGTGAGGATTTTGGTTGGTACGCTACGGACGATTGGGGATTATGGTTTATGAGTTGGACCACCGATGGGAAGTATAGATACTTGGATAAGCATGATTTTTTACAAGATGAAACGCATGGGGAGTATTATCATGCTTGGTGGGCTTGTTGGAACAAAGGCACTGACGCGCATTATGGATGGTAAACCAGCGTAATCACCTTAGGGCGGCTCAATCGAGCCGCCCTTTTTTTATTGGAGGCCGACGGTTTTACCAATTATGGCGGATTCACCTGTTTTCCATGGCTATGATTTATTTGCAGTCCTTGGGCTACAGCAACGTTCGTAATATTGCTGGTGGTATTAATGCCTGGATCGCGGCTGAATTACCCGTTGTGAAATAAGTTACGGTTCTAGATAGGTCTGACAGGGTTGGCGATCATCGCCAACCCTGTTTTTTTTGCAATGCAATTGGAGGGGGTGATATTTGGTCCATGGGTTAGATATTTGTTTGCTAGGCTAATCGTATGCTTATTCCCGCAATCGTTGGATCGGCCACCGAAAAGGTTGTTTACCGCGATGCTAAGCCTTTACCATTCAACGATAGATCTATAGATCACCACAAAAAGGTTGGCGGGTGCGGCAAACTAACGCCGCCGCTTGTTTCCACCTGCCCAAAAAGACAAAAAATTGCTTTGGGAAGGTGGATGTGCAGAACGTGATTAATGTAATTTGTTTCTTTTTATTAACTGCGCTTAAGGCAACACTAATTCAAGATTAAGAATCACTAATTATAATTTTCACAATCAAAATTTTAGGATGTGTGAAATATGTATGATGTTGTGATCATTGGCGGTGGCATTGCGGGTCTTGGGGCTGCCTGGGAGCTGCAGACCATTTCGAAGGGATCAAAAGTATGTTTGCTTGAAGCAACCGAGAGATGGGGCGGAAAGATGGAAAGCCGAACGATCATGGTTGATGGCCTCCCTTTTTTGGCGGATGGCGGACCAGATACCTTGGTAACGCGCAAAGAGGAGAGCTGGAAATTGGCAAGTGAACTGGGGTTGCTCGATCAGTTACTGATCCCTTCTTCTGAAACAAAAAATATATTTGTTTTAGATAACGGCAAGGTTCAGGCGATCCCGTTAACTCCTAATTTATTTTTTACAACTCCTTTGCTCAGTTGGTATGGCCGGTTGCGATTGATCAGTGAGCCTTTCCAGCCTGCCCGAAGGGATGATGAAGATGAATCCTTGGCGGAGTTTGCCAATCGTCGGCTGGGGAGGGAAGCGAGTGAGAAATTCATTGGTCCTGTTTTAGGGGGCATCTACAATACAGATCCTG
The DNA here is from genome assembly GCA_964607645.1 of uncultured Anaerolinea sp. Taxonomy (GTDB): domain Bacteria; phylum Chloroflexota; class Anaerolineae; order Anaerolineales; family Villigracilaceae; genus UBA5195. Next base: position 2,077 of record CAZSLN010000039.1, read on the forward strand.
CACATCAAAGCATTATGGTCTCATCACCGGTGATGAGGCAGATGGAAAAAGAAGATGGTAGTTTAGTGCTGGCTTCAATGAAAAGGATGTTTAAGAAGAAAACGGGGACAAAAAAGCCTTCATTTATCAATTTTAGGAATGGCATGGAGCAATTTCCGGCAACCTTGGCACACACCCTTACATGCGAGAAGCGGCTAGGCGCGTTCGTTACAAATATTGAAAAGAGGAATGATGGATATTCCATTTTGATGGATGGCCAGGAAGCCATTGAGGCTCGTTCTGTGATCATTGCCACACTTGCTAATGTTGCTTGCCGCCTTTTAGGTGATATGGCCCCACAGGTGGCGAATGGGCTGGAAAAGATTGAACATAAAAATATCGGTACCATCACTCTGGTTTACAACGAAGGAGCTTTGCCCTCTGCTCCACGAGTGAATGGCTTGATGATCCCTCGCCGTGAACAGCGTTCTATCGATGCTGTTACCGTGACATCCGCGAAATTACTGGCACGCAGCCACGATGGTTATGCATTGGTGAGGGTATTCTTTGGGGGCGGCAAATCAGAATTGTTGGATCTAAGTAATGAAAATTTGCTTAAAGTGATCATACGGGAGATGGAATCACTGCTGAACATTTATGAAGATCCCCTAGGTTATGAGATCTTTCGTTGGAAGGAGGGTTTTCCGCAGGCTACCGTTGGTCATTTAGATAGGATGAGAGGAATTGAGAAAAATTTACCCGAAGGAATATTTTTAGCGGGCAGTTCTTACCATGGCGTAGCTGTTCCTGATTGTTTGAGATCGGCCAACAAGGCGGCTCGGTCTGCGAGCGATTTTTTGGCGACTGTTTTACCTATAAAACCATAAAAAATGGAGACATTGAATGAAAAAAACGTCACGAGTATTGAACAACATCCGATTGGCTTTCTTCCCTATTGCTTATGCTTTAGCGGGAGTGTTAATTGGCAGCACATTAAACCGTGTGATGATAGCTGACTTGGGTTATTCTGCCACAGTAGTGGCTTTCTTTTTCGCAATTCCCTTGATGGTTTCACCGGTTAGGATCTGGATCGGTTACCGCTCAGACGCGTTCTCTTTATTGGGCAAACGGCGTGAACCATATATCTTGCTCGGCGCCTTGGTCATTGGGCTCGGAATTTTGGCGATCACCAACCTCATTCGTTTTCCCAGCACTAGCGCTTTGATGGGAGGAGTTGGGCTCGCCTTTTTGTTTTATGGGCTGGGAAGAAATATCAGCCATAACACATTTCAGGCGTTGGTTGCAGACAGGTACGCAGGAGATGCTCGGTCTCGGGCGGCGACTCTTTATGAAGTTGCGACGATGCTCGGTATGGTTATGGGTGCGGGCGCAATAAAAGGAGCTTTGAAGGTGTACGATCCTGAAAAATTGGTGGCAACCGCCCTGGGAGTAGCGGTGGTTGTATTGGTTCTCGCGATATTTGCCATTCTAGGGCAGGAAGAGCGTTCCCCTCATTCAGAAAATGCCACGAAAGAGGCGCGAAAAACAAATTTTAGCGGGGCGTTCAGATCGATCATTTTGGTAGATACACAAGCCCGCTTATTTTTTGGGATCGTTGTGATGACCTTTGTTGGTACATTGGCGCAAGATGTACTGCTTGAACCGTTCGGCGGATTGGTAATGAAAATGGAAGTAGGTGAAACGACCGGCCTAACCCAGTATTGGGGGATTGGGGTTTTGTTAGCGATGGTCCTTTCGGGTGTCATCTTATTAAAATTATTAGGATTCATGAAAGTAATGAGAGCGGGTATGTTGCTTTCCATGCTTTCTTTTGTTGGCCCAATTGCCGCTGGCGTTAGCGGAAACGTAGGCTTGCTCAAGGCATCTGTGATGGTGATGGGTTTTGGAACTGGTTTAGCCGGCGCTGGGATGCTTTCTGGAACGCTGGCGTTTACTTCCAAAATTCGGGCAGGAATGCTGCTGGGTGTTTGGGGTGTGGCAAATATGGTTGGCCACGCAATTGGCTCTTTGTTGGGCGGGGTGATCGTGGATGGGGTTAGGGTTCTTACCGGCAATGCCTTCTCTGCATACACAGCGGTTTTTGTATTTGAGATCGTTGTTTTGGCCATTGCGCTTTTGTTCACATTTCAACTTAAATTTAATTCCTCCGCTGTTTATTGCGAAGAAAAACAAGCCAGCGCTTTCGCTTAACCAGAATAAACCCAATCATTAGCTTGGAAGAGGAACCAAACACATGGAATATCTTCCCTAGTTAATGATTGGGTGGGTTTTATTCAATCAGTTTTATGAGGGAATGATACGCCGCTTCAACTTCAGGGAAGGCGGGTTGAATATCATCTGGTTGGTTCTTCAGCAAGGCGGCGGATTTGAGCCGCCTTTTTTTATACATGGTCTGGATAGGACTGTAGCCGTGAAAAGTTGTTCGAATTAAGAGTGTTGGCTGTTTGTTTGAATTGTGGGTAAGTTTGGCTGATGTTTGCAGGTGGCACTCTATCTTTGGAACATGACCGAAAAAAGGGTCGAGAATCGGCAAAAACGAAAAAATTTCTTATTCCTTATCGGGATAAGTTGGTCATTAATAGTTGGCGATCGATCTTGCCGTTCTTGTTGATGGGAAGTTTGTCAAAATGCAACATGATCGTGGGAATACTGTATTTGGGAAGGTGGTCTTTCAAATTTATATAGATCTGCTTGTTAGCAGGTTCGGATGCTTGATAAAACAGTATGATTTGTTCGCGATCTTGGTCGTACATACAAACTCCGGCCTCAATAAAAGGTAAGGCATTCACTCGCAATTCAATTTCCCCTAATTCAATTCGGTGGCCCATATGCTTTATCTGAAAATCTTTGCGGGAAAGAAATTCCAGCTCTCCACGTTCATTGATCCTGCCTAGGTCACCCGTGCGATAAATTGGATCGGTAAAACGAGGGTTGAGGGGATTCTGACAAAACGCTTGGTCAGTGGATTGAGGTGAATTGTAATAGCCTAACGCGATTGAGGGGCTTCGAACGCATATTTCACCAGTTTCACCAGACATTGCTTCGTTGTTGGTTTCTGTAATCAAAAGTAATTCTGTATTTGAAAATGGCTTTCCAATTGGCAGGGGCTCGTCATCCTTAAATGGGCGATCAACTTCGAAGTAGGCACAGTTACAGGTGATCTCTGTTGGGCCGTATAAGTTAACATAGTTGGCAAGGGGCAGATGATGACGCCAGTAATTGAGCACTTTGTTTGGCATAACCTCGCCGCTGAACATGACTCGTGTAATAAACTGGGGTTTGAACTCATCGAGTGTTTTGAAGTTCTCAATGATACGAAGGGCGGATGTTGCCCAGATCGCTGTGTTTATTTTATGTTCATTAATAAACGCGATGAAATTTGCGGGGATGGAGATCAGCCGTTTGGGGATAATCACTGCCGAGGCGGCATTGTAGAATGTTGAGTAAATATCCTTTACAGAGACATCAAAATCGAAGGGAGCTAAATTGCCAAAAATTGTTTGTTCACTAAGATGGAAGGTATTGCTAAAGATCTCGATAAATTCTAAAACAGCTCGATGGTTAATAACAACCCCTTTGGGTATACCAGTAGAACCGGAAGTGAAGATCGTATAAAGTGGGTTTAGTGAAGAACTTTTTTTGCGAATTTCATTGAGGAGTGCGTCATTATCCGGGTCTTGGGTAAAGTTTTGTTGGGTAAAGATCGCTCTACCCTGAAGAAGAATATCTAACGCGGGTGGAACCTCATTGAATGGGATTAGGATAGTTTTAGGTTGAACAACCTCAATAATCGAGAGAATTCGGGCTTCAGGCAGGTCAGGATCAACTGGTACATAGAAGTTACCGCTGTAAACAACGCCCATCATAGCGATCAGGCTTTCGATGGAACGATCAATTACTACAATAATGGGTTGGTTGGTTTCCTGGTGGAGTTGTTTCGCTAGGAAAGCTCCTAGTGCTTTTGATCTATCTACGAACATTGCGTATGAAATACTGATCTTTTCGTCAGTAAAAATCACTTTATTTGGCTGGGCAGTTGCCGAGGCTTCGAGCAATTGAAGAACGGATTGAAGAATCATACTAGTGTGATTTTTCCCAAAGATTCAAAAAGCGGGTGTATTTTTGTGAATAGATGAGAAAATCAGAATCCCAATTTTGGAAATAAGCTTCGCCGGTATGGTTTGGTAGATCGAATTTTTCATTTAGAAGTGTTCCAAGGTAATGGCTAACCTTAAAGGTTCCAGCTATGTTTAGATGAACAAAGTCGAAAAAATCTTTGGTTGGTTCGATGTCCATCTGGTCATAATGCTCTGGCAGGTTAAGATCTAGTAAGTCCACCCCCATTTCGGTAGCATAGTTATGTAAAGCATTGTGGAAGGAATAATTCCAGTCCATACGAGGTGTGACAAGGATAACGACCTTAATATTTCGTTTCTTGCAGGTTTCGATCAAACGATCATAGTAGGTCTTTTGCTCAAAATTGAAAGGCATAGCCACTTCAGTTGGTGTCAAGCGATCAGGTAGTGGAAACTGGGTTTCGATCTTTACGCTTGTTCCAACCCCTTTTGTCGGTATGGTCAGTTGAAAAATGGCTAGCAGGTCATTGTAGGAAATTTTTTTCCATTTATTATGGTTGATAATGGCAGGAAAAAGTTCAGTCACCTTGTCGGGAGAATAGACGGTCATTAATTCAGAGACCAAAGCCAGTTTCGTTCGGTTGAGAGGCATTGAATCTAAGGTGATCTTGTCGGCATAATCATAAATACCTATTTCAAAATTAACAAGGTAGGCTGGATAGAGAAACAATACTTTGGGATTTTGTGTTTCCAGAAACTCGATTGTTCGGTAGTACGAAAACAAGGCTGATTGCGCTAGGGTAGATCGATTGTAGGAACTGATGCCTTTTTCTTTCCATAAGATCAATGGGTTTACCGCGTAATACATACTGCTTGCGCCGATAAAGACAGCATCAAAAGAATTGGATTTTTCTGAATAATAGGAGCGTTGCTGAAAAAAAAGGTCGTCATCGCCGCGATAAAAGAAAGGAGTGGCGAGATCGAGAAGAAAAATCAAAAGTATCAGGAAGAATACGATCTTGAGTACGAGAACGAAAACAGGATAAGGTTTCATTCGAATTAAAAAGCCCTATAAATAAAATCGGAAGGATTATATTCCGAACCGTAAATACCGAAAACCGCCAAGATCATTATGGCGGAAAAATAAATGGTCCATCTGAAAACGATCGGTTGGGTCGCGATCCAAGCCCTTATTTTAAACCCTTTAGCATGCAGTACTTCAACAAATAGCATAAAACCAAAGGCAATACAAAAGACCGCGAACTCCTTTTGTCCTAACTCAGTTTGAAATAGGCTGCCATCTATAATTTGTCGTAGATCGAATGTGCGGATGGTTTGAGCCAGCATAGCCGCAGTATCTGCCAAGGATGGCGCGCGAAGAATATATCGGCCAATGCCGCCGATGAAAAGAGTGAACAAAACCTGAATAATTTTCCAGGGTAGCTTATGGGTCTTTAATCCTAGTACCTTTTCGCCTTCAAAATTGCTCCCAAATAAAATGCCAAGGATAATGAAAAAGCCATTATAAAAACCGTAGGCAACGTAGGTCATATTTGGTCCATGCCACAAACCTATTAGGGTGAAGGTGATCAACATGGCGATGACAGGAGGGATCAATTTTGCATAGTTTTGCGGAAAGACTTTACGTGATAGTTTTCCGACGGATCCAAAGAACCTAGATAGTGCCAAAGGGTAAAAAACATACTCTTTAAACCATCCGCCAAGCGTAATGTGCCATCTGCGCCAAAAATCGGAGATAGACTTGGCGAAAAAAGGTTGATGGAAATTGCTGACCATATTGATGCCGAAGATCTTTGATACTCCTCGAACGATATCGATCGCGCCAGAAAAATCGGCGTACACTTGAACCATGTAAAATAATGCCCCAAAATAAATAGTCAAGCCTTTGTACTGGGCGTAATTATTAAAAACCGAATCGACAAAAATATCGATTCGATCAGCGATGACCATTTTCTTGATCAATCCCCACAGGATCAACTGTAACCCAAATTTAAAACGAGTGACATCAAAATTGTGTTCCTTGGTCAGTTGGTCGGCTAGGTGTTGGTAGCGGCTAATTGGGCCAAGGGTTAGTTGAGGGAAAAAACCTATGAAAAGCGCCATTTTAAAAATATTTTTCTCAGCTTCTATATGACCGCGGGATACATCAAATACGTAGGAGGCTGCTTGAAAAGTATAGAAGGAAATGCCTAACGGAAGTAAAAACTGTACTTCTGGAAAATTTGTGAATCGGAGAACTTGGAGGATCATCGATTCAAAAAAACCGCTATATTTAATCACGAATAGGATCCCAAAATTGATAAGGATATAAATGAGGATCCAATATTTTTTTCTTTTTTCGAAACGGTCGCGAAGATTTTTTTTCTGATCTGGCGAGGGATTTAATTTGAGAAGATGGGAGAGAGATTCTTGCTCATTATGAATCAGTTTGCCAGCAAAAAAAGATGTGATCGTAGTTACACCTAAAAAAATACCAATCCATCCGGAGACATAAAAATAGAACAAATAACTAGAAAATAGCAATACACCCCATTGGGCTTTTCGCGGTACGAGAAAATAGACCAAAACGACGGCCAAAAGGAAAATGTAGAACTCTGGTGAATTGATGGTCAACTTATCCCCAAAGTGTAATTCTATTCCTTCTGCTTTTTTTCGATCAGTTTCAACATTGATTCAACTGAATTGAAATTTTCGGGAAGAATATCTTGAGGACGAATCTTGATCATATATTCTTCGTTAAGCATATTGATCAATTGAAGCATATCAAACGAATCTATTACCCCTTGTTCAACCAGCTTTTTTTATTGTTCACAAAATCGACATCGGGACGTAAATCGTTTAAGATCTTTAATAATGATTCCATAAATCACCATAATATATAGTTAATTTTCTGAGAATATTATATTACATTTCATAAATTTTATTTTGAATCCTCGATTTTTTTTAAGGTAAGGAAAAATGAGTGTGGTATTTTGATGTTTAAATTTACTTGAGAAAATCCATCACACCTTTTGTTTGAATAAGGATCGGTATTTTACGGGAAAAACTTTAGGGGTAGGTTTATGGGTTATTAAAAAAAATGGGCTTTTCCCTAAATTTAGTACCTTTAAAATCACATTGACGAATATCGATCAAAAAATTTCAGATCAACTTCAACAAGGAGTGATACGCCACGTCAACTTCATCGTAGGCGGGTTGAATATCATCGGGTTGGTTCTTCAGCAAGGCGGCTTCGAGCTTGGCGGCGGCTTTTTGCAAGGCTACACCGCCGATGGTGCCGGAGGTGCTTTTTAGGTTGTGGGCCAGGTGCAAGGCTTGCTCAAGGTTGTTTTCGGCGATGGCGGCGGAAAAACGTGGGAAAAAAGAGGCGGCCTCGGTTTTGAACATGGAAAGCAATCTGCCGTATAGTTCTTCTTTGCGGCTGAGGCGAACCAGGGCTGCTTCGCGGTCGTACTCTGGGTGACTGGTGGTGGGTTGTGTTTGAGCGGGAGCCGTATCCGCTGGGGCTGGAAGGGGATTGCTTTGGGCAATATTCCCGTAGGTGGAAGGGATCCATTTTGTGAGGAATTTGGTTAGCTCCGCGATATCAATCGGTTTGGTGACGTAATCGTTGAGGGTGGCGTTGAAGGCCTTTTCTCGGTCGCCAATCAGGGCGTGGGCCGTCATGGCGATGATGGGCAAAAATTGCGAGGGGGTGTTTTGCAGCAAGGCACGAATTTTTTGGGTTGTTTCATATCCATTCATACCTGGCATTTGGATATCCATCAAAATTAGGTGGTATTGTTCCTTGGCTACTAAATCCAAGGCCTCATAGCCATCACTGGCGATCTGAACGGCCAAGCCCAATTTTTCAAGGATCTCTTTCGCAACCAATTGGTTGATGTCATTATCTTCTACTAAGAGGACTTTACGGCCTTTGAAGGCAAATTTTTCTTCCAATCGAATGTTACGGCGGCTGGTTTCTGGCGATGAGCTGATCTTGTGGCCAAACAATTCCATGATGCCATCAAAAAGACTTGAAGAGGTGAGTGGTTTAACATTGGCATGGGATTGTTGCAGGAAAATTTTGGTTGAAGCCTCGACAGAGGGGGCTAAGAAAAGGGTTGGCGGCAGCTGGATATCGGGGCGGTGGGCAATGGTATTTACAAAATCGACCACATCCATATCCCCTGGCAGGGTCATATCTAACACCATCATATCGTAGGCAGTGGTAGAAGTGGAGGCAGCCACTAAGAAATCCAAGGCTTGGGCGGCGCTGGTGGCAGAATGAATGCTAAAGGTTAGCGAAACCATTACTTTTTCTAGGAAGTAAGCAACATCGGTATTGTCTTCTACCAGCAGCACATTTAGGCCATGGAGATCGGGCGTAATGGTTGGCAGGGTATTCTTTCCATTCTTTTGTTTGTCCATTTCCACTTCAAAACTAAAGGTGCTTCCTTGCCCGGGCGCGCTGGTAACTTTTATATCGCCGCCCATCATCGAGATAATGCTTTTGCTGATGGTGAGCCCCAAGCCGGTTCCGCCATACTTGCGCGAGGTGGAGTTATCGGACTGGGTGAAGGGTTGGAATAACCTTCCCACTTCCTCGGGGCTCATGCCAATGCCGGTATCTTTTATGGAAAACCGTAAGGTAGTGGTAGTTTCGGCATCGCGGATGGGGAGGATCTTGAGGACGATATCGCCAACCTCGGTGAACTTGAGGGCGTTGCCAACTAGGTTAAGCAAAACCTGGCGCAGGCGCACCGGGTCGCCGATCAACATGAGGGGCACATCTGGGGTGGAGTTGAAGACCAATTCCAGCCCTTTTTCTTTGGCGCGATAGCTTACCATTTCGGCTAGGCTGTGCAAGATGTCATCCAGGTTGAAATCGATGTGTTCGAGGGTAAATTTGCCGGCTTCGATCTTGGAGAAATCGAGGATATCGTTGATGATGGTGAGCAGCGATTCGCCGCTGGCGCGCAATTGGACCAGGTAATCACTTTGTTTTTTGGTTAGCTCGGTGATCATCAGCAGATTTGCTAACCCGATCACGCCGTTCATGGGGGTGCGGATCTCGTGACTCATGATCGCCAAAAAATCACTTTTGGCGCGGTTGGCCTCTTCAGCTGAGTCTCGGGCGATCTCTAATTCGCGGGTACGCTCCTTGACCAATTCTTCGAGGTGGTCGCGGTATTGCTGGATCTGCATCTCGTTGTTTTTGCGGTCAGAAATATCGCGGAAGATGAAGATCACTTCCTTGGTGTCTTCGTTGCCATCCAGGCGGGTTTCATAATAATGGATGTTTTTTCCATCGCTTTGGCTAAACTCGAGGGAGAGAAGTTTGCCGGTTTTGGCGCTTTCTTTTAAAGCCGATATTAGGGCGGCCGCGGTTTCGGGTTCAAAGACATCGGTAATGTTCTTGTTTAGGTGGCGTTGAGGGTCAAACAAGCTGCTTTCACCTTCTAATTTAAAATCAAAGATGAGGCCGTTGAAGTCGGTGCGTAACATTAGGTCGGGGATGGCATTGATGAGGGCTTTGTTGCGTGCGCCGCTAAGATAAAGTTCATCGTTGATCCGTTTCCGTTCTTCATTTTCAGATCTGATCTTCTTCAGGTCTTTTTCCAGATACCAACTTCCTGAAAAAGCGATCACCCCCACCATTATAAATAATAATGTGAGGTTGAGCCACTGAGGAAACCCAACTGTGGAGACAGCTATCGGTAAATAGCCGTTGTTTTGGGCCAGGATGAAGAGAAAAATGGTGAAAGAATTGATCGTGGAAGAGACCAGGATCCCGCGCCGACCAAAAATGGAACCGCTCACGATAACAAACATAACCAGCCAAGCGGTGGTGGTAGTGCGGATCGTTCCTTGGAAATAAATTGAGACGACCAACAAACCAAAAAAGATACTATTTACCGCCCACTTGGTGAACCGGATGTGCCCGCCGCGCAGAAGAAAAAATAAGAGCACAAAGGTCACAGAAAGGGTAAGATTGGACGCAAGAACGCCGAGGTTGGGATAGCCACCGTAGAGGTTACCCAGGAATGTGAGAAAGGAGGAGGCAGCCCCAAACATATTGAGGATATGCAGAATATTTACTTGTCGTTGGATCTCCTCATCATGAGTAAGTTGGGGGACCCGGAAGAAGGTTCATATTTTTTAAACATACCGTAAATTCTTTCATTAAAAAGAGAAAGGCTTTTGAAAAATAAATGTTAAATAAAATTATAGGATAAAAACAATATTTATTAACATTACAAGATTATATTAAAAAATCCAATACCCGTGGGGAGATCTTGCCTAATGAAGTGGATGTTAAATAAAAAAAGCCCTTCGCATACCAATGCAAAGGGCTGTCTGTTTGGGCAAAAACTACGCCCAGCCCTGATTCTTTACGAAATCGGTGACCATGGGGATGACAATTTCTTGGCCTTGGTAGGCTTTGATGGCGAGAAGGATCATATAGATCGCCAGTACCAGACCAGCTAACCAGCCGATAATAGGGATGAAGCTAAGCGCAAACAATAATACGCCCATCGCTAAGGCCTGAGCAATATGCGGCCTTAAATTCGGGTTGTTTTTCTTGTCCTCCATCAAGAAAAGAACCAATGCTACTAAGGGAAACAGGTAGCAAAGAGCAGCTAAGATCTTGTCGTCGTTGTTCTGGGGGGTGTTATTTTCAGTCATTTTTATTCTCCTTTTGGTATAGGTTAAATTTTAGTACAAATATTCAAAAATTCAATAGCGTATTTGTGTTAAAATTTTGTTATGAGTGAAATTCGTGTTGTTTTTATGGGATCACCTGATTTTGCCGTGCCGGCGCTGCGATTGGTGGCTGAGAAATACGCTGTAGTTGGTGTGGTAACCCAGCCGGATAGGCCAGCTGGACGCGGTATGACGCTAACTCCGCCGCCGGTGAAGGTTGCCGCGTTGGAGCTGGGGATACCCCTGATACAACCGGAAAAGCTGAAGGAGCCGGGCGTGTTTGAGCAGCTCAGCGCTTGGGCGCCGGACTTGATCGTGGTGGCTGCCTTTGGACAAATTTTGCGTAAGAATGTGTTGGAGCTGCCGCGCTATGGCTGTGTCAATATTCACGCCTCGCTGCTGCCAAAGCACCGCGGCGCCGCGCCTATACAAGCCGCCATTTTGGCAGGCGATGAACTGGCCGGTGTGACCATTATGAAAATGGATGAAGGGCTGGATACCGGCCCAATGATCAAACAGGCTTCCTTTAAGATGGCAGTGGATGAAACCGGCGGCAGCCTTTTTGGAAAACTATCCCGCTTGGGAGGCGAGCTGCTGATGCAGACCCTGCCGGGATACCTAAGCGGTGAATACCTGCCAACCCCACAGCCCGCTGAGGGAATGAGTTATTTTGGGATGATCAAAAAAGAAGACGGACAGCTGAACCTAAACGAACCGCTTGCCGTATTAGAACGCAAGGTGCGTGCCTATAGCCCATGGCCCGGCACCAGCCTGTTGTTAGAGGGTTGGGCAGCGCAGGTGAAGGTGCACAAAGTGGCTATGCAGCCAGGACGGGCAAAGATCGGTACTCGCAAGGTGATCGCGGGCGTGCCGGCGGTTGCTGCTGCCGATGGCTGGTTATTGTTGGAAGAATTACAGCCTGCCGGCAAAAAACCGATGGCAGGCAAGGCCTTTTTGGCCGGTAATAAAGATTGGGACACCGAATAATTTCATCCTAGGAGCAAACCCATGTCATCCCTCATCGGCGCTATTGACCAAGGCACTACCAGTACCAGGTTCATCCTATTTGACCAAAACGGCCAAATTGTGGCGCAAGCCCAAAAAGAACACCAACAAATTTACCCAAAGCCAGGCTGGGTGGAACACGACCCGATGGAGATCTGGCAAAACACTTGCGAGGTAATCGATAGCGCGCTGCAAATTGCCGGCGTAACGGCAAGCGAACTGGCGGCGGTTGGCATCACAAATCAGCGTGAAACAACCGTATTGTGGAACAAAAACACCGGCAAGCCGGTGCATAACGCCATTGTATGGCAAGATACCCGCACCGATACTCTGTGCGCGCTGCTTTCGGCGGAGGGCGGTTCTAATTGGCTGCGACCAAAAACCGGTTTGCCCATTGCCACGTACTTCTCGGGCCCTAAGGTGATGTGGATGCTTGAGAACGACCCCGCTTTGCGAAAACAAGCGGAGGCGGGCGAATTGCTGTTTGGCACCATCGACAGCTGGCTGATATGGAACCTGACCGGCGAGCATATTACCGATGTGACCAACGCCAGCCGCACCCTTTTGATGAACCTGGAAACGTTGCAATGGGATGATGAGCTGATCAGCCTGATGAACCTGCCGAAGGCGATACTGCCACGTATTTGCAGCAGCAGCGAGGTGTATGGCGTGGCGCGGGGCGTTTTAGAGGGTGTGAAGATTAGCGGCGACCTGGGCGACCAGCATGCCGCTTTGTTTGGACAAACCTGCTTTAGCCCGGGCGAGGCAAAGAATACCTACGGCACCGGCTGCTTTATGCTGCTCAACACTGGCACCCGCCCTGTGCACTCTACCAATGGCTTGCTTACCACCGTGGGCTACAAGATCGGCAGCCAGCCGGCGGTGTACGCCTTGGAGGGCTCGATCGCCATGGCGGGAGCGCTGATACAATGGCTGCGCGATAACCTTGGGCTCATAAAAAGCGCGCCCGAAGTGGAAGAGCTTGCCCAAACGGTGAAGGATAACGGCGGGATGTACCTAGTGCCAGCTTTTAGCGGTTTGTTCGCGCCCTATTGGAAGAGTGATGCCCGCGGCGTGATGGTGGGGCTCACCCGCTACATCAATAAAGGCCACATTGCCCGCGCCGCGTTGGAAGCGACCGCTTACCAAACGCGAGAGGTGTTGGAGGCGATGGAGAAGGATAGCGGGGTGCGGCTCACCACCCTAAAAGTGGATGGCGGAATGGTGTTCAATCATTTGCTTATGCAGTTTCAGGCGGATCAGCTTGGTGTGCCGGTGATACGGCCGCAGGTGGCTGAAACCACCGCGTTGGGTGCTGCCTATGCCGCCGGCCTGGCGGTTGGGCTGTGGCCGGGCGGCTTTGACGAACTGCGCGCCAACTGGGCCAGATCTTCCGAGTGGCAGCCACAGATGGCGGAAGGGGAGCGGGAAGGGCTTTATGCCGGTTGGAAGAAGGCGGTAACCCGATCGTTTGGTTGGGTGGAGGGGTAGGGTATATAGGTATAGCGGAGCGGGGATTGTTTGCCCCCCCATGGTATTAAACAGTCAACTCCAGCAAGTGATCCGATTTGGGTCCCTTGCTGGAGTTTTTATGTAATTATTTAAGGTACCCCAACCACTTCTCTTGGTACGCGATCATCGTTTCGAGCATTTCTTCGATGTTGGCGTAGTTGTTGACGATGGGGTCTACCAGCAGGGCTTGCAGGGCTAGGGCTTTGCTCTTGCGCAGCACAGCCTCGGCGGTTAGGTCGTGAACGGCTACTTGGTTTTGCAGCAGGCCGGCAAAACCGGATGGCAGTTTGCCCATTGGGATGCCGTGCACGCCGTTTTTATCGACCGTGGCGGGCACTTCCACCGCAATCCAATTGGGCAGGTTCTCGATCAGGCCGTTGTTGGGGATGTTGACGGCTTCTTCCACGTATCCGGAATCGGTGAGGATGCCCTCGATGATCGGGATGACCCTTTCGCGTAGTTTTAGCTCCAACTTTGGCTCGATCTGGCTGAGGTATTCTTTATAGAAGCGGTAGAAATCGAGGATGCCTTTGTGGTCGGTAACATCGTAGGCCCATTGGATGTACTCGCCGAAGTGGCTATCGGAGGTGATGGGCATGAGGCCGAATTTTTCGAGCATCACTTGGAAGACGCGGCGCTCGGGCCAGGCTTCGGTGGGGTAGCCGGAGAGGTCTTCGGCGGTTTCGGGCCATTGGCCAGTTTCTTTGAAGTAATCTTGGATGGCGCCCATGGAGGGCATGTTGCCGAAAAAGAGTGGGGCTCGCTGCAGGATATCGGGGTAGGCATCTTTGCCGTTCTCAAGGTATTTAGCGCTGAGTACGCAGCTGAAGTGGTTGAGACCGGCGGCGCGCACTTCTAGCGCTTCGTAAGGCACACCCAAGATGTGGGGTAAGTATTTGCTGAGGGAGCCGATCTCGTGGCACATACCGATGAATTTGATGCCGGGGAAGGCGCGGTGGACGGTGGTGCAGATGCGGCTCATGGGGTTGCTGAAGTTGAATACGGTGGCGTTGGGGCAGAACTTCATCACGTCGGAGCAGATCTCGAGGATGGGGGGGATGACGCGCAGGGAGTGGAACAAGCCGCCGGGGCCACCGTTCTCGCCATAGACCTGTTGTACGCCGTATTGCTGCGGGACGCGCCAATCTTCTTCCCAAAGTTCAAAGCGGTTGCCTACTTCGATGGAGCTGATGACAAAATCGGCGTTTTGCAGGGCTTCGGCACGATTGGTGGTGGCTTTGATGGTGAAGTTGAGCTGGTGCTGGGCGATAAAATCGCGGGCGGTTTGCTCTACGGTGGCCATGGTGACGGGGTTTATATCGTGAAGTACGATTTGGCTGCCTTGCAGCACCTGGCTCTGTAGGATATCGCCGATGGTGCCGTAACCGAATTGGGCAGATCCCGCCCCGATCAAAACGATGTTTTTGTTCATCTCTTTTTCCTTTTCATCGAATAGTTCTTTTGTTGTATGAAAATGATACTACATTGGACGGGGATAGGGGGTTGGTTTGGATCGGTTTTTTGCGCAGGGGTGTTGTTTTATTTGCCGCGTTCGATGCTTTTTTTGCCGAAGCGGGATTGGATCTCATCCAGCGCTTTTTGCAGCTTTTGGTCTTTTTCGCCGCGTTTATCGAACAGCTCGAGTTGGCGTACGGGCGGGCAAAGGTTGCTTACGCCAACGCCGATGAGGCGGATGGCGCGGCCGGGCTGGGTTTTGCGGCAGGTAGTTAGCAGCTCTAGGGCGTATTTGAGGATCTCGGTATCGAGGTTGGTGGGTTGGGGCAGGGAGCGCTGGCGGGTAATGGTTTCGAAATCGGGCCAGCGTAGTTTTAGGCGCACGGTGGTGCCGGCCAGGTTCTCTTGGCGCAGGTTGCGGCCTACCTCAGTGGCGAGTTTTTTGAGGGTCTTTTCGAGGGTGGCTTGGTCAGAAACATCCACGGCGTAGGTGCGCTCTTGGCTGATGGATTTTGTGATGTGGTCTCCGCTTACCGGGCGGTCGTCGATGCCTTTGGCATGGCGGGCTAGGTCGCGGCCGTGTTCGCCGAGCAGCTTGGTGAGGGTTTCCTCGCCTAAATTCGCCAGGTCGCCGATGGTTTTGACACCTAGCTGGGAGAGGCGCAACTCGGTTTTTGGGCCGACGCCCCACAGCATGGTGGCTGGCAAGGGTGCTAGGAATTGTTGTTCGGTGCCGGCTGGCACAACGGTGATACCACGAGGGTATTCACCGCTGCCTTTTTTGGCGTGCTTGCCTACCTCGGTGGCGATCTTGGCTACCAGTTTGTTGCTGGCGATGCCGATGCTGCTGGGCAGGTTGAGTTCGTTTTGGATGCGGCTTTGCAAGAGGCGGGCGGTTTCGATGGGGGGTTCTCGCAGGTCGCTGATGTCGACGAAGGCTTCATCGATGGAGATCTGCTCCATGAGGGGGCCGAGGTCGGCAAGGCGTTGCATTACTTTTTCGCTCATTTCGCCGTAGCGGCCGTGGCCATGGTGTACGACAATGAGGCCGGGGCAGGTTCGTACGGCTTGGCTCATGGGCATAGCGGAGTGGACGCCGAAGGCGCGGGCGGCGTAGGAGCAGGAGGAGACCACTCCGCGGGAGGTGGGGTCGCCGCCGACGGCAAAGGGTTTGCCTTTGAGGGAGGGGTCGTAGAGTTCTTCTACGGCGCAGAAGAAGGCATCGAGGTCGAGGTGAAGGATGGTGCGTGGCATATGTTTATTGTAGCTTTATTTTTTTAGGGATGGGGATTGATTTCACGCGAAGGCGCGGAGACGGAATTTTTGGGGAAGTGCGGCTCTCGCGAAGAACGCGAAGCACGGGAAGGAATGGCAAGAGCAAGAACGTGTCACATAAAGCCACTCCGGTCTCGATAGAGCCTACCGGGACATAAAGAAGTGCATTTTGAGGAAGAGCAAGTTCGGGCACGCGAAGTCGCAGGGACAGCAAAGAAGTGCGTTTTTGGGGAAGTGCAGCTCTCGTGAAGGACGCGAAGCACGGGAAGGAAGGGTAGAACGGCTCACACAAAGCCACTTCGGTCTCGATAGAGCCTACCGGGACATAAAGAAGTGCATTTTGAGGAAGAGCAAGTTCGGGCACGCGAAGTCGCAGGGACAGCAAAGAAGTGCGTTTTTGGGAAGTGCAGCTCTCGCGAAGGACGCGAAGTACGGGAAGGAAGGGCGAGAGCGGCCCACACAAAGCCACAGAGGAGGCAAAGGAAAATCTTGAAGAAACCCAGACCTTTATTGATCAGAGAAAAACTCCCCACATATATCTTGTGGGGAGTTTTATTAGGTTCTTATGTCTTCTATACGAGGTGCTTGATCTTCTTTGCGCGCTTCGAGTTCTTTGCGTGAACCGCTCTAGCACTTTGGATTTTGAACAAATAGTTCTTTACCTTCTTTGCGCGCTCAGTGTGACCAACTTGAAATGGAGCTTATACCACGGTGAAGGTCATTAGGATGCTGCCTATTTTGATGGCGTCACCGGATTTTAGCGGGATGAGCTCGTTTTGGTGGAACTTGCCGTTGACGTAGGTGCCAAAGGAGTTGCCCATATCGATAAGGGTGTAGCCGTTTTTATCGGCGTAGATCTTGGCGTGGAAGGCGGCGATGCTGGGGTCTTCTAGGTAGATATCGTTGGCGGGGCTGTTGCCCAGGGCGCAGGGGAATTGCGCCAAGCGAATGCGCGTGCCGGCTTGGATGCCGCGTTGGATGGTGATGAAAGCGGAGGTTCCGGCGGGCAGGATCTGGCTTTGGGCCTTCTTGGCGATCAGAGGTTCTGATGCCATGCCAACGGAACCGGCGCGAGCGCGAGCAGGGGTGGGCAGAATGGGGGTGCGCGGGGTTCGTTTGCGGATCAGCACCACTAACAAGGTTATGGCGCCGGCAAGCAACAGCGCGATCACCGCTCCGCCACCGACCAGGTACCAGGTAAGCATAGAGCCTGGCTCGGCTTGGGCGGTGGGGTCTTCCGCGATCACTTGACTGGGGTCATCCAACACGGCGATGCTTTGGGCGGTCGCGGCGGGCTGGCTTGAAGCGCTGTTGAAGCCAATGTTCACGGGGGTTTTATCTACGGTGATGCCTTCCAACTCCACCGCGATGCGATCGGCGTTGAGCGCCATGAGGCTGGCGCTTGCCAATTGCAGGGCTGTGGTGCACTCTTTGATGCCGACGAACTGAACTTCTACCAGTTGGCCGTTGATGGCGATGGGTTCGGTGCTGGTGTAAATACCTTCCACCATGCCCGGTTCTTGTTTCATGCTCATATTGCTTAGTTGGGCGACCATTTTATCGGAACTTTTAACCTGCAGGCAGGCGGGGTCGTATTGCAGCCGGAAGGAGAAGCCCTGGATGGGGGTAGCCGAGTTGGCAAGAATCATCACCCGTACCGGTTCATCACCGCTAAAGGTCACTTTATCGGTGGTGATCCAAATGGTTTCAGTGGTTTGCGCCGGCGCGCTTGCGCCAACGCCAACAACATTCGCTATTAATAGGAAGAGAGTGAGGAAGAGAAGGAAGGATCGTTTCACAGTTAAACTCCAAAGACCCGGCGGTTGAAGGCGATCATCAGACCAGGTCTTTTGTTTTTGTTAGGATTAAGGAATCTCTGCCCATACTTCGGGGCCGACAATGCCATAGTTGGGGGCGAGCAGTTGCAGGTCCAACAGGTTGATTCGGCCGCTGCCATTTAGATCGGCGGCTGAGGGGGTGGTGAGGTTGTAATTTGCGCCGATGGAGGCAACATCGAGGAAGTTGATGTCATCATTGGCATCGATATCGCCAGCGAGCAGGGTGAGGTTTTCCATGGAGATGGTATCGCCAGCCACTACGGTCACTGAGCCTTCGGCTTTGAGATAACCGGGAGCGGTGGCGGTGACTGTGTACGTGCCGGGGGCAACGTTGAAGCTAAAGGTACCACCAGCGCCGAGATCGAGCGTGTCATCGAGATCGACTGAACCAGAATCGGTAATGTTGATGGTAACGGTCTTGGTGCCATTGTAGACGCTGCTGTGGGCAAGAACGCGACCGCTAACAACACCTTCGGTGGCAGGGGCGGTAACGGTAATGGTGAGGGGGGTGAAGCCAATGGTGGTGAGGATGGTGCCACGGGCAATGCGCACGGCACAGGTGAAATCGAAGCTGCCTGAGGCTTGACCGGTGATATCCAGCGAGAAGAGGCCACCTGTGGTGCCGGCTGTGTTGGGCGGCATACTGGCGATGGCATAGGTGAAGCTGCCAGCGGCGGGGGTATTGGTGGCGGTCACGGCATCTGCCCCAAAGAGGGAAACAGAGCCGCCGGGCAGGTTGATGGTTTCGACGTTGGCAACATCCACGTAGGTCTCATTATAGGAACAAACAAACTCGGCACCAGTGACGCCGGTTGGTAGGTTCTGTAGGAAGACGGTGTAGGTAATGGTATCGCCCACCGCGATGGACTCTTCGGTTGAGAAGAGGCTGATGCCATCACGTTCGATGGTGGCACCTGGGCCTGTGCCCTGGGCGAAGGCGACGCCCTGCAGGCTGAGAGCCAGGATCAGGGTTATCAACGTGCTTGTAAAGAGGGTGCTCTTGGTCATTTTCATTTCAATCTCCTTTGGAACTTTTCCCTTCCTTTTTTCGTTAAAAGGTAGAAAGGGATGTTGGACACCAATTTGTAAGATGTTGACGGATGGCATCAAAGTTGTCTATAATAATTAATGAACCTGTCCGTTTTCAACATTGTACCAAATATCGAAGGAATTGTAATTAATGCAATCTTTCAGTAACATTTCTGTAATACAATTAATATATTCGTGTATCAATACATCAGTATATAATAGATGTTGTAAGACCGGTAGTGTGGCGTTAAAAATAAGTGCCACGAGCATATCCGACCTGAACGGATACAAGCATCCTTAAGAGGAGATAGAAATGAAACAGATGATTAAGAAACATGGAAGTAACTTAGTAGCAGCGATCATGCTCATCGTTATGATGTTCAGTATGATGCCCGCCCCTCAGGCAGTATCCGCCCTGGCAGCATGCGATATGGCACAGTTCGTTGCTGATGTAACAGTGCCCGATGGCACCCTCTATAGCCCAAGCGCTACCTTTAATAAGGTATGGCGATTGAAGAACGTGGGTACTTGCACTTGGACCACTGGTTACAAACTTGTCTTTGTCGGTGGATCACAGATGGGCGCTACCGCATCCGCAGCGCTGCCAACCAGCGTTTATCCAGGCCAGACCGTTGACCTGACCGTTGCGATGACCGCTCCCTCCACCGCGGGTACCTATCGAGGTGATTGGATGCTGCAAAGCGCTTCCTCCGTCAACTTTGGTATTGGTGCTTATGCCAATAAAGCCTTCTGGGTTGAGATCCGTGTTTCTGGTGGGTCCGTTTCAACCGGTTACGACTTTTACACCAATGCTTCTTCCGCAGTTTGGACAAGCGGCGCTGGCTCTGTAACATTAAATGGAACCGACCCCAACACCAATGGTGTTGCCAAAGCCGTTGCCGCCCCTGTGTTGGAAAATAACACCGTGGATGGTCCAGGCCTCGTAACCGTTCCTCAGAATGTGTACAATGGTTATGTTCAGGGTGTGTATCCCGATATTTTAGTCAATTCGGGTGACCGCTTCCAGTCCATCGTCAATTGTGAATACGGCGCGACCGGTTGTTTTGTCAACTTCAAGCTGAAATATCAGATCGGCGGCGGCGCAGTTCAGACTCTTTGGAGCTACGCGGAAGCGTACGAAGGTCTTTACTACCGAGCCAATATTGATCTTTCCTCCCTTGCCGGCCAAACTGTAAAATTCATCCTGTTTGTAGATTCCGCCGGCTATGCCACGGGCGATCGCCCCTTATGGGCTTCTCCCCGCATCGTTTCTGGCTCTGGCAGCTACCCTACTCCTCCCCCTCCAGTGTATCCCCCTTACGGTGGAACCTGTGATAAGGCTGCCTTTATCTCCGATGTAAATTATCCTGATGGCACGAACGTTGCCGCTGGAACCGCCTTTACCAAGACCTGGCGTATCAAGAACATTGGCTCTTGCACCTGGACCAATCAATATAGCCTGATCTACGTAAGCGGCAGCCAAATGGGCGGCTCGAGCCCCATCGCTCTTACCTCTACCGTTGGCCCCAACACTTCCTTTGATGTGTCTGTGAACTTGGTTGCCCCCAGCACCGCTGGCAATTACCGAGGTTACTGGATGCTGAAGAACCAATACAGCCAAGCCTTTGGTATCGGTTACGCGGGTGATAAAGCCTGGTGGGTTGAGATCAACTCCGTGGGCAGCTCCCCTGCTCCTACCGCCACCCCAGTGCCCACCGCAACCCCAGGTAGTGGAACAGGCGTATTCAATGGTGATTTCACCATCGATCCTGATCTGGCCGCTTGGAGTGATAGCGTTGGAACCATTACCCTTGGTGGTACCGCCTCCGCTGGAACTGTAGCGAAACTCACTGGTATCAGCGGCGTACAGGGAACCAAAATGGAAGATGAAACTACTTCCTACCAAAACTCCTTGCTCTTTATGCCGAACACCAGTGGCTATGTACGCGGTATTTACCCCAACTACACCGTTCAGAGTGGCGATATCTTCAAAGCCACCATCGGTTGCCAGTTCGGCGCCAGTGCCTGTGATGTGAAATACAAAGTAGGCTACAAAGTGGGCGGCACCATCACTTATTTCGCGGATGAATTCAACGAAGCCTATGATGGTATGACACGCAACATTAGCATCAGCCTCAACCCCATTGCCGGCCAAACCGTACAACTGGTCATCGAAGTCCTGTCGAACGGCGCCAATACCGACGATGAAGCTATCTGGCTTGCGCCTCGCGTCGAGTAAGAAATAGTTCTACGATTGAAAAGCGAGAGGCTGTCCGAAAGGGCAGCCTCTTTTTTGTATTTTGGGGGAAGGGCAAGATAAAAGGCGGCTCACGCGGAGGCGCTCCGGTCTCGATAGAGCCTACCA
>CAZSLN010000040.1:0-227 GCA_964607645.1 uncultured Anaerolinea sp.
TCATCACATGTACGCATCTCAGCGGTTAGAGGGAAACCGCGTAAAAGCTTATCCACCGCTTCGGTCACATCTTGGTGAATGATAAATTCGTAGCGTGTTTGGATCTCGATCAGCATATCAAAGGTTGGTGGAGCGCGGCGCTCTAATACGGTCTTTTGCGTGCCTCGACGTTTTGCTTCCTCGTCTGAGAGGGTGACAGACTCGATCCCACCGACCAGATCGCTCAG
>CAZSLN010000040.1:237-17176 GCA_964607645.1 uncultured Anaerolinea sp.
GCTCAGGATTGGGTTGAGTAGTAAATTTTCCAGCGTTTTGCCATGAGCGGTGCCTATTAGCTGCACACCTCTTTCGGCGATGGTGCGGGCAGCATGGGCTTCTAATTCACGACCAATTTCATCGATCACAATCACTTCGGGGTTGTGGTTTTCCACCGCTTCAATCATTACCTCATGCTGCAGAGTTGGCACCTTCACTTGCATGCGCCTGGCTCTGCCAACCGCGGGGTGGGGCACATCGCCATCACCGCCGATCTCGTTGGAGGTATCTACAATAATGACGCGCTTCGTTTCGGCTAAAATCCTAGCGGCTTCACGCAATAGGGTTGTCTTGCCTACCCCCGGCCTGCCGAGTATAAGAATGGATTTACCCGATTTGATGTAATCTTCAATAACATCGATCGTGCCATAAACAGCACGACCAACACGCAAGGTCATGCCAACCACAATACCTAACCGATTGCGAATCGCTGAAATACGATGCAGGGTCCTTTGCAATCCGGCGCGATTATCGGCATCAAAGGTCCCTATAGCTTGCACAACAAGATCGATATCCTCCCGGGTGATCTCCTGTTCAGATAAAACGATCTCTTGATCAATGTATCGGGCGATCGGTTGCCTGCCGAGGTCCATGATAATCTCGAGTAATTTATCGTATTGGTTCGACCGGTGAACTGCTGTGACAACTTTTAGGGGAAGGATGGCTAACAAAACAGCAAGATCGTCAGTAATTCGTCGTTGTTGGCTCATAATTTAAATTTAACCCAATTTAGTTTTTTGTCCACTATTTTTAAGGCTAATCGTTCCTTTTTATATGCGAAGAAAGAATTGTTACTCTCTGCGCCTTGGCGTTTTTAACTGTCTCTTTTTCCAGAACAAAATTGACCAAGTGTTTGACCAAAATTCGCTCTGTACGAATTTCGACGCCACCCAGATCGGTAACGATGGTATCAAACCAACTCATGGTTGACCGAATGATAAAAAATATTTTTGGCGTCCCTGCAGCTTTTAGGTCGATGACTAGGTCTGAAAAAAGGACCGCGAGGTTTTTTTCATCAGGATGAACCAGCGGGATGATCACTGTACCGGCCTTACCTTCGTCAATCCACGCAAATACCCGAGAGCCGTTGCACGCCAATAACCGTCCTGGGCAAACATTAAATGGCTCAATTGCCTGAATCATAGGCGGGGTAATTTGTTCATATAAGTTTTTAGCGTCCAAACGTTGGGCATCGTCTAATTTCGCCCATTTACAGCTTCCCAGTTCAACATTGCCTGGCTCTACTTGGCAAATTTTTTGGGTGGAATAGACCGCAAATCCAGTTCTCCTTAGAAGATTCAGGACTTGGCTGTTATCCACGGTTTCAGCCACAATATGGAAGGCGCCATTCTTTCCCGCAACCGCACACATTTCTTCAATGAGAGGGATAAATCTATCGTCATACTGACTAGAATGGGAAGATAAAAAAGATAACTTTGCGGAGGGTTTTTCGGGGGAATGCTCGATTGAACCGAGAATGGGCTCAGCCGATGAATCAATGACCGTATATAGGTTGTTGATGGGGATAGCACGGGAAACCAAGCCGGAGAAATTGAGGGGGGTTCCGTGGGCGAGTTGCTTCGCGGAGTCTAAACCGATGTAAGAAGATCGGTTTTTTATAAGGAGAGGTAAGTCAAAAAGATCGACCGGACGAGTTGTCATTGTGTGTTTTTCAACCGCTGAACAACGAATTTAGATCAGTTCTTCGAGCAAAGTGAAACAAAGTACTGATGAAAGCGAACGTCATTGGTCAATTCCGGATGAAAGGAGGTGGCCAATAGATGACCTTCGATGGCGGCCACGATCCTTCCATCCGATATTTTTGCTAATATCCGGGCTGATCCGCTTACTGATTCAATAATTGGGGCGCGGATAAAAACCGCGTGAAACGGGGCGGGATCGCCAGAGGCTTTTTTTACTTCTTCAATATCAAGTTCAGCTTCAAAGGAATCAACTTGCGCGCCGAAGGCGTTCCGCTCGACAACAATGTTCATCAACTCCAGTAAAGGCTGTTCTTTTTTCGCGTTCTTGGAAAGAAAGATAGCGCCGGCGCAAGTACCCCAAATTGGCTTTGATTTGGCAAAATCCCTGATGGGGTCCATTAAGTCGTACGCCACAGCCAATTTTCCAATCGTAGTAGATTCACCACCAGGAATGATCAAACCGCAAAGACCTTCGAGGTCTCGTGGAAGTCTTACTTCCACAGGTTCAACATTAAGGTTTTTTAGGATGACCTTGTGTTCAGCAAAGTCACCCTGTAATGCCAATACACCTATCTTCATCATAGACTAAGAATTACCAGCCACGCCCAGCAATTTTTTCAGATTCGGGCATCTGGGAAATATTGCGACCAACCATTGGCTCGCCGAGATTCTTGCTGACATCCGCCAAAATGGAGGCGTCCCGGAAGTGGGTAGTAGCCTTGACGATGGCAGCGGCTCGCTTCGCGGGGTTACCGCTTTTGAAAATGCCTGAACCAACAAACACACCATCCACGCCCAATTGCATCATAAGGGCGGCGTCAGCGGGGGTAGCAATACCGCCAGCGGCAAAGTTTACTACAGGCAACCGACCCAATTCTCGGGTCTCTTTGATTAAGTCGTATGGAGCGCCGATATTTTTGGCATACGCCATCAATTCTTCCTCAGGCATATTTTGAATGCGTCGGATCTCACCGAGGACGGTGCGGGCGTGCCGAACCGCTTCAACTACATCGCCAGTGCCGGCTTCGCCTTTGGTACGCATCATGGCAGCCCCTTCACCAATACGCCTTAAAGCCTCACCCAAGTTGCGGCAACCGCAAACAAAAGGGACCTTAAAGTTATGTTTGAGAATATGGTGTTCTTCATCCGCGGGAGTAAGAACTTCGGATTCATCGATGTAATCGATCTTCAACGATTCAAGAATTTGGGCTTCAACAAAGTGGCCAATCCTGCATTTTGCCATTACGGGAATGGATACAGATTCTTTGATCGCGATGATCAATTCAGGATCGCTCATGCGGGCAACGCCGCCTTGAGCCCGAATATCAGCTGGAACGCGCTCGAGAGCCATAACAGCGCAGGCGCCAGCTTCTTCAGCTATCTTAGCTTGCTCTGGGGTGACAACGTCCATGATCACCCCACCTTTTAACATTTGTGCTAAACCTTTTTTTACGGCGAATGTACCGGTTGTTGCTTCCATCGATCTCGATCTCCTTGAAATGCAAATAAAATCTTTACCATCATTCTACCACGTACCCCTACAAATTTGGCTTTCGAGGCCTTCTACAGCACAGAACCACCCTTGACAGAATCTACATAACAGTAATACAATGATACAAATATACAATGATACAAAAATTCATTAATACAATTATGATGAAAATAAAAATAGACCCCCGATCAGAAATCCCCATCTACTTACAAATCGTTGAACAGGTAAGTGACCAGATCAGCCTTGGTACGCTCAACCCGGGCGACCAGCTGCCAACCGTTCGTCTGGTGGCCCAAGACCTGAGGATCAATTTCAACACCGTTTCAAGAGCCTATCGCATTCTCGATGAAGCTGGGATCATCTCAACACAGCAAGGCAGAGGCACCTATATTCTGGAAAAAGTTTCGGCTGATTCCGCAGAATTAATAAGAGCCGAGTTGATCGATGACATTGTTGAAACCTACATATCCAAAACCGCCAAACTAGGACTTTCTACGAATGAAGCGATCGACCTTATCAAAAATCATTTGAAAAGAAAATACGAAAGAGAGATAAAATGACAACAAAACTATCTGATCTAAAAATTTTTAATACCTCCTCCGCAAAAGACCAACACATATCCGCTGTCGCCATTACCATCTTTACCGTTCTCATGATCGTCGCAATGGCCGGGGCCATCCTGATGGACGGGAAAGTATCTGACTGGATCATCGGTGGATACGTCCTTGGGCTTATTTTGATCGGCTCCCTTTTGATGTATTCACTGAAAATTGCCAACCAATGGGAAAAAGCCGTTGTCCTTCGCCTTGGGAAGTTCAAGGCCTTGGAAGGACCAGGACTGTTCTGGATCATTCCAATGATCGACATGATCCCAACCTGGGTCGATCACCGCGTAATGGTCACACCCTTCGCCGCGGAAAAAACACTCACCAAAGATACAGTTCCCGTGGATGTTGACGCCGTTCTGTTTTGGATGGTGTGGGACGCGGAAAAAGCGGTACTGGAAGTTGAAGATTATAAAACCGCCATTGCTTGGGCCGCACAAACCGCTCTGCGAGATATTATTGGCAGAATGGTTCTGGCCGATATCCTTGTAGGCAGAAACTCTATCGACCAAGAACTGCAGAAGACCATCGATGAGCGTACCACCCCTTGGGGCATTACCGCCCAATCCGTGGAGATCCGCGACATTGTTATTCCTCAGGATCTCGAGAACGCTATGTCGCGCCAGGCTCAAGCTGAGCGAGAACGGCAGGCGAGGGTAATTTTAGGCGAATCGGAAGAACAGATTGCGCAATCATTTTCGCGAGCATCCGAATTATATATCAACAACCCCACCGCATTACACCTGCGCGCTATGAATATGTTGTTCGAAGGCCTAAAAGAAAAGGGGGCAATGGTGATCGTCCCCAGCTCTGCGATCGACTCGATGAACCTTGGAGCACTGGGCGGTTTGGTCTCGCTTGCTCAAACCAATAAAACTGACACGGATAAATAATGTTTCACGTGAAACCTATAAGGAAAAAATGAACACAAAAAACACCGTCATAATTTCAGTCGTGCTTATCGCGCTATCCCTCATTGCTGGTTTTTATTTTTGGAACGATCTTCCTGAAAAAATGGCTTCTCATTGGAATATGTACGACCAAGTGGATGGATACACAACCAAGTTTTGGGGTGTGTTCCTTATGCCCATCATCGTCACATCGATGTTAGTCCTATTCCTGATCATTCCGGGAATCGACCCCTTGAAAGAAAATATCGCAACATTTCGGGATTCGTTCAATTTGTTCATCGTGTTGATCATCTTTTTCATGACTTACATCAACGCGTTAACATTAGCTTGGAATATTGGCATACTCCGCTCCTCTATGGGCACCGCCATTATTCCAGCGGTTGGGTTGGTATTTATCGCCGCGGGGCAAATGATATCAAAAGCGAAAAGAAATTATTTTATCGGTATTCGCACTCCGTGGACCTTAGCGAATGACGAGGTTTGGGACAAGACACACGCGGTAGGGGGCAAGGTATTTGTCGCGATGGGTGTCCTAACCTTGTTTGGTGTTTTCTTAAAAGAAAACGCGTATATTCTGGTCTTGATATCTTCACTCGGTGGAAGTTTTTTCACCGTTCTGTATTCTTATGTAATTTTCAATAAATTAGAAACGAAGTAGGCCAAAAAGAGATGTTTCACGTGGAACATCTCTTTGCATTTAATCCGCTTTTTGTTATTGGGTGATTGTATATAATGCTATTAGGACTAAAATAAAAATAGAGAAACATTTCAAAAAGGATCCATTTATGAAAAAAGACCGTTTTTTATTAGGCATCTTGTTGGGAATCGTAGTTCTGATCGTGGTTGCGTTGGCCGTATTTTTTACTCGCAAAGACAACCTAATGTATGTAGATGGTTCGGAGCCAAGTGATGTTGTTACGAATTATGTAGTGGCTGTGCATAAGAAAGATTACGAGAAAGCGTATTCGTACTTAGCAGATCTTCCAAATAAACCGACTTTTGAAAACTTCAAAACCGCATTCATAAATCATTCGGTAGATCCTGCGAGCGCTGGTTTGGAGATCGGGAAAGCCGAATTATCTGAAACGTCCGCTAGTGTGGAGTTTGGGATCATTTTCAATCCCGGTGATCCATTTTCGGGCGGGTACAGAAATACGGAATATGGCCAATTGGTGAAACAGAATGGTGTATGGAAGATCAACCAATTGCCGTACACAGTCTGGGCTTATGATTGGTATACAGATATGCAGTACAAGCAGTAAGAATGGATAATCTATGAAGAGCGTCCGTCGTTTATATATATATTTGGTAACGATCATAAGCCTCGAGGTAGTCATTTGGGGTTTGATTGGTCTGTTGAGAACTATTTTTTCTTCCGGATTGGTAGTTGGCGCGGATACTCTCGCAAGCGCGCTATCATTGATCTTGGTTGGGATTCCTATATTTGGATTGCATTGGTATTGGGCTCAGCATTCCGCGGAAGATCTTGATGAGTATTCCTCAGTCATTCGGGGTGTTTTTCTATACACGGCTTTGTTAGCCACCCTTATACCTGTTGCCCAAAATTTATTGGCGTTGGTGAACAGAAATTTAATTCTGGCAACCGGTATCAATTCCTATTTTTCATTTGTCGGCGGAGAACAATCAACAATCGATAACTTGATCGCGATCGGGCTCAATTTGCTGGCGGCTGTCTATTTTTACAGGATATTAAAAACAAAATTGCACAACAAGATCCAGGAAAGTTGTTTTAAAGAAACATATCAGCTTTATGGATATATTTGGGTAGTTTACTCACTATTCCTAACCTTGTTTGGAATTCAGGAAATCATACGTTTCTTGTTTTACCAGCCGGGTATCATCATAGGGCCAGCAGGAAAGGAGTATTTCATCAACGGTTTATCGATGTGCATCATCGGGACTCCGTTATGGGTTTATTCTTGGCAGCATCGCCAGGCAATCGATCAGAATGTCACCGAAGAACGATCAGTGATCCGCCTGATCTTGCTGTTTATTTTATCCTTATTTGGTGTAACAACAGTTTTGACGATGTCGAGCGTTACCGCATATCAGATCGTGATGAAGTTTTTAGGTGAGGATGTTTCTACACTGCAACTTTTATCCAGGGTGGGGAATCCTGTTTCGGTAGCGGTGTCTTTAGGAATCGTTTGGTTTTATTATGGTAAGTGGTTTCGTATTGAGGTGGGCTCGCGATATGAAGATGGACAAAAGCGCGCCCTGCTTCGATTACACAACTATTTATTGTCCCTGATGGGTTTGGCGGCGTTAATTGCTGGTGTTGCGATGCTGGCAAGCTTTATGATCAATATCAGCACTGGCAATATCATTTGGGGTGATGTATTACGGAAAAATCTATCGGCTTCAATTGCCATCTTGCTTACATCCTTACCATTATGGATGTTGGTTTGGAGGTCTTCGCAAGAAGAAGCAGCGATTGACTCGCAAATTGGAGTTGAAGCGAGAAGATCGATCATTCGCCGATCGTATTTATATATAGCAGTTTTCGGCAGCGTTATCGGCGGCATGGTTTCTGCAATTACATTGGTGAACACAGTTTTGTTTGGGGTTCTCGACCATATGGACTCGAGCTTTGTTCCAACAACCTTAAACGACTTGTCCCTGCTGATTATTTTTATTGTATTCCTTGTTTACCATCTGGGCGCTTTAAAACAAGATGGCGCTTTCGCAAAGCAGTCTGACCTCTTGGAAGCGAAGATCAAAAAAGTATATGTTTTAGAAAGCGACTCTACCAATTACTTTGACCTGATTTCTGTCGAAATGAATAAATCCAAATTAGGGATTTCACCCGTAAGGCTTACCGATGAAACTGGCATTCCTAAAATCGGAACCGAGGAAGACCTGCTTATCCTACCAGCTTCGTACTTGTTAAAACAGCCGGTATGGGAAAATGTGAGCCAATGGGCAGGGAATAAATTTATCATTCCAAACACCATTTCTGGATTCAACTGGGTTGGCATTACAGCCTTTGATCCTAAAGAAATATTGAATTATATCAACAGCATCAACGACAACAAGCCCATAAAACAAATAGGTGTTTCAAAAACGTGGCAAATAATAGCCTATGTTGCCGCATTGTTATTTGGTTTTCAACTGCTGCTGGTCTTATTTGGGGCACTCATTAGTATTGTTGTAGATTAAAAGATATCCTAACACAGTACTAATGTACCCCTATTCAAAATTAGTATCTGCGGTATAATACCACATGGTGATCCGTGGGATGCCCCCCTCATTCCACGGATCACCATTTTAATACCTATTCCTGGGTGATCAATTTGTTTTCGAAAACGATTCGAACCACATCAGGAGCATTTACTGCCCCCAATTTTTGATACAGTCTCGTTATATAAGTCTTGATCGTATTTAGGCTAAGACCTGTTTCGTAGGCGATCTGCTTCCGGGTCTTTCCATAACTTATGCCGATAACGATCTCTCGAAACCGTGGTGAAAGGTTTATTTGGTTCCTCATCATTCCTCCTTTGTTGTCTACAGTATACACTCCGTCGGTTCGGCTGTCAAACATTGTTTTTAAATATTTTGTAATCTGAAGTAAAATTAATATATTAAAAGGCTGGATTTTTAATAGGAGAATCAGGATGAAAGTTGAAGTACTTCAAGAAACACTGAACCGTGGCCTTAGTATTGTTCACCCCGCCATTCAATCTCGCAATGTCCTTCAAGTTCTTGGCAATGTATTACTCGCCACTGATGAAGGCAGGATCCGTTTATCCGCCACAGACCTAGAGCTGGGTATAACTTGTTGGATCGGAGCAAAGATCGAAGAAGAAGGATCGACAACGGTCCCATTCAAAACATTCGCGGAGTTGATAGGAACGCTTCCTGATTCCAAGGTCAACCTTTCTCTTAACACCGATACTCTCCTATTAAACATACGTTCCGGTTCGTCCACCAATGATGTTAAATGCATCGATGCTCAAGAGTTTCCTCCGCTACCTGTTCCTGATTTTAATGACGCGATATTCTTAAACGTTGTTGATTTCCGCGATATGGTAGGGCAGGTAGCCTTTGCGGCCTCTTCAGATGAAGCGCGACCTGTATTGATGGGCGTCTTACTGAAAGTAGATGGTGATACCGTTACGATGGCTGCGGCGGATGGCTTCCGTTTGTCGGTTCGCACTGCCACTTTATCTACCCCAGTAACGAGCCCGATCAGCGTCATTATTCCTTCAAAAGCCTTGCAAAACTTAGCGCGTATAGCATCCAACACCGAAGACCCGATCCAGATGGTGCTTCCAAAAGGAAGAGGCCAGGTTGTATTCCGCGTGAAAGATGTTGAGCTTACCTCCCAGTTGATCGATGGAACATTTCCTGATTACCAGCAGATCATTCCACGCTCCTTTAAATCTCGAACGTTACTACCTACCGCATCTTTACTCAAGGCTTGTAAACAGGCTGAGATTTTTGCTCGCGAAGGTACCAATGTTGTACGGCTTGATATTCGCACAAAAGGCGAGCTAACCCCCGCCGAAGTTGAGATCTCTGCCCAAAGTGAAGGCACCGGCAAGAACGAAACCATCGTTGAAGCTACCGTGGATGGCGGACCGCAATTGATCGCCTTCAATGTAAAATATCTCCGCGAAGTTTTAGAGGTAGTAAAAACGCCCAACGTCGCGATAGAGACCTCAGCCCAAAACGCGCCCGGTGTTATCAAACCGGTTGGGGATGATGACTTCCTCCACGTCATCATGCCAATGCATTTAGGCTAGAACACACACCATTCAATCAAAAGAAACGTCGGAACCCATCCGACGTTTCTTCTATCAGCGCAAACCCTCTTATGAAATTATCCTCCCACTCATCCGACCGCGTTCTTTCTATCAGCCTTGCCATCACCCAATATCCGATCCTGTCTTCGCGAATACGTGAAAAAATGCGCTCCATCCTTTTTACGCGAGGCATTATCCTTGTTGATGTATTTGAGGAAGAGGTTCGAAAAAAAGCCGTTGAGTCACAAATACGGGAAGGATTGCATGACCCCTTTGGCGAAGAAAATTTTGATACCTGGGAATTACGTCGTGAGCGGGTTCGGGATTCTTTAACCGATTTTTATTTTGCCTACAATCTCCCCTATGAGG
This sequence comes from uncultured Anaerolinea sp., assembly GCA_964607645.1. Lineage (GTDB taxonomy): Bacteria > Chloroflexota > Anaerolineae > Anaerolineales > Villigracilaceae > UBA5195. Next base: position 10,124 of record CAZSLN010000040.1, read on the forward strand.
AGTTTGAAAACATCGTAAGGGGTACAGTTGGCGAGCGCGGCGAAACGCCCAATATGATCACATTCAACCCCGAGCTTGCCCCACAAGATATGCTCTTTGAACAAGCCGAGATGATCGAGCATATGCCCCCCGAAAAGCGAAAAGAACACGAAGCAAGGCTTAAGGAAATTAAAGTTGTTTTGATCAGAACCATGATCAGCGATCATCTAGCTTACCTCAAACTTGCTCGACGTTGGTTCACGGTCAAAGATCTCGATGAGATCAGGCAGCGCAAAATTGGTTATGGGAAGATCGGCGGTAAAGCGGCGGGAATGATGTTGGCTTATCGTATCCTTACCGAATTAGCGCCGGATGATGTGAAACAACACATCACCATTCCCAGTTCCTATTTCCTCGCATCCGACGTTTTTTACACGTTTATGTCGAACAATGGCTTGTTCCACTGGAATGACCAAAAATACAAGAATGAAGCCCAGATTCGCGCTGAATATCCCATTATTTACAACGAGTTTGTCAACGGCACCTTCCCGCGCGATATCAAAGAACGGCTGCGCACGATCGTGGAAGAATTTGATGGAAAACCGATCATCTGCCGCTCTTCTAGTTTGCTGGAAGATAATTTTGGAACCTCTTTCGCCGGAAAATATGACAGCTTTTTTTGCCCCAACCAAGGTACCGTGGACGAAAACCTTGAGTTTTTGTGCCAAGCGATCGCGAAGATCTACGCTAGCGCGCTGAACCCTAACGCGTTGCTTTACCGTAACCACAAGGGGTTGGAAGATTACGACGAACGTATCGCTATTCTTATTCAGGCAGTACAGGGCGAAAAATACGGAAAATACTTCTACCCGCAAGCTGCTGGTGTCGCCTTTAGCCGAAATCTGTATCGATGGTCTCCACAAATTAAACGGGAAGAAGGTTTCTTGCGTTTGGTGTTTGGGTTGGGTACCCGCGCGGTGGATAATTACGGCAACGACCACCCGCGATTGGTTGCCCTTAGCCATCCGCTGCTGCACCCCGCCGCGTCTACCAAGTTGATCAAGCTTTACTCGCAAAAATTTGTTGATATGATCGATCTTGAGAATAATGCTTTTGTAAGCAAACCGATCGCGGAAGTGCTGAATCCACGTTACCCCGCGCTGAGATACATAGCCCAAGTTGATGAAGGCGATTACCTAACATCGATACGAACCAGCACTGCGGATATCAATGATATGGTGGTCACCTTTGATGAGTTGCTGAAAAGAACGCCCTTCGCCAAAACCATGAGGGAAGCACTTGCGACTTTGGAAAGAGTATACAAAAATCCGGTAGATACTGAATTCACCGTTGAAGTAACAGACCCGCTATCGATCAATCCAGGCGTAAATATCACACTGCTACAATGCCGACCCCAAAGCAGAATCGCTGACGATGAAGAACAGGTATCCATTCCTGATGATCTGCGGGAAGAAGATATTATTTTTTCCAGCCACAAAATGGTTCCAAATGGCTGCGTCCCAAATATCCGTTATGTTCTTTTTGTCGTTCCCGAAGAATATTTTACGATTCCGACCCAAGCGGATAGAACGCGTTTTGAACGCGCAATTGGTCAAATTAACCTTCTCTTAAAAGACGAAGAATTTATCTGCATCGGTCCTGGCCGCTGGGGAACATCAACGCCCGATCTGGGGGTTCATGTTTCGTATGGGGATATTTACAACTCCAACGCGTTGATAGAGCTATCAGGGAGGGAAGTAGGAACATCCCCCGATCCTTCGTTTGGGACGCATTTTTTCCAGGATATGATGGAAGCCCATATCTATCCTTTGGCGATCAACCTAGATGACGAAAGTTCCATTTTCCGTAAGGATTTTTTCTATGAGACAAAAAACCAACTAAACCGCTGGATACCCAACGCCGACGAACTATTGATGAACACATTAAAAATCATCGACGTTCATTCTTTCGCGAAAAACAATAAGTTATTCTTGGTGATGGATGACGAACAAAGCAAAGCTGTTTGTTATTTGAAAGAAATGCCAAAATAACTAAGGTTCGATCTTATAAACAATGAACCGTTTATTTTTATAGACCTCAGAAAAGGAAACTGGCAATTGGCATTCCTCAATTGAGTTAGGAGAAACCTGATTGTTTGCCTCTTGCTTTAGGCTGAGTGAAACATAATCCCCATAGATCAAGTCATCGCATTTGGTCGTCATAAACGAATTCCGGTCGGTGAACAACCTCAAAGCCCTTGGCTTCATAAAAACAATGACATCGTCAGTGTTTGTTTCGGTTTTTACAAAATAATACATCTGAAAACTATAAGGATCGAACGGACCATTTATCTCACGATTGTTTTGAAAATTGTTAACCCCTTTGCTGCCGCTGATCACCAAGGAACTAACCAAAATAAAGAAAAGAAAAAAAAGGATCGGGTTTTTTAATATTGGTAGTTTTTCCGAAACGATATCGATTCCTTTTACCGAAAAAAGAAGCATAACAGGAATGACCGGCAGAATAAAGCGGAACCCTTGCCTTTCGGGCCAAAAGCTATACATAAGATACGTTACCAGCAAAAAAGAGAGTAACGGGTATTCACTTTTCCAGTTTTTGAACAAATAGATCAAAGCAAAGACCAACAACGGAATAGCTAAATAAACAGTACCTGGTAGATCGACAAAGAACTTCGCCGGTAGGGTTAGATAAAAAGAAAGATTGAAGAGTAAATTATTGAGAGAAAATAACCCGAAGTGCTCAAAGTAAGAACTATTCCCTTGAGGAAATAAAGCGGCTTGCCCACTGTAGAGAAGGATAAAAAAAAAGATGGGCAGAGACTGGGCCAAAAACTGCTTGGGATTCATTCCCTTTTTTTGCGATAATAAAAGCACACCATATGGTACAAAAAGCAATATACCGGTTGTTCGCAAAAATACCGCCAAGAAAATTGTCATCCCTATAGCGAATTTGTTTAATAACGAATTGTGGCTCTCCTCGCGCAAAATTAAGAGCAAACAAACGGTGGACACAGCTAGAAACGGGATGTCGGATTGGATAAGATCATTGAGCCCAAGCAGGGTGGGTGAAAAGGCCATTACACTTGTGGCAAGGATCGCCATTTTCTCTTTACTTTTACTTCGGGCAAGAAAATAAAACGCCGCCAAGAAGACGAGAAAACTGATCAAACCCACCAATTTGAAAGCCAAGGGATTAATGCCAACAAGGACATACGCAGGTAATAAGTAGAGAGGGTACCCCCACGGATAGGCATTTGGACCAGGGGAGTAGGAGGACCGCAAATTCATGAATCGGTTTTGTTCAAGAAGAGAATTCATATTCCAATTTATGAGGCTTTTGGTTTGCAAAAGATAACCGGCAAAATCATCACCCCATAAGTGTCCGCGTGTTAACATCAACCATCCTAACAGCAGGGAGGTGAGTAATATGGGAATCAGCCAAAAAATTGGCCTTATCAATTTAATTTTTTGCATCGTGATTTTTATTCGATCTGAAATTTTATATTTCCAAGGTCGATGATTTTGGGGAGACCCTCAAAGAAGGAATTGGTCCCCGCTCTAAAAAATCTCATCATATTCATTGCTTCACATTCGGCGAATTGTATGGCTTCAGGCAATCCCGTTAAACTACATTTCTCAACCGGGAGGATCTCGGAGCCAGCAGAACCTGGATCCACTCCTAAGATATTCGCCTTTTCGGGGCTCGGTACACAATTGAAGGTCCATGGGCCATAACCATCTATAAAGCGGCACCAGCTTGGACCAGGTTTTGGGTTGAAAGTATAAGTAAAGACATCGACCAATGTCTGATTTGCTTTAAATAGACGAACACTATCTGAACCAGAGCTAAGGAACACATTTGTATCTTTATTATAGAAAACCAGTCGGCTATTCGCGTCTATTGAAACATCGCCAATAAAGTAGGGGGATGAATCGAACAGTTGGTCATCGATGCGCCAGTTCTTTAGCGAAACGCGGCTTGAGCTCAAATTGATCAATTCGATGAAACTATCCCCGGTATTGATCTTGCCGTCCTTATTGAAATCTTCCCGAGGTTGAACCACAAACTCATTGAGAATAATTGAGGAAGGAATGAAACCGGTGGGGGTGGAAGATGGTCTAGGTGTTGCTGTATCGGTTACTCGGGCTGTCGGGGTGGCCGTTACCTTATAAGCCCAGTTCTCTGCTTTTGGAGAACCACAAATAAGATTACCCTCACGAGCTTTTGCCTCGTTTACATCCCCAGCTCTTGTGAACCAAGAGCTAGGAATATCACTTTTACTTGCGCCACTTCGTTCCATAGAACAAGTTGTAATAGAGCTTCCGGCTGGCCAGACGGAACCACCATAATTGGCCGAATCGACGACATTACCGGATGGATCATACAAACGTAGGGACTCACCAAGATTACTGAGGGTAATAGAATCATAGACCTGGTCAGCTTTAATACTTGAAATTACAAAATCATCTTTTCTTTCTAAAAGAAAATAACCTTTAGAAGAAATTTCGCCTTTAAGGTCAACAAAAAAAAGAGAGTCATCTGAACGAAGTTTCCAACCATCTAAGTTGATGGTTGTACCAGTTGTATTATACAATTCCAACCATTCATCACCCGGTAAAGGGAGTTTATTATTGTCGAAAGTTCCCATCCAGGCTATTTCGTTAATGATGATAGATTTTGGAATTGATGGGGTTGCGGTTGAAGTACTTGTTGGCGTATTGGTAAGGGTTGGAGTTGATGAAGATGTCGGTGTAAAAGTTAAAGATGGCGAAGGTGTTACTGTTTGAGTAATCCGACTAACGCTGATTGAATTTATACTTTTGGGTGTTCCACAAATCGAATTTCCATTATTATCGAATCCGTTTTTAATAATATTGTCATTCGTTTTCCAGAATGTATCATTTTCAAAACCAATTTCTTCATTTCTCTCCATTGTGCAAAATAATTCTACATTTTGCCCTGCTGGCCAAACACCTTCATTGCTGTTTGCTTCATCAATCAAAACCGGAATTATTGAATCTTCATACAATTGCAGTTTCATTCCACCGTCATTTAAATTTACTCCGGTGGGGAAGAGTTGATTTGAATAAACGCTGGTAGCATTCTCTTTTGCTTCAATTAGAAAATAGCCGTCAGCAGGAATAACTCCATCCAATGGTATTTCCATCGCAGGCGACATTGAGGATATTTTCCAACCATCCAAGTTAATATTGCTTTTGGTTTTGTTATATAGCTCGATCCACTCATGAGTATCATTCGCCGCTGTACCTCCCCAGGCTACTTCGTTAATAACTACGGTCATCGATAACGGTAAAGGATCCGCTTGATTATTACTGGCTCTTGAAACCGTTGGAACCATCCCCGACAGAACCATGCTGGCCATTGCTGCCAGCAGCACTATTGAAACAAGTTTCCGTTGCGTTGGTTTATTGGTAGTATCCATATTCATAATGATAAACCAAAAAACCGGGATATACCCGGCTTTCGGTTTTATTAATTTATGTTTATCGGGGTTCGACTGTGAGCTTTATTGCGGTTCGAACTTTTCCTTCGATCTCGATCTCGACAAACGCCGGGGAGCAGATAATATCGACCCCTTCACTACTCAGGTAGTTGCGCGCTAATACTACGGCTTTTACCGATTGGTTGACAGCTCCAGCGCCAATGGCTTGGACTTCGGCATGTTTATTTTCACGAATTACACCAGCTATAGCGCCAGCTACTGCGGAAGTACGGGAGTTCGCAGATACTTTTATGACGTCCATGGATGTTCTCCCTATAATGTTAAATATTTGTTTTTATTTTCTTTAATGATTGTACAAAAGAAATGGTAATCTTACAATATTATATTTATATAAATAGGTTATTAATTTAGTAATGGTAGTAGGGGGTGTGGATATGTGGAGAATTATTTTTGTGATACTTTTTCCGAAAGGTATTGCTCAAGTTGAGAGGGATTATTCCCTTTTTCTTTTCATCATCTTCTTGGTGGTCCTAGTTTTTTTCATGATCCCCTGTTGATAATGGTCTAACAGTTTATTTCCTGTTATCCACAACTCGGTTTGAAAGCCATATTTGGGGAAATGGAGCGGCGTTTATACAATTTATTGCGGAGGATGACCTGTTTTTTTTGCGGTTATCCACAGGTTTTGCCCGGGTATTACCAAGATATCAACAGGGTTATTCTATTCCGTAGTCTTCGCTAACCTGTTCTACTATTTCTTCGACGCGTTCTAGGTAACTATCAAGCAAGGTGTTCTTTTTCAATAGAGAGGGAGTATCGAAACCAATTTCAGAGCTGATCTTTTTCCAATTGCTGGCAATGATCTTACTCTCGGCATGTTCTTCGCCGATGTAGGCCCAGGTGAAGGCAAATGGCCAAAAGGCGGATAAGGGGAAATTGCTTTTTAGCTGGCTGTTGATGGATGATTTGAAATAGTTAAGCCGATTGGGGTGAATGGTGTAAGTTGAGTAGGCTTTGGTGGCTTCCACAAAGGATTTTTCCCATTCTTCCATATGGCTTGATATCAGGTCGGGCTGTTTTGAGTTTGAGATGCACGAAAAAAGCATCGGGACCAGATCATCTTGCTCTAATGTTGTTGCAAGAGAATAGAACTCAGAAAGGAAACGCCTTTTTGTGAAGGGGTGTTGGTTGAGGCAGGCAAAGGCGTTGCCGGCATCAAAAACAGCTTTAAGGTACTCCCTTGGGTTGATCTTTTCGGGATAATTTTCAAATACGTTCCAGCGGCCGCGTGCTTTTTGCAGAAAATACTTGACCCTGCCAATGATATTTTTGGGGTCATCGAATTGGGACCGCAATACCGATTGGGTGTACTCAAAAAAACGGTTGTTTTGATGCACTAACATCGGGTCCCACATCGCCCAACCTCGCCATCCGTCGGTACGCAATTCTTTGGGGTTGTTGTAATGGGCCGTCTCTTCAAAGAAGAGATCAAAATGATATTCGTTCGAAATTTTGACCAATTCCCGTTCACGAGGAATATCACCATTATGAAGGATGAGCAAATCTACATCGCAGGCGTGGTCTATGAT
>CAZSLN010000040.1:17186-22699 GCA_964607645.1 uncultured Anaerolinea sp.
TCTTCTGGACGAACTGAGCCAACCAAAAATATTGCGTCTACCTTGCTATCGTTCTTGAATCGTTTTTCAACGATTTCGTTGGAAAGATCGACCAGGATGTCTCGAGTTATTTTCATAGTGATTGGGTATCCAAAAGGGAGGGTTGGTAGGGCATGATGCTTAAAGATTCCCGAATCTTGTTTTCAATATGGACAAGGTGGGCTTTGTTCTTCACAAAATCCAAAGGATTGGAATCGATGATCAGGTAAGGTGTTTTTATGGACGTGAAAAAATCATCATATGCCTGAACCAGCTCAGAAATGTAACCCCGTTCCATCGTGCGTTCGTATGAGCGGTCTCGCTGGGCAATGCGATTCATAAGGGTGTCCGTATCAGCGGAAAGATAAACTGTTAGATCGGGCAGGGGTATTTTCTCCGCTAGCGCTTCGTGAACGCGATGATACATTTCTAGCTCATCTCCTTTTAGATTGATCCGGGCGAAAAGGGAATCTTTGAAAAAGGTGTAATCAGAGATGAGGGTCTTGCCGGAGCTGATATATTGCGGGATGGTGTGATTTTGTTGCCGATAGCGGCTGAGTAAGAAGAATATCTGCGTCTGAAAGGCGTAACGGGCGCGGTCACCATAGAAATCAGAAAGGAAAGGATTTTCTTCAAATACCTCAAGAAGAACTTCGGAATCTTCAAATTTTGGTTGTAGTAAACGAGCTAGGGTGGTTTTACCCACACCGATAACACCTTCGATCGCGATATACATATTTCTCTCTCCGGAAATTGATTATAAATGAAAAATCGACCTCTGGCCTGACCGTTGATTTTTAAGACGTCGTATAATACCAATATGTCTTTTTACGAAAAATTGGTGTACGCAAGGGAAAACCCGATGTTTGGCAGGTTCGCCTACCTGTTATTAAAGATGCTTGGAATCGAGATACCCCTTTCCGTAAAAATTGGCGATGGGTTGCTTATTCATCATGGCGGCGTAGGGATCGTGGTTCACCCAAAGACAACCATTGGAAAAAATGTGAGTATTTACCCCGGGGTAACCCTGGGACGGGCAGATGTTTTTCGTTCCGCTGATAAATCTCGATTCAAAGAGATCGTTGTTGAGGACGGGGTTATTCTAGGTTCTGGTGCTAAAGTATTGTGCAGCGAAGGGGCGTTGGTGGTTGCCGCCGGTTCCGTTATTGGCGCAAACGCCGTACTTCTCTCCTCCACGGCTGCCAACGAGATATGGGCGGGGATACCAGCAAAAAAAGTTGGTCTTAGGGATGAACCCTTCGATGCTTGAAAAGATCTGTATCCTTCCGCAGGTGCATGGAATTGGCGGTATGGTTTCCTTTTTTCATAAATTTAGCGAAGGCGCTGCCAAACAAGGCGTAGAAGTGACCACGAATGTCAACGATCCAGCTTGCTCGGCACTACTGATCATCGGTGGAACGAAAGATCTGGCGGCGATCTACCAATTTCGAAAAAAAGGGAAAAAAGTAGCGCAACGGCTGGACGGCCTTAATTGGATACACCAGGTTCGGCCGATCTCCTTTAGGCATAGCTTGCGCGCTGAATATGGCAATTTTGTTCTCAAAACCATTCGCCGTCACCTGTGCGACGAGATCGTTTACCAATCAGAATTCTCCCGCACTTGGTGGAATGAACGATTTGGAGCCGTGGAAAAACCATCAACAGTTATTTATAACGGCGTAGATCTGCAAACCTACACACCAAAAGAACGTCCCACGTTTCCCCCTTTCAGAGTTCTGGTAGTAGAAGGATCAATGGGCGGCGGCTATGAATCTGGTTTGGAGAACGCCATTTTGTTAACCAAAGGGCTGCTTGCCCGAAATATGGCGGTGGAGTTGCAGGTGGTCGGAGAAGTTGAACCTTCATTACAGAAAAGCTGGGAATCCAAGATCGAATTTCCCATCTTTTGGACGGGAAAAGTGCCGCGGGAGCGGATCCCTGAGATCGATCGCGGAGCCCATGTGTTGTTTTCCGCGGATATCCACCCCGCTTGCCCTAACTCGGTAATGGAAGCGATGGCTTGCGGTTTACCGGTTGTTTCGTATAATACCGGTTCCTTAAATGAACTTGTTACGGATGATTGCGGACAAGTTGTGGCGTATGGCAGCAACTCTTGGCGATTAGAAAACCCTATCATCGATAATTTGGTAGACGGCGCGGAGATGATCCTTAAGGATTGGGATCGATTTAGTAAAAATTCTCGACAAAGGGCTGAAGACCTTTTTGGTTTAGAGTTGATGGTAAATAAATACTTGGATATATTGTTAGGATAATCATGGTTTCGATAAAAAAAATTCTCTTCAGCGGTTTTACTACCATCTCTAAAGTACTTCCCAATGGCGTAAAACAAAAAATGTATTCTCTGCCGGTTGTCGCTTCGGTTTTTCGTAAAGCGCTAAATTCAACGGTAGAGGATGGTCTTTCAACGGTAGAAATTACCGCTGGCAGCTTGAAGGGCACCCTGATCGAGCTTAATATGAAGAAAGAAAAAAGCCGCTGGTTGGGTACCTATGAACCCGAACTGGAACAAGCTTTGATGAAATATGTTAAAGTGGGGATGGTTGCCTACGATGTTGGCGCGAATATTGGTTATGTAACCTTGTGGTTCTCCAAATTTGTTGGAGAAACCGGAAAAGTAGTGAGTTTTGAACCATTACCGGCTAACGCTCAACGAATTCGAAAGAACATCTCCCTTAATAAGATCAGTAATGTGCAGCTAATTGAAGCCGCTGTGATCGATCAAGAAAAGTCAGTCACTTTTTATGAACACGAGTCGGTTGGAATGGGTAAGGCGGAAGGTTCTGCCGGCAGAACCGATCAGCAATATAAAAATAGCTTAGAAGTAAAAGGTATCTGCCTTGATGATTTGGTTTACAAACAGAATAAGCCCAAACCTTCCATTATCAAGATTGATATTGAAGGCGGCGAGGTATTAGCCCTTCCCGGAATGTTGCGGATCATCCGAGAGGAGAAACCGATCCTAATGCTTGAGCTGCATGGTCCGGAATCAGAGCGCGTAACATGGGAGTTATTGACCGGCAACGGGTATTCGTTATACGCGATGGATAATGACTCGGTGAAACTAAACTCGATCGACCAACTAAAATGGAAAGCGTACGTTATAGCCCTTCCTACTACCGGATAATGTATGACTGAACTCTTTGATGGCAAATTAGGTGTACTACAGCGGGTAAAACCATCCTATCGCGTTCCCTTCTTTGATTGTCTTGCCGCTCGTTGTTCCAACGGGATGGCAATTTTTGCCGGTGACCCACTTTCCAGGGAGTCAATTTCTACGGAGGTACAGCCCGCGGTTGCCCGATTGGAACCTGTGAATAACATCCACTTATTTGATCCATCAAGCCCACTTTACGCCTGTTACCAACAAAACCTGTTTTCGAGGCTTAGGGCATGGAACCCGGATGCGTTGATCATAGAAGCTAATTACCGCTATCTATCTTCTGGCAGGGTGATCCGATGGATGAGATCTAAAAACCGCCCCGTTGTTGGCTGGGGGCTCGGCGCGAAATCCCTTCCCGCGCCTTTACGGCAAGTTAGAGATTCTTTTCTAAAACAATTCGACGCGATGATCGCCTATTCAAAAAATGGAGCCGAGGAGTATGCCCGGCTCGGTATTCCTACTTCGAAGATCATTGTCGCGCGCAACGCGGTAACGGATGCCCCCAGCGGACCGGAACCAGTACGGCAGGCGGGGGTTGTTAAAAGACCGGTTGTTTTGTTTGTTGGCCGATTACAAGAGCGAAAAAGGGTTGGCGCGTTGATCCAGGCTATCACGAAGATCCCCGAACGGATTCGGCCAGACCTGATGATCGTTGGAGATGGGCCGGAAGCTGAACCGTTGCGTTTGTTGGCACAAGAGCATCTTCCATCGACCGTTTTTACTGGCTATCAGGATGGCGAGCGACTGGCGGATCATTTTCGACAGGCGGATCTTTTTGTTCTGCCCGGCACCGGTGGTTTGGCGATCCAACAAGCGATGTCGTTTGGGCTGCCGTTGGTAGTGGCAGAAGGCGATGGCACTGAAAAAGACCTGGTTACGACAAAAAATGGTTGGCTGGTTGAGCCTGGCAACGACGAACAATTATTCTCTACATTACTCACTGCCTTACAAGACCCTGAACGACTCCTTGAAATGGGCCGAGAATCCTATCGAATTGTTAAGAACGAAATAAATATTCAAGCAATGGCAAACAATTTCATTCACGCGATCAACATCGCGAAAAAGTAAAGAGATATGCAAACAATTTCACCTATTATCAAGATCGAAAAACTTAGCAAGACTTACAAAGTCGCGGAGCGCGACCCTGGATTCAAATCAGCGGTCAAGAGCTTTTTTAAGCGCAAGTATAAGGATGTAAAAGCTGTGGATGGGGTTAGTTTCGAGCTTGCCCCCGGCGAGATCGTAGGCTTTTTAGGCCCCAATGGTGCGGGAAAAACAACCACCCTAAAAATGCTTTCTGGTTTGCTTAATCCCACCTCGGGGAATGCCAATGTCCTTGGGTACACCCCTTGGGAGCTAAAGAACGACTACCTAATGGCAATAACCCTTATCATGGGGCAGAGAAATCGTTTGTCGTGGGATATTCCAGCCGCCGATTCTTTTTTGCTCAATCAAGCGATCTACCGCATCAGCGATGAAGACTATAAAAAGACCATGAACGAACTGGATGAGCTACTTGACCTGTCGCCCATCATTAAAAAACCAGTACGAAATCTTTCACTTGGTGAACGCATGAAGTGTGAGTTGGCAGCTGGTCTTATCCATAAACCAAAGATTCTGTTTTTGGATGAACCTACCATTGGTTTAGATATCACCGCTCAGGTCAAGATCCGTGAATTTTTGCGTGAATACAACCGCCGGAACAACGCGACCATCATTCTTACGAGCCACTATATGGCCGATGTGACCGCTTTGTGCGAGCGCGTGGTCATTATTCACCAAGGCTGCCTTAAATATGATGGCGCGCTCAGCGACCTCTCCCGTAAGATCGCCCCCTTCAAAGTGATTGGCATTCGCTTGGAAAAAGTGGGCTCCTTTGACCTTTCCAAATACGGCAAGCCAACCACTGGCGAAAACGGTGAAGAAATGTCTTATATTGAGGTTCCTGCAGCAGAAGCAACCAAAATTACTTCCCGAATTCTTAATGAGATGCCTGTTCACGACATTACGATCTCAGACCCTCCGATCGAATCGGTGATCGAGCAAGCCTTCCATGGTTAGTTCTATGATCAACATCTACAAGCACTTTTTCTTTGTTACCTGGGCTGAGCTTTGGCAATATCGGGCAAATATGTTGATGTACCTGCTTTATTGGCTGGTTTCGCCCGTGATCTATTTAGCTGTCTGGACCTCGATCGCCGCAGCTAATGGTAGTGTCAATGGCTACACCGTCAATGACTTCATTACCTATTACCTCACATTGTTGGTAGTAGATCAACTTACTTCAAATATCACGGTTCATATTTTGGCGCAC
>CAZSLN010000041.1:0-20479 GCA_964607645.1 uncultured Anaerolinea sp.
CTTCCTCATTCTCCCCCTCCATACGGTACAAGTACACGTATTTTAGGGTTGTGAGGTAGTAGTATACACCGATGATCGAGTTGAAAATACCAACAAACACCAACCAGTACCAACCCTTTTCGATGGCGGCTGTAAATACCAACACTTTACCAATAAACCCACCAAACGGGGGCATGCCAGCCAGTGAGAGGAACGCGACCATCATCGCCAAGCCAAGATAAGGTGAACGGCGGCTCATACCATCGTACGCGCGAATTTCATCGGATCCGGTGGTTTTATGGAATACAGTAATGATGCCGAAGGCAGCCATATTGGTAAGGATGTAAGCGATCAGATAGTAGATTACCGCTTCAATTCCTAATTTGGAATTGGTCACCAAACCGATCATCGCGTACCCTGCGTGGGCAATGGATGAATAGGCAAGCAGTCTCTTCATATTGGTTTGAGCGAGAGCTACTAAATTGCCGAGGGTCATCGATAGTGTCGCGAGAATAGCTAAGAGCATCTGCCAATCAGCGGCAATCTGGGGGAAAGCCATAATAAAGATGCGCATTAGTACCGCGAAACCAGCAGCCTTTGAAGCTGTAGATAAAAACCCAGCCACAGGGGAGGGCGCGCCTTCGTATGTATCAGGCGCCCAAAAATGGAACGGAACCATAGAAATTTTGAAACCAAGTCCAACGATCAGCAAGAAGATCAAACCACCGGAAACTGGATTAAAACTCCCAAAGTGACCGCGCATATCCATGATCTGAGTAGTACCTGAGAAACCATACACAAGGGAAAGACCATAGAGGAAAATGGCGGATGTAAATGCCCCAAATAGTAAGTATTTAAAACCAGCTTCAGTCGATTTTTTATCTCCAAGCAGGAAACCTGAAAGTACATACATTGGAATTGAAGTTGTCTCAATGGCCAAATAGATCATCACCAGATCTGTGGCGGAGGCCATGAAGTTCATACCAATCGTTGCGGCGATCAACATCAGGTAGGCTTCAGCTCGGGTGGCAAGCTTCTCGGTATCCATAAAGAACAGAGAGGTAATGCCCGCGGTAAATATGAACATCATCTTGAAAACAAAGCCAAGGCTATCATAGCGAACCATGCCACCAAGAACTGATTGTGGTTCTCCAGGCTTCGCAAAAAGCAAGCTCAGGATGATGATAGCGAACAATCCTATGGCCGACATCCAGCCCAGATTTACTCGGCGATCGCTTTCCTTCCAAAAGGGATCCACAATAAGGATCGTGATACCCAGTAAAAGTAAAAGTAGTTCGGGGAAAATGGCTAACAGATTGGTATTCATTAAGCGCCTCCCAAGATTCTGAGAACATTCTCAACGCCCTGTGAAACCATAGGAACCATAACACCTGGCATTGTACCGATCGCGATCATCACCACACAGAGTGTGACCAAGGCGATCTTGTCAAGCGCTTTGATCGGTGTGATGTGACCTTCTAAATGCTCTGGCATTTCACCGAAGAAAGCTTTACGAACGACCAACAGCACGTAAGCCGCGGTGATAACGATGGAGATAGAAGCCACAATGGCCGCTATAGAGCTGACCTGCCAAACCCCCATAAAGATGGGGAATTCCGCCACAAAGCCAGAGAAACCTGGCATACCCATGGAAACTAAACTGCCGATGATGAACGCCACAGCTACCCACGGCAACGGTTTCGCCATCCCTCCTAACTCAGGAATCTGCCTTGTGTGAGCACGATCGTAAACCATACCCACCGATGCAAAGAAGAGAGCCGTCATGACACCGTGCGAGAACATTTGCAAGCTGGCTCCCACCATACCCTCGCGAGTAAGTGTGGCGAAACCTAGCGAAACCAAACCCATATGGGATACAGATGAGAAACCGATAACGTATTTCATATCAGTTTGGATCATAGCGATGAACGCGCCGTAAACCACGTTGACCATAGCAAATCCGAAGATCAACCAACCCCACTGTTTTGCGCCTTCAGGCAGAAGCATAATGCCAACTCTAAGAGCCGCAAATGCGCCTAATTTCATCAAAACGCCGGCGTGGAACATAGAAACAGCAGTGGGGGCTGCAACGTGGCCATCTGGCGACCAGTTGTGGAAGGGGAAAATACCGCCCAAAACCGCAAAGCCCATAAACACAGGCATAAACCAAATGTATTGGAAAGTCGAAGAGAATCCAGCTTTTTCAAGCTCGAGCATATTGAAGGTGAGAACACCATGCATCTGGTAGTTGGCATAGTACATTGCTAACGCGCCAACTAGAGCGATCACTGAACCGATGAACAGGTAAAGTGTCAACTTCATAGCTGCGTATTCGCGGGTTACCTTCCAGCCCCAAATGGCGATCAGCAAATACATCGGGAAGACCGCGATCTCGTAGAAGAAGAAAAGCATAAACAGATCGAGTGAAACGAAAACACCAAATACACCACCTGCCAGAAGGAAAAGGAAAGCAAAGAATTCCCGCGGGCGGTCATCTACACCCCA
The DNA here is from genome assembly GCA_964607645.1 of uncultured Anaerolinea sp. Taxonomy (GTDB): domain Bacteria; phylum Chloroflexota; class Anaerolineae; order Anaerolineales; family Villigracilaceae; genus UBA5195. Next base: position 2,485 of record CAZSLN010000041.1, read on the forward strand.
AGAGATGAGCACACCGGTGAACATAACGATACCGGTAAGCAACACCATCGGAGTGCTAATGCCATCTACACCAACGTGGTAGGAGATACCCAACGCTGGCAACCAGTCGTATTTCTCTAGGAACTGGTAATTTATGGTTGGGTGAATATATACTTGGTAAAACACCCAGGCAGATAGGAGCAGGTCAAAAACCGCGGCGGCAAGAGCCACAACGCGAATCTCATTTTTGCTGTCTTTGTTCATCAGCAGCATGATGATCGCGGCAACCAGCGGAGTAAAAACGATAATACTCAGAATCGGAAATTGCATTTGTTCACCTCGCTCTAATGGAACAGCATGACCATTGCTTTATTGATCATATCGAGCAGGCCCATCGGCCAAACACCCAGGAACAGGATCAATGCCATCAATGGCGCCATAACAATGATCTCGCGACCATTGATCTCGGTTATTTTATGTTCACCATGGGCCCAGTGTTCGTTTAGTGGTCCATGTAAGATCTTACGAATCCCCTTCAGAATGTAGGCTCCGGTAAAGAGCAAGCCGATCATACTGATGGCGGTGAACACTGGTAGCAAGGGGAAGGAACCCTGTACAACCATGAACTCAGAAACAAAGCCGTTCAGGCCGGGAAGGCCAAGCGAAGCCATGCTGGTAAAGATGAGGATGCCGCCATAAACAGGAACCAAGGGGAACAACCCACCAAATTCTTCAAGATTACGAGTATGGGTTCTTTCGTAAATGACGCCTACCAGAAAGAACATACCGGCGGCGGAAAGGCCGTGATTGAACATTTGCAGAACAGCGCCATTTAAGGCGATGGTGGCATGTTCAGTACCAATAGCGGTTGCCGCTGCGGCGATGCCGAGTAGTACAAACCCCATATGGTTGACGGAAGAATAAGCGACCAATCGTTTGAAATCCGTCTGTCCATAGGATGCAAAAGCACCAAAAACGATTGCCATGGTGGCGAGGAAAGCTAACCAGCCAGCATACTGTTGTGATTCAGCCGGAAACAAAGGTAGTACAAGTCGGAGAAAACCGTAAGCGCCGAGCTTGAGCAACACACCAGCGAGGATCATAGATCCAGCGGTAGGAGCTTCGGTATGGGCATCAGGCAGCCAAGTGTGGAATGGCCACACCGGTACCTTGAGCGCGAAAGCAACAACAAACGCCCAGAAGGCAACTACCTTTACTTGGGCGACAGTCAGACCAAGAAGCTGTGCATTAGGATCAAGAGCATTCCATTTTTCGGTGAGGAATGCGAGATCATAATTTTTGAAGAGCACGCCAAGCAGCTGGATGGCGAGCAATAAGCCCAAAGAACCAGCCATGGTATAGACCATAAACTTGAGCGAAGCATAGTTCCTAGCGGATACTTTTACGCCGGGCCATAATTCTCGTTCGCCTTTGGGGCTGCCCCATTGGTTGATTAGGAAGTACATCGGTACGAGGCCGATTTCCCAAAAGACAAAAAAGATCAAAAGATCCATCGCCAAGAACACACCGAGCATTCCAGCCTCAAGGAAGAGGAAAAGCATCATATAAGCTTTTACCTTTTCACTGATTCCAAAGGAAGCAAGAAGCGCTAATGGAGTGAGCAAAGTGGTGAGAAGCACCATCGAAAGAGAAAGACCATCGATACCCACATGGAAGGTGGAATTGATTGCCTCGTACCAAGGATATTGTTCCTGGAATTGGAACCCAGACACCTGTGGATCGAATTGGCTCCACAGAATGAGGGTAAGAATAAATGGGACGATACTGGCAAGCAAAGCCGTCCAGCGGATCGCCTTGACCAGTTCATTTGGAATGAACAGGATCACCAGCGCTGCAAGCACCGGGAAGAAGAGGATGGTCGTTAGAAGGTGAGTGTTAAGAAAATCCATTGTTCCACTCCCGTTAGAAGAAATAATACAGCAAGGCGATAATTACTAAGAACGCACTCACTGATCCGAATAAGTATGACTGGGCACGACCGGTTTGGACGTATTTGATTGCCTGAGCTTTCCAAACAAGTTCCGCGCTACCATCACCGATCAACTCATTAATAATGGGTTTGTCGAAGTAATTTCGCAGGCTATTACCGATGAAGAGAGCAACCCGGGCGACGGAATGGAGGATGCCATCAATGACGACTCGATCCATTGCCGGGGTGAATACTTCAGCAACCCAGTTCATTGGTTTAACAAATAGGATTGTGTAAAGCTCATCGAAGTAATATTTGTTTTGCAACACCGGGTAAAGAACACCCAACGGCTTCTCAAGCGGGTCAGGTTGGCCAGCTTTTACGTCCTTATAGACCAACCAGCCCAAGCCTAGGCCTCCCAGAGCTACCACCAGGGAAGTGAGCAACGGAGTCCAAGAGAACGGTAGAGCGGCTGGTTCTTCGAGCAAGGTAGCGCCAACAAATCCGTGAAACCAATTGGGAAGCAAACCACCGATAACCGGGAAGTGTTCTGGAATACCTACCCAACCAAACCCAATAGCAAAGACCGAAAGAATAACCAACGGAGTTGTCATGGTCCAAGGTGTTTCAGAGGCGTGTTCAGCTTCTTTTGTGCGGGGTTCGCCAAGGAAGGTAAGGGTGATCTGACGCATCGTGTAGAAAGCGGTCATAAGAGCGGCAACAGCCAAGGTGAGGAAAACAGCCCAATGTCCATTCGTGAAAGCATCGGCTAGGATCTCATCTTTGGACCAGAAGCCCGCGGTAAGAATAGGGAAACCAGAGAGGGCAAACCCACCGATGACAAAGGTCCAATAAGTGATCGGCATTTTCTTGCCCAACCCGCCCATATTCTTCATATCCTGCGGGTCTACGTGGTGGTCACCAGTGTGCAATACACCGTGTTCCATTCCGTGAATTACAGAACCAGAACCAAGAAATAGCAAAGCCTTGAAAAAGGCGTGTGTAACAAGATGGAAAGCAGCAGCAACATAAGCGCCAATCCCGAGGGCGGCGATCATGAAACCGAGTTGTGAAATAGTAGAGTAAGCCAAAACTTTTTTGATATCGTTCTGAGCTAAAGCGATGGTTGCCGCAAAGATGGCAGTGAAGGAGCCAATGAAGGCTACAACCATCATAGTCGTGGTCAATGGTCCACCTTCAACCCAACCTGCGGTTAGCAAGGGGAAGATGCGGATCACCATATAGACACCAGCGGAAACCATGGTAGCCGCATGGATCATGGCGCTAACGGGTGTCGGACCTTCCATTGCGTCAGGAAGCCAAATATGTAAAGGCCACTGTGCTGATTTACCTACGGTACCAATGAATAGTAAAAGACCGATCAATCCAGCTGCCGACATCCCAAAGAGAGGCGCGGCGGTAGAGGATAGCATATGCAAGGTTTCTTCATTGTAGAAGATCTCACGATAGCTAAGCGTTCCAGTGAGAGAGTAGAGATAAGCCAAGCCAAGCAGCATGAACACATCACCTACTCGTGTGGTCATGAACGCTTTTACCGCGGCATTGCGCGCGGATGGTTTGGCGTACCAAAAACCGATCAATAAATAAGAACACAAACCCATGATCTCCCAACCCACAAACAAGGTAAGCAGGTTGTCTGAAACCACTAAGGTATACATACCAAAAGCAAAGAGTCCAAGGAAGGCAAAGAATCTAGAGTACATCGGTTCAATTGACAACACAGTGTGTTGGTGACCATGCTCATCGGATAAGGTTGCGCCATGAGGAGGTAAACCCATATGGTCATGGTCGCCGGCGGGTTGGCCAAAATTATGGTAACCTACCGAGTATATAAAGATCATGAGAATGGTGATACTTACAAAGAACAAAACTACCGCCGAGATCGGATCGATCTGAACACCGATTTTTACAAAAGAATTACCAGTGGGCAGCCAATCGATAGCGCTGGCAAAAATGTGTTTACCGAATTCTTCAGTACCCAAAGCTCTAAAGAACACCACCATACTGCCGATCCAAGAGAGGGCGGCGGCAAAGATGGCTACAGAATGGCTAAGGGCTTTAGAACGATTAGTAAACAACACGATCAAGAAAAAAGCCAGCAGGGGCGGCAGCGGGATAAGCCAAATAAGGGTTTCAATGGACATATTTATCTCCTACCACTTCATCAGGTCAAGCTCGTCGGCAATAACGGTATTTCGACGGCGATAAATTGAGTAAACCAGGGATAACCCCACGGCAACTTCGGCAGCGGCAACAGCAAAAACAATAATGGCAAAAACCTGACCAGCCATATTTACGGTATTTCCATATCGCCAAAAAGCCACCAAATTGATATTAACCGCGTTTAGCATCAACTCGATGGAGAGAAGGATAGCGATGGCGTTCCTTCGGACGAGTACACCAAACAGCCCAATGCTGAATAAAACTGCTGAAAGGAATAAGTACCAACTTATAGGGATCATCAATACCTCTTATTTCTTATTCATGGCTACATAAACAGAGCCAAGCAAAGCAGCTAATAATAGAACCGAGGCAACTTCAAATGGAAGCACAAAAGCATCGGGCGAGATAAGCGCTGCCCCAAGGCTAGCAACGGAATCATATCCCTCGGCAATTTGAACAGGCAAGGTATTCATTCCATCCCATTTGAGCATCAATGAGCCAATTGCGGCGGCGATAACAACCACCAAAAGCAAAGCAAACGGCCAGCTCTTATTAACTTGTGAGCCAGATTCCAAATTTTCGCGTCGGGTAAGCATTACCGCGAAAATAAACATGATCGCGATGGCCCCGATATAGACAACTACCTGCACAACCGCTAAGAAACCAGCTTCAAGAATCGCGAACAAAATGGCAACCCCAAACAGTGTGGAAATCAGCCATAAAGCAGCATGTATTAAGTTCTTTGAGCTCACTACATTTACCGCGGAGCTAACGATAAGGAATGAACTAAAGAGGAAAAGTAATTGAGTAGAATCCATAATCATCACTCCAGACTAATGATGCGCAACTGCTTGCACAGTTTCCGCAACAGTACGATCTTTTTTGGATCTCGATCGGAGCACTTCAACGGTGACCCAAACGACCAATACATTGGAAAGGAACATTCCTGGAACATAGATCCAATTGCCAGCATCCTTTAATAATGGATGAACCAAGGCAGTTACGATCAGGAGGGCAAAAGAGACTGGTGTAAGGAATTTCCAATTGAACATCAGCATATGATCGATACGGATGCGCGGGACAGTGTACTTAACCCACATAATGAGCCAATAACCGAACAACGCCTTAGCGCAGAAGTAAACTACACCAAGGAAGGGGATCTCGCTTGACCAAGGGCCATGCCAACCGCCAAAAAACAGAACAGAAAGCAAGCCACCAAAAGTAAAGGCGTGAAGCATCTCGCCGGCATAGAAAAGACCAAACTTCATTCCGGAGTATTCAATGTGATAACCGGAAACGATCTCTGATTCACCTTCGTTTAGGTCGAATGGAGAGCGGCCTAACTCGGCGATAGCTGAGATCAGGAACAACAAAGCGCCTAAAGGGGAAACCAAGAAAAACCAGAAATTTTCTGTCTGAAAATTCGTTATGGTCTGCATGCTGAGGCTGCCGGTAATAATGGCGGGGATTAACAAAACCACCACCATCGGTATCTCGAAGGAGATCATGGCAGCGACTTGGCGGAAGGCACCTAATAAAGCGTACTTATTATTAGAAGACCATCCGGCCATAATAATGGAGAGGGTTCCGAATGCTCCAGTAGCCACCATATACAACAATGCCACATTCAGGTCAACGCCGTAAATATTGATAGCCAATGGAACGATGGCCCATAAGAACAACACGGAACCGAGCGATAGAACCGGAGCTAGGTTGTAAACCAATTTATCGGCGTTCGCTGGGGTCGTGTCTTCTTTGATGATCAGCTTGATCACATCAGGGATCGGTTGGAAAAGCCCGAATGGGCCTATCCTGTTTGGGCCTAACCTGCCTTGGAACCTTGCGACAACTTTTCGCTCAACCCACACCAACAAAATGTCGATGATCATGGCAAAAGTGATCAGGATAAGAATTCCAAGAACGTAGATGATGATCTGGGCCAGGGCGCCATCCAAGCCCCAACCCGTGAAAGTCAACATCAGACTTTCGTAAATAGTATTGATAGGATCAGACCAAAAATTCATTCATGCTCCTCTTAGAATCAATAGAAAGGCTGATTGTTTGTTTCTCAATCAGCCTTCCAAATTTTGCGCGTTTTAGTTTAAACCCATTCCAACATACCTTTTCGCCAGGTATAGCTGAGCCCAGCGATAAGGATCATGATAAAGAAAATACCCTCTACGACAACGAAGTAAGGTTGGACGTTAAGGCTGACCGCCAAAGGGAAGAGGAAGACGGTCTCTACGTCAAAAACCAAAAAAATAAGAGCAAAAATATAGTATTGAGCTTTGAATTGAACTAAGCTCTCACCCACAGTTTCCATACCACATTCGTAGGTACTTTGCTTGATGGGATTTGGCTTCTTGGGAGCAACCAATGCTGATAAAACCAGCGGAATTACTGGGAAAATGATGCCAACCAAGAGGAATAACCCTATGTATAACCATGAATTCTGCATAGAAGCTCCTTAAAACATTTTAGCAGTCTTATCGAAGACAGCCCATTGAAATTTTAGCACAGTTGAGTTCTATAGACACTTATTAGTGTATACAATTTGTGTGATTAAAGTCACGAATCAAGCTTTTTTCCTTGGTTGGATCGCAAAATAAGCAATTAAAAAGAACAGTGTTAGTACACCTGCAACTCGCACCATATCCGAATTCAATCCAAATGAATTTCTACCCTCGATCTCGATCCTTTGCGCCGAAAGTGGGTAAGGACCTTTGTCCTGATCCACCACTACACCACTTCGAAGATATAACCACACCTGGCCAATTCGTTTTCCAACTTTTTCAGGTGTTACCTTCCAGTAAAAGGTAAGGCTCTCCCCACCGGCGTATGTTTCGGATACCAACCCGTTCGGCACAACAGCGACACCATCCATCGTTAACCGCGATTCGAACAAAATACCTTGATCAAGGTATTCCTTATTAAACCGCTCCTGATCCAAGATGGTTACGGTTAGCTTGGCAATGCCTGTATCTCCCAATCGAACAAATTCCGGAGCATCTAGCGTGATCGAAAGAAGTGCGTCGACGGGGATAACCTCGCTCGAATTCCCTTCCACCGTGGCACCCTGTTCGCCTACGCGCAACCAAATAACATACTGAAAATAGATGATCCCAACCCCTACCAACACAACAACAAGGGTTGACAACATTGCTGACTTTGTAATGCTCTTCATTTTCATCACAGCAGAACGATTTACCGATCCACTTCTTCCACCTCAGCATACCACCGTATCCGGGTGCCAACACTATTGCGCATTTTCCATAAGATCGGCTTGTTCACCCGATCCAATAAGCTGCGGATGGCGTTGATACGATGCAATACCACCCCTTTTTGCTCCTGAGGAATTTCAAGTTCATCTTCCAATAGGATCATTTCGATCTTTGCCAAATTGATTATCAGGGTTTTATATAACCCCCAATCCTTCAGGCACAATCGAACGATCCTATCCAGATTTATGTTCGTTTCATCATTGAATCCAACCTCATTATCCAATAATAAGGAAATGATATCCAACGCGTCCTTGCGATTCAATTCGATGATCTGGATCTTTGATAAAAATAATTCAGCCAAAGGAACGGTAACTGGGTGATGAGTTAATCGGTTGGACATCGGCAATTTATGGCACATCTCAAAATCACCCACAAAAACATCCACCCGATGCCCAGTCTCATTATTGATAAAGATCTGGCGCCGGTCACCATTTAACAAGTTAAACGTTTTATCCGGCGCGTAACCAACTGAGGAAAAAAAAGCAGTAAGTTTATTCTTCCCTTTTTTATCAACCACAACATCAATATCAGGATAGCTGCGCTTTAAGCTGGATGCCTCCGCCGAAGGGCTGTGATATTTAATAGCCAACCCGCCAATCAGTCGGATCTGAATATTCTCTCTTCTGGCTGCGTTGAGAAGTTCGTCCATTTCCTCAAAGATTGTGCTTTTATCCATGATGCTTATCCTTCACTAATGGCCCATGTTATTGGGGACTAATCGATTGGTATCTCTTGGTTGATCTTATCGATATCAATGCCCTTGCTTTTACGGTAGGCTTTGAACCCAAAATACAACAAGAAAGCGGTTCCATACATGATTCCCATAAAAATGAGGGAAGGAGTGTTCTGCAAGCTGATTCCATATAAAGGCGAACCATTCAGCCAGGGATCAAACAACCACTCTACCAAAAGGAAGGTAAGAAAACCTCCAAAAATGATGCCGGCGAGGCTAATCAATGGAAAACCAAATACTTTGAATTTAGCGATCGGTGAAGCATTGTAAAGTTCGGGTTTTTTGAAAGGAAGAATGATCGCTCCCAAGGTTGTGCCAAGGTATGTTACAGCGATCACCAAGGTAGAGTCGAGAGTGAGAGACCTGAAGCTAAAAATATCAAAGGCAAACAAATACGAAATGACAATGGAAGGAATTACCATCATCAACAGTGCGTAAATAGGGGTATGCGTCCGCTCGTCCACTTCCGCAACTGTTTCCGGCAGCAAACGGTCGAAGGCTGCAGCAAAGATAACCCGTGTCGAAGATAGGAAAACCGTTCCAGACCAACCGAACCACCACATCGACATCAATAAGATCACAATGATCTGTAGAATACGGCTGGAGCTCATAAAAACGGCGAGCAGGGCAGGGTATGGCCAGAATGGCATAGATGGCGCTACATCGGTATAACCCCAGGCATAATTCCAATATGCCCCATTGGCTTGAACATAGAAATCCCAACCGATAGATTTTGAAATTGAGAATAATACAACAATAGCAAGGACGGTAGTTACACCAAGAGCCCAAGCCATGCCGGCGAAATTACGTTTAAAATCGGTTGCGCCACGAACTTCCCCATACAAGGTTGCTCCCCAATTAGGCCAAAGGTTGAAAAAGACCAGATAAGGTAAGGTGAGCATGATCAGACCAAAGCTTCCACCTGTTAGTGGTAATGCGGCACCGGCGTCCGTGCCTTCTTTCACTATATTATCGTAAACGCTGCCCTGAATGCCATATAACGAATTGAGATTAGAATCCAAACCTGCTTTAAAAGTTTCCGGGCTGCCAGTGAGAAGCATAAAAACAACAATAGCCAATCCCAACATACCGCCATAGAAGCAGATCTTTTGTATCTTGGCATACGATTTCATACCAAGAATAATATAAAAAGTAACGATGCTGAGCGTGATTAAGGATGTAACAAAAAGGCCGATGGAGCTTTGTCCAAACCAAATCGCGATATCTTTTAGCCCTACCAGCGCTAGGATGGGAGTTATGACGATATGGCGTAACATATCGGCATACAACGGAACCCACAGCCAAAGAATGAACCACCAACCGGTAATGGCTAACACGAATCCAACACCACTGCCAAAGATACGGCTTTGCCAAACATAATCCCCACCCGAACGCGGCATTACCGCGATAAGGCTGGAATACACCACCACTTCAAAAATAATGAAGAGGGCGGCGATGATCAGAGCGGGAATGATTCCACCTTGAAAATAATACATCTGACTAAAGCTGTAAAAACCTAAGGTAACTAGGTTAATTGAGAACAATGCGTAAACAAACGCATCAAATACGGACCACGACCGAACCAAACCCGTTGCTTTTCTGATAAATAGATCTGACATCCTGCTCTCCTCCAAGCAAAATTTTACTAACCACTGGTTAGCACGTAATTCTCTATCTTTTTATCCCCCAGGTTTATCAATGCACCTAGTAATGTCCCCTGTTCATACATCGAGCCAGGATTGATACATAGGGTTTTTCCAATTTTAGATGTTCCTCTGCCCTCATGAATATGGCCGTGCAGGCTGAGTAACGGGCTGTATTGTTCTATGGCTTTACGTAAAGAGGTCGAGCCGGTGGGCTTTAAAGCATTGCCGGCGTATTTTGGTCGCAAGTTCTCGTCCAACTCCGGCGCTTCATCGAGGTTCGAATTATAAGGCGGAACATGGATATTAAAAATGGAATTTGTGGGGTTTTTTATTCGGGAGGCCATTTGCTCATAACGAACGGCTAATAGGTCTTCTGTCTCTTCGCGGTAAGTATTCCAGGGAGTCTTATTTGACCAGCCCGAGGTGATCATTTCGTGATGCTTGTCGATCTCGATCACTTCCCCTTCAGCAAGGGTTACACAGGAAAACCTCCTGATTATGTCATCCACTTCAAAACGATCATCATTACCAGGTGAAACGAAAACCTTGATGTTTGTGTTCTGCAGTTTGGTCTTGGCGATTTCCATCCATTCTTCAACAACCTTCATCGCTTCATTGATGAAAAGAGAATAGACCTTCTCTGGTTCTTTTTCTAGGTCCGCCAATTCCTCCAAATTAGTTAGATAAGGATAATAACCACGGCTGCGGATCTTGCCCTTTATATCAGCTAACTCAGCCGACCCATCCAAGTCAAATTTTTGTTGAAGAAGCGTCACGGAATATTTGTCATTCCCCTTGGCAAGGATAGGTACAATGGCTTTTCCAGTCATATCACCGCCAAGCACCAAAATATCAGCATTATAAAACTTACCAGCATTCAAGAATTTTTTCCAGCAAATATCTGAGCCGTGTATATCAGTGGCAAAAAAGATCGTTGTCAATCAAGATTCTCCGTTTAATTTATTTGTAATCGAACATAGGTAGTGCGGATCCATCGATCAATAATGTCTTAACGACCCTGTTGGATGGCCAACTACTAACGAATAGTAAAATGCCTGACAAGAGTAACAATAGCAGTGCAACGATCATTAGATTTTTCATTTTTTGGAACATCGGTGAATTATAACTAATTAAGGTGTTAAGGTGTGACAAACGACATGGATATTTATTTTGTTGTGCTGTAAAATTCATTCAAAACTTATTGAAAAGGAAAAATAATGCCTATTTACCCACCTGAACCATTTCGCATCAAAGTTGTTGAACCAATCAGGCTCATCTCTATTGAAGAACGGAAGAACGCACTTAAAAATGCGGGATATAACGTTTTTGCACTCAAAGCCGAGGATGTTTTTGTCGACTTCTTGACCGATTCTGGAACAGGCGCCATGAGCCAGCACCAATGGGCTGGAATTATGGAAGGCGATGAATCCTACGCAGGAGCAAGGTCTTATTATCACTTGAAGGAAGCTGTAACGGATGTTTTTGGCTTTCAGTATTTTCTGCCAACCCACCAAGGCCGCGCTGCAGAGAATATTCTCTCCTCAGTTTTGGTCAAAGCTGGGTGCGCCATTCCATCCAATATGCATTTTGATACCACTGATGCCAACATCCGCGCTCGTGGGGGCAACCCAGTCAACCTCGTCATAGATGAGGCCTTTGAACCTTCCCTAAATATCCCATTCAAGGGTAACTTAGATATCAACAAACTTGTGAAGTTTATTGAAGAAACAAGCGTTACCAACATCCCATTCGGTATGATCACCGTCACAAACAATGCCGGTGGCGGCCAACCTGTTTCCATGGAAAATATACGCAAGGTATCTGAGGTTTATCATTCCTATAAGATCCCCTTCTTTATTGACGCCGCCCGCTATGCTGAGAACGCTTTTTTTATAAAATTACGCGAACCTGGATACTCTTCGAAGAGTGTCAAAGAGATCGCTCGTGAAATGTTCTCTTATGCCGACGGTTTTTGTATGTCCGCCAAGAAAGACGCGATCGTAAATATTGGCGGTCTCTTAGCTACCAACGACGCTGACCTCTTCCAAAAGTTATCCAATGAATTAATCTTGCGCGAAGGCTTTGTTTCGTACGGTGGCCTCGCCGGCCGTGACTTAGAGGCGATGTCGATCGGTCTATACGAAGGCTTGGATGAAGATTACCTTGCCTACCGAATTGGGCAGACTGCTTACTTAGCGGCATCTCTTCGCGAAAAAGGAATAAAGTTGATCGAACCCACGGGTGGTCATGCCGTTTACATTGATGCTGGGACCCTCCTTCCCCATATCCCTCATGGCGAATTCCCTGGCCAATCAATGGCTGTCCAAATGTACTTGGAAGGCGGTATTCGAGCCTGTGAGATCGGATCAGTTATGTTTGCTCACAAAGATCCAAAAACGGGCGAAGTGGTGTATCCCAAGTTGGAGTTGGTGCGTCTTGCCATTCCCCGACGTGTCTACACCCAAGCCCACCTCGACTTCACCGCGAGCGTAATTGGTGAAATTGGCGAAAAAGCAAAATCACTCAAGGGCCTCAAATTTACCTACGCCCCCGAATTGTTGCGCCATTTTACTGCCCGATTTGAACCACTTTAAATATTCTGAATTAATAATTAGAGCCCCGAAAAAAAACTTCGGGGCTCTTTTTTTTATTTGATGAATAATCCGAGATGATTGGCAATGTATCTTTCATTACCAGGAATGTAACGATCGATCGGCGAGTTCATCACCCGAACCTTCCCAGTTTTCGGATCCGTGATGACCAATGTACTCGAACCACCGCCATCAAGGTTGATGGCGTTCTCACCACCATACTCCAACATAATATCAGCCATCTCCTTGATCGTGACCCCCTCGCTATACAATGGCTGCCTGCCATCCACAATGATCAGGATCAATTTGCTTCCGCTTGCGTCTACGCCAAGGCTAGTCCGTGGAGCGGTAAATTGATCATTTAGGTCCTCGACCAATTCCTTGTTTTTCAACAACCACCCTCGCCCTGATATAGCGTTATAAACACCCCCCTTAGGAGCGACAAAGCTTACCTCGTTCTGTTTCGAAATGTAAATTGGAATACCATTGTTCGCGCCATAAGTTGCGCCACGGGATGCGGATCGGCCATCCGATGTCACGTAATCGTGTTTGTGGGGGAAATAATCAAACAATCCCTTCGACCACCACGGATGGAAAGCATCTCCATTGATGGCGATCTGAACACCAAACTCTTTGGCAAATTCGGTAGTTGTCCTTGCCATTACTGGTAGATCAGCCTTCTTTTTATCAGGAGGGGTTACAAGGAATTCCACATTTTCGCAAGTGAGGTCCACCGTGAGTATGTGCGCAATAAAGATGCGAGGGGAAGTGTGAACTTTGCGGTAGTACACGGTACATGGGTAAACCTCTTCGCGCTGATTAATTGGAAGTGGTCTTCCCCAGTAATATAGGATCGTGCCTAAGAACAGAACAACCAGACCTGTTCTTATTAAGATCGTTTTCATATTTTTACTTTTTTTATAAACTTTCCTGGTTTTCCAAAGCCATCATTTCATTAAAGGATCGGATGGAAACCTCAAGCATTGCCAGATCTGGCTCACGGGTAGTAAGCTTTTGCAGCCAAAGGTTTGGCTTGATCATTTGGCAAACAATTGGGGAACTTAGGTTGTTTGCCATCCATCGAATGTATTCTAACGAGATACCAGCCAAAACCGGGATGAGCAAAATTCGCCCTGCAATCTGGAAACCAACGTTGAATCCATGCAAGAAGGAAAAGGCAAAAATGGAAACTACCGCGAGGGTTAGCAAAAAGGATGTTCCACAACGGGGATGCTCGAGCGGAAATTGGGCTACTTTTTCAGGGGTGAGCTCGCTGCCGGCTTCATAGGCGTTGATAGTTTTGTGTTCAGCACCATGGTATTGAAATACTCGCTTAATGTCAGGCATCAAACCGATCAGTGACATATAGCCCATGATCAGCAACAGCCGAAAGACACCTTCAGAAAGGTTGATCACAAGAGGATCTTTAATAACTAATTGAACCAGTTTGCCAACACCATAGGGAACCAGGAAAAACAAACCGATGCCGAACAACAAAGAAAATCCAAGGGTTAGGTACAACATCGGCCCTTCTAATTTTTCATCTTCCCCGGTCTGAACATTGGCCGAGATGGTTAAGGCTGTCATTCCTAAACCAAGGGCGTCCCAAAGCAAGATACTTCCCCGTAGGAAAGGGATCTTTGTGAGTGGAGATTGATAAACTTTGGTCAGTTTTTCGGTGTGCACAACAATATCGCCTGCGGGGCCACGCATGGCAATTGCCATTGCTTTTCGGCCACGCATAAGTACGCCTTCAATTACGGCTTGACCGCCGTAAGTCATAATTCTATCTTCCATATTTTTTCACCTAAGATTCTTAGAAATTATTAAAAAAGTGGATAAGCGCTTCTATGCCTTTATACCAGGTAGGTAAATGCAATCGTTCGTTAGGGGCATGCAAGTTGTCGTCTGGAAGGCCAAACCCTGTTAGAACAGAACCGATGCCCAACATTTTTTGCATATATCCGACGATCGGAATAGACCCGCCTTCCCGTGGGAACACAGGTTCTTTGCCCCATAGCGAAACCAAAGCGTCCGACATTTCTTTGAGTCCGGGCTGCCCTTCACGTACCACGGAAGCGGGTGAACCGGAAAGTTTTTTCAATTCCCAACGAATAGTATTGGGGGCTTTCTCGTTCAAGAATTGCAACATTTGTTGGTGAACAACATCGGGGTCCTGGTCGGGAACTAGACGGCAAGAAATTTTAGCCATTGCCCAAGCCGGCAGAACCGTTTTTTGTCCTTCGCCAGTAAACCCGGAAACCAATCCATTTATCTCAAGTGTCGGTCGTGCCCCTAACCGTTCAGCGGGAATAAATTCCTTCTCTCCCCACAGGTGCTCTACGCCGCTCACTTTTTTGAAAAAGACCTCATCGTGGGGTAGCTGCGCAAATTCTTTGCGCTCTGCCGCAGTCATTTGGTAAACAGAATCGTAAAAGCCGGGAAGTGTTACCTTTCCATCCCCGTCATGCATCTGAGAAATCAATTCAGCGATCGCCTGAGCAGGATTATGAATAATGCCACCAGCCATTCCTGAATGCATATCCGCGCTGGGGCCAAATACCTTAAGCTCAAAATAAACTAACCCACGTAATCCTTTTGTCAAGGTGGGCGTATTTTTGTCCAACATTCCCGCGTCTGGATTGAGGCAGAAATCCGCCTTCAACATGGCGGTGTTCTCTTCGATCCACTTTTGCATCGAGGGTGAGCCAATTTCTTCTTCCCCCTCATAGAGGAATTTTAAATTGATAGGAAAACTACCCGACTGCATGATGGACTGAATGGCATGAACCGAAGCCATTACCTGGCCCTTCATATCTGATGTACCCCTGCCCATCAAGTAATCACCATTGATCACCGGCTCAAATGGTTGAGAATCCCAAAGTTCAATGGGATCAACCGGTTGCACGTCATAATGCCCGTACATCAACACCACCGGTTTTCCGGAGGCATGCAGCCAATCGCCGTAAACCACAGGGTGTCCGTCAGTCGGCATAATTTTAACGTTCTCAATCCCAATTTCGGTTAACTTGTTGGATAACCACTTTGCGGCAACCCACATATCATCTTTGTTTTCCGCATTGGTAGAAATAGATGGTATGGCGACAAATTCTTTAAGCGAGTTGAGAAACGTTGTTTTTTGATTTCTCGCAAATTCTATTGCGTTTAATTTCGGGTCGATAGCCATTTATTTATCTCCATTATCTATCATTCAATTTTCCAAATAAAAACCAAAAGTCTTGCTTATCAAACAAATCTTGCAATTCCAGATCCCATAAAAAAATATCATCCGTAAAAATTTTCTGTAAGCCAGTATCAACCAGGTCGACATCAGGCAGGGTTTGATCCATTTCCTTGGTGAGTAATTGTAGTATTACCCGATTTCTAACCTCATTTTTGTATTGGGCGATGGAAGGCCGTTTCTCCTCTTCGATCGACGCAATGTAACTGGACCATAATTTTAACCGACCCAAAAACTCTCGTTCAACTTTTCGGTTCCATTTCGTTAGCCAAGTCTGCCTTGTGAGGCCTATTGCCCGAGCAAATTGTTCTTCCTCTATGGGATTGGAAATAGCATGGATCTTGTTTTCAAGTAGAAAATTCCCGATCGTGAGGGGTAATGGACTTTTGCCCATCGGCCAATATAGGACTTCTGATAGTAAATACGCTTTTATTTGTGGAAGACAATCCAACAAATATTGTTTTCGCTGAGGGGGTTTCATTCCTACCCGATCTATTGTGGTTGGTTTAGCGAACGTCGAGTTACCAGGTACCAATCAGATATGGTTAGAAAGCGATCACTGGTATCAAAAAGTGGTGGAATCTGGGCATTTTGTAAGGCGGAACTTATACCAAATGTAAACACCGGGTAATACAAAGGAATTGCCGGAACTTCTTTGGCAAAGATGACCTGGAAATTTTTATACAAACGGGTTCGCTCGGTGTAGTCAGGGTTTACCCGCGCTTGCTCAAGAAACTCACTTGCGGCTCGGCTAGCCCATTGAGAATAATTTTGACCACCGGTCGCTTCAGATTCGTGCCAGAAGGGATAGGGATCGGGATCGGGAGTCTTCATCAGGTTGATATCGATCAAGGCTGCTTCGTAAGTTCGGTTTTCCAATAAAGTATTGATCAATTCATCGTATGGAACCGGTTTGATGTTTGCATTGACCCCTAGATCTGCCCAGTTTTTCTGGATCGCTTCGGCGACCTCAGTGTGAAGGGGGTCATCAGGGTAAACCAAGGTAAAATCCAAATTATTTCCATCCTTATCCTGACGAATTCCATCAAGTTGGGATGAAATAATAAAACCGTTATTTTTTAATGTATTCAGCGCTTTTTGCGGATCAAATGGAACAGCTTTTAGTGAATCGTTATATGCCCAAGTCCCTGGGAAGATAGGGCTATCCGCCACAATTGCTTGACCCGCGAGCACCTTCTCAACGATGTAGTTTCGGTTGATACCGGAGTACAAGGCGGTCCTCAGTTTGACATCTTGAAAAAAAGGAACTTCGGGATTGTTCAAATTAAACAAAACAAGGCTTAATTCTGGCAGCCGAGCGGAGTACAAATTTAAGGAAGGGTCTGCCAATACTTTGCCCAAGATCTCAGGTGAAACTTGGCTGATAGCCAACACTTGCCCACCTTGGTAGGCATCGTATGCCGCGGCTGAGGTTGGGTAATATTTAAAGATAACCTGTTCGATGAATGGGCTTTTGATGTAATGTTCAGCGTTAGCCTTCAACTCAACACCAGCGATTTGCCCGTTTTCGATGATCAGTTTACTGAATTTAAATGGTCCAGTCCCGATCGGGTTCAAATTGAACGGAACAGCGGGTAAATTTTCCACTGTCGTACCAGCAAGGATATGCACTGGCAATAAACCGAATGTTAGATAATCAAGGAAGGGGGCAAAAGGTTCGGGTAGAATAAATTGGATGGTCTTCTCATTCAACTTCTTCACTTGGATCTTTTTCCACATTTCCTTCACTGACGTAGGATATAAAGACCCATCAGAGCCGAGTAAACTAACCGTAAAAATGACGTCATCAGCGGTAACTGGAATGCCATCATGCCAAACCGCGTTCGAGCGGATGGAGAAGTTATAGGTCATACCGTCTTGAGAAACCCCCCAAGAATCCGCCAATTCGGGAACAGGCAAACCACGGGAATCGTAACTCACCAATCCTGAGAAGATCAACCGATCTATGTCGCGGTCAGCTGGGTTGTTCTGATCTAATAATGGATTCAGCCGGCTAAATGATCCAACTAAAGCTTCTGAATAAATGCCGCCATCAGATGCTTGCGGAGCGAATCCAACCTGATTTGCATCCGGTATGAGCAACAGACCAATCACTATCAAAATAGTGACGGTCACAATAATTATTTGCCAGCGAAGTTTTTTAATCATATAAAAAAAGACCTTAACTCATCTGGCGAGGGATCCGCCAAATTCCGCCTTGGTCTTTATTTTAAAAAAGATTTACTTTACGAAGATGGCGCTGATGGCTAAAATGAAGAAAAGAACAGCCAAACCAATGGTTACATAAAACAGGGTTCGTTCAATACCACGACGCACTGAATAAACGCCACCTGAATCAGCTCCAGTTAAACCGCCAAGGCCTGCGCCTTTGCTCTGCAAGATCACACTC
>CAZSLN010000041.1:20489-22677 GCA_964607645.1 uncultured Anaerolinea sp.
CAACAAGATCAAAACTTGGTTCTGATCATACCTACTCAAGATCAAAGCGATGGATGTGATGATCAATCCAATTTCAATATAGGTTTTCATTAAAAAGGTATCCTCCGTTAAAATTAACATCACGATTATACTTCTATTTTCAGATAAAAAGAAGTGAACCGGACAATATCCAATATTTACAGGAAAAAACTCAATGGACGAGATCGTAATATCATTACATATGCACACCCCCTATTCCGATGGATCAGGTTCTCATGCGGATATTGCTAACGCTGCGGTAAAAGCCGGCCTCGATGCTGTAATCGTAACAGACCATAACATCATCGTAAAAGGGTTTGAACGATACTGGAACTTAGCTGGAAAAAAATTACTAATGCTGGTTGGTGAAGAGATCCACGACCAAGCTCGTGACCCACAAAAGAACCACTTGTTGGTATTCAACACAAATGAAGAATTAGCCCAGCATGCGCCTAGCCCCCAAAACCTAATTAATGTGATCAAGAACAAAGGTGGCTTATCTTTTATTGCTCATCTATATGATCCCGATTGCCCTCCCATCAACGAAACAGATATCTCGTGGGAAGATTGGAGCGTACAAGGGTATACCGGCATTGAATTATGGAATAGCTTAAGCGATCTTAAGATTCGAAGCAAGACTTTCCTACATGTTTTATTCTTTATTTTTTTCCCGAGATGGCTTAATATCGAACCACCCGTCCAACATTTTGAAAAGTGGAATGAACTTCTCGCCCAAGGGCGGAAGATCGTTGCGGTTGGTGGGGCAGATGCCCACGATATCAAAGTGCACCGCGGTCCTCTCCATCGTTCAGTTTATCCTTACGAATTCCATTTCCGCGGCATCACGACTCATATCCTATTGTCCCAACCGCTGATCGGTGATGTTGAGCAAGACAAGACCCAGATCTTTTCAGCCATGGAAAAAGGGCATTGTTTCGTTGCCAATGACTTATTTTCTTCTGCGAAAGGTTTCGCCTTTAAATGTGAAAGCACTAATGCCAGTTACAGTATGGGAGATGAATTCAAGGTTGAAGGGGGATTGACTTTTAAGGTTAGCCTGCCTAAACCAACCGAATGCCGTTTATTAAAAAATGGTGTAGTAGTAAAAGAATGGACCAACCGCCAGCAATGCGTTTTTAGCACCACCGAACCAGGAGTTTACCGCGTTGAGGTGTTCCACAAGGTCAACGGAAGACGCCTTGGATGGATCTTTAGTAACCCTATCTATGCCCGATAAAAGAATAATTAGGAAATAGACCTTATCATTTTCATAAAACTAAGGTAAAATAATGGTCATTAATTAATCAGGGTTTCCCCTGGTTCTTTCCGCCCCTGGCTTTGGTCTACGACTGAATTCCGGGAGCAATTCCGAGGAAAGGAGGATTTCCGAAATGCGTAATTATGAATTGTTTGTAATTGTTCACCCCGACCTTGATGAAAACAACT
Organism: uncultured Anaerolinea sp.; assembly: GCA_964607645.1. GTDB lineage: Bacteria > Chloroflexota > Anaerolineae > Anaerolineales > Villigracilaceae > UBA5195. The sequence continues at coordinate 21,954 of CAZSLN010000041.1, forward strand.
TTAAGGCTGTAATTGAAAAAGTTAGTGGTTGGGTTACCGAATTTGGTGGTAGTGTTGACAAGCTCGATGTCTGGGGTCGCCGTAGAATGGCGTACCAGATCAATAAGCAGCGAGAGGGTCAGTATGCCCTTCTTCACCTCATCATGGATCCTAAAACCACTGAACAACTCGAACGTAATATTCGATTTAACGAATCGATTATTCGCTCGATGATCACAGTTGCCAAGTAATTGTTTTTACCTTTTTCTCAAGGAGCGTTTATGAGCAGAGGCCTGAATAAAGTAATGATCATTGGTCATTTGGGACGCGACCCAGAATTAAGATACACCCCTTCTGGTCGCCCAGTCACTACCTTCAACGTTGCCACTAGCAGAAGTTGGAACACCGTAGATGGAGAACGACACAGTGAAACCGAATGGTTCAACATAGTAACCTGGGGTAACCTTGCGGAGATATGCAAGCAACACCTAACCAAAAGTCAACAGGTTTACATCGAAGGCCGACTGCAAACGCGAAAATGGGAAGATAAAGAAGGTAACAAACATAGCAGTATTGAGGTTGTTGCCAGTGAAATGATGATGCTTGGTGAGAGGAAAGAGAATTCAAACTCGAACCAACACCTAAACACAACATTCACGGCTGACAACGCGTCATCTGAAGAAGATGAATTTCCTTTTTAATAGGGTATCGATTCTTTGATATTTTGTTGGAGAAAAAAAAAAAA
>CAZSLN010000042.1:0-22420 GCA_964607645.1 uncultured Anaerolinea sp.
TATGGCCATGAAATGGGTCTAGGCAGTGGTAAGGGCCAGCGCGACTTGGGAGTGGCGGAAGGCGGCTTCGGCAGCTACGTCAAACCCTACAAACCTTGGTTCATCGGCCGCGAGGCCTTTGTAGCTCGCGAAAAAGCCCGCACCGGCATAGTAGTCCGTTTCAGCTTCACCGAACTCGGTCAACGAATGGCGCATAATGGCGATCCCGTGCTCGATAAAAAGGGTAAAGTGATCGGCTGGGTCACCAGTTGTTCCCTCGATTGCGCCGGCTACCTCACTGGCCAAGCTTATGTTGGTCTCGCCTCAGCGGTAGAAGGCACCCCAATCTTCATCTACCAAGGCGCCCCCAAAGACGGCAGCAAAGCCCCCGCCGAAATGCTCTCAGGCGATAAAGTCACCCTCCCCGGCAGCGCCGTTGTTGTTAGCAGGTTTGCTAAGCTGTAAGTAATTACTAGATATAAGAAAGCCAAAGTGGCTGCCCGATCAAATGGGCAGCCACTTTTTATATGAACATTAGGGTAATACAAAAATGTCGTTGTCAAATCTAACATTCCACTAATAGAGGATTCTTATTAGTGACGAATAAAATGCTATAGGAGCAGATCAACCATTTTTATTTTTCACAAGCTTATGTACTTCCTAATACGCCCCCTTACCTCGCACCACGATCCAGAAAGTTTTTAGCATGATGTAAAAATCTAACTCGATAGAATAGTTTTCGATGTAGTACACGTCATACTCGGTGTTTTGGCTGAGCGGTTTATCGCTTCTGCCGGAAATTTGCCACCAACCGGTGATGCCCTGTGGAATGGTGAGGCGCACCCTTTGCCAGGGTTGGTAGCGAGCAAATAATTTTGGCAGTTCCGGCCGTGGGCCAACCAGGCTAAGATTTCCTCTCAGTACGTTAAAAAACTGCGGAAGTTCATCCAAGCTGGTACGGCGCAGGATTTTTCCAAGCTTGGTAACCCGTGGATCATCAGGGGTTTTGCCTGAGATAGGTTTACTACTTGTGACTGCCTCAGAAGTTTCTTGCTCTTTCATCGTTCTAAATTTAAATATGCGTATGATCCGCCCATTTTCGCCAACCCGCTTTTGTCTTAACAAGATAGGTCTGCCATCAAAAAGGAGGATCAGTAACGCCACGATACCCATTATTGGCAAGGCTGGCACTAAGAACAAAGAAACAAAGAACACGTCAAAAATGCGTTTTGCTAAGCGTTGCGATTGCGTAAGGGCTGGGGTTTTAATATCCAAAACAGGCATTCCCTCAAATTCCGATATCTTTGTATGGTGAACGGTCATATCGAAAAAATCGGGAATGATGGAGATCTTGGTTGGTGTGTGATTGAGGGTGGTGATGATCTGATTTAATTTATCGTTCGCGTAACGGGGCAAAGCAACAAAAACCTGATCGATGCGATGCTCTTTTGTCAACCTTTCGAGATCATCGATCGAACCGATGATCTCTGGGTTTTCTTTCATCTTTTGCGACGAATCATCCAAAAAACCAATAAAGGTGTGAGCGACCGAATCTAATCGTTTTAATTTGTTTCGCAAATTTAGCCCAACAGGCCCAGCGCCAATGATCAGGATTCGTGTTTCTATTCCGCGATCATATTGCTGCTGGCGATAAATAATTCTTGCGAACACACGCCAACTGAGGAAAAATATATAGGAAAAACCCAAAAAACTGAGAAATATGCGGCGAGGCAGATCGTTATCGATGAAGTATAAGATCGCGGTAAAAATCACGCCGGCCAACAGGGTTCCGTTTGTAATAAAGGTAAATTCATCGATCACTTTTAGTGTTTTAATGCCGTCATAAACTGAAAAGAAAAAGAAAGTGACCACCCAGATCAACGGGAAGAAGATGAATAGTGACGGATGGATATTAGTTGATTCGTTCACAAGATCAACCCCACCGGCCGATTTTTGGAGATAGATCAGGTAGACAACTTGAAACGACCCCACGATGGAAGCAAGATCAAGTGTTATCGCGATCAGACCGAAATTTGTTGAAAAGCGTTGCACCATATTTTTTCCGATTTCTTAGTAATAACTTCTTCGTTGGGTAATGATTAATTCGTTGTATGTTTCCATTTTGCTACTAATTCTGGTAAAGCGATAGTGATAAATTTCAGGTCGTCGATAAAATATCTTTTCCATAATCTTTTCGGCTCCAAACCAACCCGCCACAGCCACTCAAGACCGGCTTGCTGTATCCAAATCGGGGCACGTTTTTTACGGCCGGCAAGCAGATCAATTGCTGAGCCAATACCAACAGCAACCCTAAAATTCAGAGCATCCCAGTGGTCGCTCAACCATAATTCCTGCTTTGGGGTTCCTAACCCTATGAACAAAAAGTCGGTTTTCCATCTATTTACGATATCAACTACAGCCTGGTCGCTTTCCCTCGAAAGCTCAAACCCAAACGGTGGACAATGAAACCCAGCAATCGTAGTATCGGGAGAAATTTGTCGTAGTTTTGCCGCCAACTCATCAGCCGCCCCCGCCTCCCCTCCAAGAAAAGCTACCGAGAGATGATGCTTTCCCGCCAAAGAAAGTAAAGCCTCCATCAAGTTTGTACCATTCACCCGCTCTGGAAGGTGATAGCGCGAGGGCAGCAACCAGCTAAACCATACTAACGGCATACCATCCGCGAAGACATAATTAGCTCTTTTAAACACCCCTCGCATTCGCTGGTCACTATGTAATTTCACGATATGATCAACGTTGGGGGTTACAACTAATGCCTTCATGCCTATTTCGCAATAATTTACCAGAAGGTTGGCTGCTTCAGCAAAAGTTACCGAATCGAATTCCAGACCAAACAAATTTCTTTTGTCGTTTGGTTTCATGAGATTCAATGTCATTGCAACCAATCGCTCAGATCTCGCCCAAGAAGTTCTTGTAAAGCGATAATTTCCCGATAATAATATGAATTAAGTCGTTTCCTACTTTCAACGCTCATCCCGTTATCTCGTTTGAATACCATCCCTTCAATATAATAACGAATTCGCTGGTATATGATCGGAGGAAAAACTCGCTGAAACAAATGAGCTGCTTTTGATCCACGAAAGGTTTTGTAGATCCAGAAAAACCGGAATTTTCCACTAACATTAAATTTCATATTTACATCAAATTCAAACGAAGGCAACCCAATAAATTCGGCAAGGGATGTCATCAACCATTTTGGGTTTTTTTGTAGCTCATCAAACAAGTATATTCGAATATTTTCCGATGGAAAAATCGACATATAGCGGCTAAGTTGTTCATAATATTTTCCTTCAGCCAAATATCGCTGAACTTGATGGTCTTTGCAATTTTCTAAATCAAGGGTTAGTTTATCAAAATCCGCCCTTGTAAAATCGCTTACCTTGTTATTTTCCTGACTTTTCAGGTTTTTATTAAATTGATAATTAGAATAAAATCTTTCCACCGGATTACGAAGGAGACAAACTATCTTGGCGTTAGGAATACGTCGATAAATATTCTCGGCTGCGTTCGGAAAAAATAAATAGCTCGGACACACTTCACCAAAAAATGATTTTTCTTTCCCGTCTTCAAAATCAGCTATATAGTCATCCAAGTTATTGATTGGATTCAATAACTGGCGCCCGAAATAGCTCTCGGGCGAGGCTGTACCATCACGATCGCACACAAAAAAGTGAGTTTCCTTCCGTTTTGGCAATGAAACCGCGGGGTGTTGGCGCAAATATTGATGAATGGATGTACTCCCTGCTTTTCCGCCAATAATTAAAAAGCTTGGTAAATGAGCCGAAAACTCCATTTTACCCTCCATCCCAGATTGAAAACAGCCAAAATCTATTTGCCATGAGTGAAAGCACCCAGACACCAGGCTATTTTTGTTATATATATCAGCGGTACTAAGTGTAAATTGCTAAAAAACTCACGGGGGGACGTTTTGGCTATTCTTAGGGTTGGAATAAGAGCCAAGATGGGGGCTGCCAACAAAATGAACCAACGAGAGCGCATGAAAAAAGGAGTTTGCAATTCTTCTGAATATTGTAACCTTACTTCCAAAGTATCCTTTCCAGTTCTGCTCCAGTAGTCCATTACTTTTCCAAAGGTATCTTTGCTTACAGGTTTATGAAGAACCACCGCATCGGGGTGAAAATATGGAGAGACTCCATTCCGAAAAGCCCGTAAGGAAAGTTCATAATCTTCACTTCGGGCATTATCTTCAGAAAACAGCCCGATTTTATTGATAAATTCACGTGTGAGTCCCATCGAAATCGCTGGGATATGTTTACGTTTTTCCGAATTTTTTCCTGTTAGAAACTCATGCAATAAAGAAAGGTTGTACACTTTCATCCATAAGTTCCCAAAAGAAATATCCACCGATCCGCTAAAATATTGCTGACCGCTTTCAAACGCTGAGAGCATTGCCGCTGCCCAACCCTTCTGAGGAACGGCATCCGCATCTAAAATAATAAAACGATCTTTCGTGGAAAGTCCAACAGCCTTATTTAAAGCTATTGGTTTTAAGGTTTTTTCTTTTAAGTCAACATAAATCGCGGAATACTTTTCGGCAACGAATTTGGAATTTCCAAACCCCGCAAGAATTATTTCCGCTTCTGGCGCTTGGACTCGCGCCGCAGAAACAACCTCCTCTAGGGTAGATTCATTGATGGTTGGGATTATTATAGCTAGGGAAGAATAATCGTTCAAAATGTCCTCGAAATCACCTTTGTATCAATGATTGGTTCAAAGGTGGTGTTTTAGAAAACTGTTTTAATTGAGTATTGACTAAAAACAATAAGAGAATAAACATGCGAAAATTTGGCACAAACAGGGTTGTTTCCAAAAAACCTTCGCATAAAATGTAAAGAAAAAGAACCATCGCCAGGAAGTTTTTTTGCGGGTTGATAAAAAGAGTAAAAGAAAAAAGGATAAACATACCCACTAGAAATAAACCCACAAAACCTAAGGAAAAGAAAGAATCAAGCAGCGTATTATGGGCAGAAAAAGCCCAATCAGAATTCTCCAAACCATAAGTTCGAGATGAAAAATATCCCATACCTACCCAAGGCGAAGTCTCAGAAAGCGTGAGAAGGTTATCCCAAAGAGGCACCCGCCCATTCAACGTGGAGAGCTCGTCGGTCTGGTCAGGGGAAATTTGGAGAACCTCTTGAAACACACCAGCGCTCGCCACAAAAAGTAATAGGCTTAGAGCAAAGCAAGCGATGATCACACCAAAAAATATCTGCCGTTTGGATCTGATAATTCGTAAAAAAGGATATGTTAGCAAATAAAGAAGCGTCAGGGCAATCGCGGTTCTAGAATTGGTATAATATAAGCCTACGGCACCGCATAAGCCAATTAGGAAAACTAAAATCTTATGGCTATTTTTTCTTGGTTTTTCAAAAAAAATTGTCGCAAAAAAAACTACAAGGAATAACGGGAAGGAGGCGTCGTTAGGATGGTCGAAAGCAAGTGAAAAACGTTCCCGGGTTCCAAACATTTGCATCACAAATGGGCTGCCTAGCTTAACCCAATTAACCGCCAAGAGAAAGAGAATACCAATAACTGTGGTTGTAAAAAATAACCACTCCGGTTCGATTCCGTCTTGGCGTAAGCGAACAGCAATTCCACCCGCCGTTAGAACCAACAACAGAAAACTTACGGCTTTCCCAAATGCTAATAACTGGCTTGGAGCCCAAAAACCGCTAATAAATGCCCACACACCATAAAGCACAGCCACTAGAAAAATTGGTGAACGGAAAGATTGAATCAAAGGAGGTAAACCCCAAAATAGGATGGAAATTACGAACGCGGCAACCAGTAAAATAATTTCAATATATGCCCTGGCACTGCTCTCTATGGCCGCGACATTCCCTCCAGGTATCCAACGGGTTAAACTTAGGAAGATCAAAAGTGCTATGAATCCACTTTGGATTATTCGTTTCTGAGCCCACCCCTTCGGGGGGGTAACCGATATCATGCTTTCCTTTTCTTGTTTCATTCTTATGCCAACCAATGCGATAGATCTCGGTTGATCAGGCTTGATAATTTCATAATATCATCCCTGAAATACTCGCGGAGGATCGAGCGTTCTTTTTCGCTCATTTTTTTTGGTGGAATCACCATGATGCTATCCCAAATTTTCTTCACTTTATTCCATTGCTTAGTGGGTACCACTTGCTTAAAATTTGGCTTGATGATGGTGGAACGTCGGATTAGATGGTATAGCCACGGAAAACGAAATTCCCCGGATAGATTATAGATCGCGGTGGTATCTACCTCAACCGTTGGATCTACACCCAAGAATTCGAAGATCTGTTGCACAACCAGAGCAGAGCTTTTAAGTTCCTCATAGAGGAAGATCTTAATTTGGTCTTCAGGAAACTGCTCTTGGTACTTCCTTACTTGTTCTGAATATAACCCCTTTCTTTTATAGAAAAAGTCGGGGTGCCAATAATTCGCTATCCGTTCTGGCTCTGCGTCACATGCCGATAGAAATTCTTTTTCAGGCTCATAATTATCAGACCGATGATGGATGAAATGTGAGTAAGCACGGTCGATAGGATTACGTAAAACTACAATCAATTTTGCCTCAGGTAGTTGGCTGGATATATTTTTAGCCGCATCTGGATCAGATAAATAGATCGTGCTCGCTTCTCCGCACAATTGGTTTGTGGTAGCCGAAGCAAACAACCGAGAATATTCTTCCGCGGTTGAAACTGCCGAATCGATAAGGGTCATTTTGGCTGGGTAATAATAATCTTCAATTCTCTTGCCGATCAATGCAAAATAACTGGGCTCCTTATTTTGGGGCATAAATATTGCGGGGTGTTGGCTGAGATAGGTATACAGAGAGGTAGTTCCAGCTTTTGCGGCTCCAATAATTATAAAATCAGGACCTTTCTGAATTTTATCTATCATTTCGCGCTTTTTCCCATCCGCAAAAACGCATCATCCAGATATCGCAATATTAAAAGGTAAAGTATTGATGTGATGGGTTCGCCAAAGCTTTACCCATAACAGCACATTCCAAATGATCATAGCCAAGCTGAGCCCTATCGCGGCTCCTCTAGCCCCAATCAACGGCGAAAGAGTGAGAATCAAAACTACCATCACTACCAAGCTAATCGCCCGGCTCTTCACAGTTTCGCGCTCAGACCCAGTCATAATCAAGAATGTTTCAACCGCGCCAGTAAAGGAATTAACCAACTGCCCTACGAGCAAGATCATCAGGACCTCATACGCGGAGGAATACTCCGGACCAAATGCTAGATGTAGGAAATATTTACCGAATAAGATGAAAACCACAATGACAAGGAAATTAAGAATAATTATGATCCGCGTTGTTGAAGTTGCCAATTTTTGAAGGACGCCAATATCTGAATTAATATTCAATCGGGCGATTTCAGGTGAAAGAACCGGTATCATTACCCTTAATCCGAATTCTGCCAACCCTGCCATTTGGAGCGCAATTTTAAAAACGCCCACATCCGCAAAACTTAAAACGATCCCAACCAGCAGTATCGGGGCTCTTTTCAATAACGTCATTAATCCGTCCATTAAAAAGAACCACTTAGCGCTTTTAAATATTTCCAAAGATGCCTTTGCTCTAGCCTTACTTGTAGCTATCTTTCCAAACGATCGAAATAAAACTAAAGATGTAATCAGCAAACCCAGGATCATTGAAAGCGTTTGGAAAACAAACGCGATATTTGGATCAATATTGGTTTTTGAAAAGAGGGCGAATCCCCCCACAAGAAATAAAAAAGTAACAGGTAGGATAACCAATTCAGCGATTTTGCCACTGATTACATTTTGTAAACCTCTCAGTATTGCGCTGATAATTCCCTGGATTGAAAGCAATGGTACAAGCAATAAACCCCAAAGGTAAAATTGGGCCTGGGAAGAAGAAAATGAAAGTAAGTAAAATACAACGATGATTAGCGAGATGATCAATGAAACCCCAAAACTAACCTTCCAGCTAAAATTCCACAATGCTGATAGGCTAGTTCTATCTCCCGATTCCATTTCTTTGGCGGTTTCCCGCACTAATAATGTTGGCATCCCAAATTGTGTCGGAATAACTAAAATGATAAAAAGATCGGAATAGAACGAAAAAAAGCCGTATCCAGTTACGCCCATCACTCTGGCCAACACCAATGTTGTAATAAACGACAATAGTGTGGATGTGATGCTCATCACCACCAACCCGGAGCTATTGCGAAGTATGCGTGAACCAATGCCCGTGTAACTTATAAAGGCCTTGATCTTTGAATCAAGGGTTTTAATAAATAATGTCACAATAGGAAAATCGTCAAGAAACTCTTGACGACCTCCAAAAATGGGCTATCGCCAAAACCAAGATTGCAGCAAAAAAACCTACCATCACCCCTGCAGGGATTAAGAGCATCTTCCCTAACCCACCCGAAGGTTCAGCATCCATAGCATAATTCGACACCATTAATCGCTGGGTGATAGCGCTTGTTTTTTGAATTTGAGTTGTTAACTGAGCCTTATAAACTAAATTCGCATCATCTACCTGCTGCATCAACCGGATAATCTCTAGCCGTTGGTTTACTTTTAAATCCAACAGTTGATCTGGGTCCATGCTACTAGTTATAATCAAACAATTACCATTCCCGGTAATTCGCACCAAATCGCACCATGTTAGCGATCTAAGGTTGTTCGTGTAAAGATATTGAACCAATTCCTCGTTGCTCTTATCAAGCAAATCTCTGGCAGAAGAAAGCTCTTCAGCAGAAACATCGAGGTTTTGTTTCAGCCACTTCACAGCAGAATCAGCCCACACATTAGCCACATCAACTGCTACCAATGGATCATCAGCATCGATAGAAATGAAAACAACCGAACGGTCAATTTTATCGTTGGTTAGTGCAGTATTAGAAACATGAGAAAATTTTTCTTCGCCAACCTGCGCAATAACCATTTTTTGTATTTGATCATTTTTCAATATATAGCTTGGATACGAGTTACTTAAGTCTAAATATTCTGAATCGACCAAAACCGTCGACATAGCCGAATAATTGGGTTGAACAGAAGACAGCGCAAACCAACCCACTGCACCGCCAAGGATTGAAAAAATTAAGACCAACCACCAGCCCTTAAGGATGATAAGCATCCCGTCTCGAATATTAAAGTCGTCTTGATTGCTACTTTTTGTCTCAATTTGGTCCATTTTCACTCCTGGGGGTTTTCAATTTATAATTATAACCAACAGTAATATCTAAAAACTTACAAATTTGTAAGCCTGCTGAATATCCCTTACAAATTACAATAACAAACTAGCCTAGGAGTTTTTCATCAAATCGAAGAAGTTATTTTTATTCCTGCAGATTCTCCAAATCCTTCAGACATTGTATTTGTTGATGCTAACAATGAGCCTTTCGAAGGATACAAAGAATGCCTGGTTCTTTGGTTTATCACTCAATAGGTGGCTTATCCTTATGGCATTTGTTGGTTTCTGTTGTGTATTGTTATATGCGACAGTAAGGAGTATAAGAAATTATACCTTTTTCGAATCGATTTTTGGATCAGACACCCATAAAACTGTTATAGGGTTATGCTTCGGGTTATCTTGGTTGGTATTATGGTTGCCGATTGATTTTCTTCCACAATGGTTTTTTATCCTAGAACGTATCAAACCACTCCTGTTATCCTTTTCTTTAGTTTTCCTTGAAATATACTTCTTTTTTCTGATTCAAAAACTGAACCGGCAAACCGCGACCAATATCTATCTTTGGGCTAAAGAAAAATGGAAGGTAATATTTTTTTGCGCTTTACCGGTTGTTCTAACCATACTCGTCGTCAATTTCCTAGCGAATACTCCATTGCCAACATCACCGCAATGGCAGCAATTTTCACCAGGCGCGCCACTCTCCAACCTTCAAGTAACCATTACCTTTCTAGTAGCGATTGGTGCCGCCTCATTTTTATCTAAAGCGGGAAATCGATATAAACCTTACATTAATGCTATCCTATTCATGGTGATTTGGTTATCCACAATCATTATTTGGGCAAACACGCCCTTCACCTGTGTAAATGACCGACCCGGCCCGTACCCCCCCAACAATGTATGCTTTCCACAAGTAACAGATTCTGTTTATAGCATTGGTAGCCATTACATCACCCTTGGTCAAGGAGTACTGAACCACTGGTTCACCGAAAAACCCTTTTATATGATCTTTTTAGCGATCGGTCAGCTCATTTTTGGCTGGGAAATTGACCGATACATCCTCTTCCAGATCATCGTGGTAGGAATGGGTACAGCCTTGCTCTTCTTAATTACCAGCCATTTCATTGGCCGCACAGGCGGAGTGTTCGCCGCTAGCCTTAGTCTTTTAGCCGGTGTAAATAACCTAACCACCTATGGGATAGTCGATGGCATCAACGTTAAGATCGAGAACACAGAGATGCTTACAGCACTATTGCTTCTAGTTACCTGCCTTGCCTTATTCAAATACTTACAAAGACCACAACAAACTTGGTTGGCAATGGCGGCAGGTGGGGCTTTGGGTTTGGCAAGCCTAACACGGTTGAACCCCCTTGGGCTCATTCCGATCTTGATAATAGTCCTTCTTATTGCCAACGGCAGCCAAAAAAAGCTCCAGCGAATGGGCTGGGTGAATTTTATTCTGGGTGTCCTTATCATTCTCACTCCAGGCATCCTTAGCAATCGAGATAATAACGGTAATTATTTCTTCATCGAGAAGATCAGGAGCGTACTCGAATTTAGATATCAACCACAAAATGAAGCGCTGGGGTTGCCAACTTCGATGAACAAGGATGCTGCGCTCGTATCTTCGACAGTATCGACCGGTGGCAGAAACCTGCTGCTTTCTCAAAAAACGATGATCTCCCTCCAATTATCAGCAAACCAACCGATGCCAGCAATCGATTCTCAAGGGCAAAAGATGGGCAAACAATTTTTAAACAACATCTTCCTCTCTTTTGCAAAATTGCCTTTAGACCTTCCCTACCAACCGATCGAGCAAATTATCAAGCAACCTATATGGAAGAGCGATAATACATTTTCCTTTTGGAATTTCCAGCTTTCCCCTATGCAGCTTTTTATGTATTACGTCAACATCGCGCTCGTCACCTTAGGAGTATACCTAGGCATAAAAAAGTTTCACATTGCGGGTGCACTGCCAATGGTATTTTTTTTGGGATATCACTCTATAAACGCCTTAGCTGTTACTTCGGGTGGACGATACCTTGAACCTGTCTTCTGGGTTGTTTTGCTATATTATTCGGTTGGGATTTTTGGGATATTGGGAAAAGGATGGAAAGATCTCCTTGAAACAAACCTCAACGCGATAGAGCCCAATACCGCGATTACCCCCTCGCAATCCAAGCCTACTATGGCTATGATGTTCGTATTACTCGCCTTTGGAGCGCTATTTCCATTGAGTAATATACTCCCCAATCAACTAAATACGCTAAGCCCCAATGTAATCCTCGAACAAACCAGAATCTCCCTAAAAAATGGCGCAGACATACCCCCAGAGGTCATAGATACCTTTTTAACCCACAAGAACGCTATCTTAGCGGAAGGGGTGTTGATTCACCCACGCTTTTATCGCACGCCATTAACTCCAAATTTCATAGACCCCCTTTTTGAAACAACAATACTCACAGATGAGTTTGTTTTTGAGGGGGTATATTATGGCAAAAATCCGACCCAACCAATTACGGAAGGAAGCAAGATAATTTATTTAGGGTGCATTTTTAGAGAGGTAACCTATTGGGGCGTAGAAACCAGAATCGGTAGAACGATTGCCATTATTCAGCTTGACCATGAACGGAAGATCATAAGCGTAGTAAAACATAACTTCTCTTGCGAATAATTCCGCGCCTATTCGTTCCTATCCATTTTCAACCCTATATAACGAACCCATTCTAAAATATTCTTATGACGCAAAAAAACCACATAGGTAGTTGCATCAAGTAAAAATGGAGAAGTGTTTCTTCGAAAATATCGCACCTGTTAGGAGCGAACCGGAATTATTAGGGAATTTTCTCCAGACTCTTATAAATGGAGACCCCCTCGTAATTAAAAAATAGACTAACGGGTTGTTTCGTGAGAACATCGATGGAATAGTAAGGTTCTTCCACAATATAATACCCATATCCAGGGATAGAATTCCCATTTTCCCCCAAAATTTGAAAACTTGAGTTTTCTACACTCCCGGGCCAGAACCAGCGACCAACTGTTTTCCATTTTTTTTGAGTAAAGTTGGGATCCAACTGCAAATAATATAAAGCAAGCCTGTGGGTAACTTTTTTATAATAGATCCTGTCTCCTGGTTGCATGGCGGGTAGTAATACCTTGGCTACAACCTCCCCCTGAGTAAATTGACCTGTTTCTGCAAAATATTCAACCGATCGATGGTTGATAATTTGAATTGAAAAGAGCAAAGCAAGCAGGATAACAACGCTGGAAAAAAATACATTTCCTTTTTTGAACCAATTACTTATCGCGGAAAAACCAGCGCTTGTGTAAAAGGAGACGATCGGTAAGTAATAGAACCATGTGCGCGGAAACGGGATTTTTTGGTTGAGAAATGTGACGCTTATTGTGGCAAGAAGCATAGCCGGAAAGAGCAAGAGGTAGGTGTATTTTTTTTGTCGCAAGAATTCAAAACATCCCAAGAAAAACAAGAATACAAACCCATAAACGATGGGATTGGGTATCTCTTGGTTGTATTGTTTGAAGGTAAAAGCTAAATGAGCGAAGATTTTTTGATAACCAATAAAGACAGAATCCCTAACGACGTATCTGTTTTTCGTTATGGCCTCAACCCCATTGGACCGTAGTATCACTGGCAAGTATAGGAGAATGGTCTGAAGCGCTGTCAAAAAACCTGCAGGCAAAACGAATTTTCGAAAAGGCAGGAACACGTTTTTACTATTTATGCTTAGCGAAAGGAAAATCCAACCAACCAAACCTAGGATGGCATATAGCATTGATGGAATTGTAAACAATCCCACAGAACACACTACTGAAAACAAGATCACTCTGTTTCTGGTGGGGGATTCTATTACCTTCCATCCAATGAAAAGCAACAAAATTGTGAACAACATCATTAAGGAATAACCCCGCGAATTGACCGAGAAAAAAATCGCGTACGGCCAAAAAGCGATTGTGATCAGGGCAAACAACCCTGCGGACGGGGAGATCATCTTTCGAGCTACAAAATAGATCGCGATTACAGCACCAAGACCCGCAAGGAACGCGGGCAATCGTATCGCGGTTGGGTGTAGGCCAAAAAGGATGGCGGAAATTTTTACTAAAATTGTATGAAGAACATGGTTATTCGGTTCTGTGTAATTGAATAAGTTGAACCAGCTTTGATTGACATAACGGTTTACTGTAATTGTCTCATCCAGCCACATCGGCCCATTCAGAAACGCGGCTCTGGTAGCAACAGCGGCGATCATTACCAATATAATTCCGGCTACTTCTACAGAAAGCTTCAAGGAAGTTTGGCTTATTCTCAATTTGAGGGCTACCAATTTACCAACAAACCATTTCACAAAAGAGGATAATACCTCGATGATGGACTCACCCGCGAGGCGGAGAAACAGCTCTAATAAACTCGATCCCAAAAAGAAGATCCCAAATCCTCTTTGTATCTGCGACATACCTTCTGGAATTTTACATAGGTTCGATTTCGGGGTATTAAGACAATACCCAAGATAAGGATCGGTGAATGAAATTAGGAACGACCCAATTGCCAGAGTGAGAAGGAATAGTACTAGTGCCCACTTGGCCAAATGAGAGGTCTGTTTGTTGAAGAATGGAGTTTTTTGATGCATTTTACCGACCGCTCCTGCAAGGAAAAATTTGTCTCAATAGTAACATAAGAAAATACATTGAGCTTGTTAACATTTAACTCAAGATACCTAATCCTAACCAAAAAATAGGATGGCAAACCACATAGCACTCGAGATTTATTGAGACCGACAATGGGTTTATTGGGTGATAAGAATAAAAGAGCGTTCTTTTTTTGTCCCATGAATCCCCCACTCAGATAAGAAGAGATAGAAGTACCTAAATGAAGAATTGCGAAATCTACCATCTGGGCGATTTAGTGTGCCTCGCCCAGATGGCTATTATTTTAGCTTCGCAGCTTCGCGCCGAGCTCCCGCTCGAGGCGTTGGATGATCTTGGTGCGTATCTGGGTAGCTTCCTTGTCAGTAAGGGTACCATCCATCTTTTGGTAGACCATGGCGTAGGCTAGTGATTTTTTCCCTTCACCTACCTGCTCAGAACGGAAAACGTCGAATAACTTCACTGAAGCCAGAAGTTTACCACCAGTTTGCCGGATGAGAGCTTCCACCTGCTCTGCGGGCAGGCTTTCCTCTACGATCACAGCGATATCTTCTAATACCGGTGGGAAGTCGCTTACAGGGGTTACGTCAAAACGCGTTTGCATCAAGTCTAAAATTCGTTCCAAATCCAGCTCGGCGGCGATGATGGGGGAGGTAAAGTCGTAGCGCTCGAAAGCCACCGGATGCAGTTCGCCCATGCTGCCGATCACCATCTCGCCGGCAAGAATGCTAACGCATTTTCCGGGATGATAGGGGGAGTGATCCGCGCGGGTGTAGTTTACAACCATGTGAAGTTTTTCAAAAAGGCCTTCTAACACACCTTTTAGGTCATAGAAATCAAGCTTAGCGGGGTGCTTGGTATCCCAGGCATCGCCAAAACGCTTGCCGGTGATGGCGATAGCCAAACGTCTCGGTTCAAGCGGCAGATCATTTCCTTGAGGAATGAAAACGGGTCCGATCTCGAACATACTGAGTGAATCAGTCAGCTTGTTGTTACGCTCCACTACCGTTAAAACGCTAGAAATCAGCGAACCGCGCATCACTCGTTTTTCGGGGGTTATGGGGTTGGCAAGCCGTACGTAATCGGCATCACTGAGGGTTGGGCCAGAACAAACCAGCTTATTCTCCGCTTCAGGGCTGGTCATTCGATGGGTTATCACTTCCTGTAAACCAAGTTCCGCCAAAACATCCCGCACAAAATCTTCATTCTGCACCGATAGATTGCCATTGGGTGGGGGCAGTGGGTCTGCCATACGGCTTTCGGGGATGCGGTCGATACCGTAAAGTCGGGCGACTTCTTCCATCAAGTCGGCAATCCCTACGATTCCCTCGCCGATATCAGTTCTGAAGTGGGGAGTTTTCACTGCGATGCTAACACCTGTCACCACACAGGTAAACTCGAGGCGGCTGAGTAGATCCGCTATCTCATTAGCCTTTAGGTCTATGCCGAGCCAGCGCTTTACATCGCCTTCGGTAATGGTCACCACTGGGTCGATCACGGGTGCCGGGTATTCGTCGATAATGTCAGGGGAAACTGAACCACCGCTCCATTGTTGCATCCAGTAGAGACAACGTTTTAGGCTATCGAGTGATACCCGCGGATGCACACCGCGAGAAAAGCGGAAAGCAGCCTCGGAATGCAAATTGTGGGCATTGGCGGTCTTACGGATGTTGATGAAGTTCCAGGAAGCAGCCTCGAGCAAAATATTGCTAGTTGTTTCACGTCCGCTGGAATCTTCTACCTCTGGGCTGTGCTGGTAGATCTCACTTTCGAGACCACCCATAATCCCAGCCATAGAAAGCGCGCTGAAAGCATCACACACTAACACATTCTCAGGGGTTAGCGTGCGCTCCAAATTATCGAGAGTAGTTAGCTTTTCACCTTTGGCTGCCGCGCGCGTGATGATTTGCACAGGTTTATCGCCAGCGCGTTTGGCAAGTACATCGTAATCAAAAGCGTGCAGAGGAGCGCCGATCTCGAGCATGGTGTAATTAGTGGCATCTACCACGTTACTAATGGGTCGCATGCCTGCCATGCGTAATCTTCGCTGCACCCAATAGGGGCTTGGTTTGATGTTCACATTCTGAATAAGCCCAAGTGTAAAACGTGGGTTGAGGGAGGGATCAGTAATGTTAATCGCCACCTTGCTTTTAAAGGCAGAACCATTCGTATCTGTCTTGTACTCCACTTTTTTCAGTGGCACATTCAACAATGCGCTAACCTCGCGGGCAATGCCATAGATGTTGGCGTTGCGGGCGTTGTTGGGTAAAATGCTGATATCGAGCACAGCATCACCAATATAATCAGCCAGAGGCATTCCCACAGGCGCGTCTTCATCTAGGAAGATAACGCCTTCGTGTTCCCCTGAGATTCCCAACTCTTTTTCTGAGCAAACCATGGAATAGGAATCGATGCCGCGAATCTTAGCGCGTTTTAGCTTGGTAAGAACCAGTTCATCAGCATGGCCATCATAAATCACAGCGCCTTCTTTGGCGTAGGCTACCTTCAATGGTTTTGCCAATTTACCTGTGCCTTTAAAAGGGTACAAGTTTGGCGCGCCAGTGAGAACTGTGTGATGTTCTTTGCCATCGAATAACTCACAAAGGGTTAGACGATCGGCATTGGGGTGTTCGCCTACTTCTGTGATCTCAGCCACAACAATGGTTTCGGGATCCCAGCCGATGCCAGTGATCTTGAAACCATATTTATTTTCAGCGGGCACTTGCCAGCCGGCATAGTGGATCTCGTCCACTTCCAACCCTGAGGCAGTCAGAACTTTCGCCAATTCCTCGATCGAAATATCAAATTCTACAAAATCCTTTAACCAGGATACGGGTACTCTCATCCCAACCTCCTAAAACTGCTGCAGGAAACGGATGTCGTTTCCCCAGAAATAGCGAATATCGTTCATCTTGTGCAACAACATGGTTTGGCGTTGCGGGCCCATACCAAAGGCAAATCCACTATACACCTTGGGGTCGTAACCACCGTTTTGCATTACCACCGGGTGCACCATACCGCTACCAAGGATTTCAAGCCAGCCCGAGTTCTTGCATACCGGGCAGCCTTTACCACCACAAACAAAACACTCAACATCCATCTCGGCGGAGGGTTCGGTAAAGGGGAAGTAACTAGCACGGAAGCGGACGCGGGCGTTCACACCAAACATACGGCGAGCAAAATCAGCTAGGGTGCCTTTTAGATCACCATAAGTGATATTCTTGCCAATAGCGAGACCTTCTACCTGGTAGAACTGCACTTCACTGCGAGCAGTTATCTGCTCGTAGCGATAGCACATTCCAGGCAGGGCGATGCGAACGGATGGTGGGTTTTGTGGATCAGCGGCAGCGTATTCACGCATTGCCCGTACTTGGCCAGGCGAGGTGTGCGTTCGCAGCAGCATCGGGTTATCACCGCGGTTCTCGGCATCAATGTAAAAGGAATCTTGCATTTCACGGGCAGGGTGGTGCGGTGGAAAGTTGAGCGCTTGAAAATTCATTTCATCTGTCTCAATATCACGTGAGGTGTAGGTCTGAAAACCCATATCCGCCAATATCCCAAGCACCTTGCGAATAGAGATGGTGGCAGGGTGCAAACCGCCAGGGCGAGCTTTGCGACCAGGCAAGGTCACGTCGATAACCTCACTGGAGAGAGAGATCTCCAACGCTTCTTGTTTAAGAATGTCATTCTTCTCGGCAAAAGCGCTTTCTAGTTTTTGTTTTACTTTGTTGGCTTCCTGGCCAACAATTGGCCGCTCTTCTTTGGAGAGAGCGCCCATCTGGCTAAATACACCCATCACCTCAGAACTGCGGCTTAGATGTTCGATTCTCCATTGTTCCAACGCGTCGATAGTGCTGACGGATGTCAGCTTTTCGAGCGCGTTCTTTTCGATATTTTTCAGTTTCTCAAGCATTCCAACCTCCAATTAATTCATTAACTTAAAACTCTCGTCCATATTGGGACGAGAGTTGAACTTCCCGCGGTACCACCCAGGTTGATCCTTGCGAATCCACTTTCCTCCGACTCCATCGGAGCACCACGTAACGAGCGGTGTCTCGGCTTGCACTACTGTAAGTTCACGCAAGCAGCTCGAGAGGGAACTTCGGTTGGTTTCAGCAGAGAGCAATTTCAGCAAAACTTTGCTCATCTCTGACAGCCTCTATCAACGTACTTTCCTCTGTCTTAGCTATTCAATATCAGCCCTATTATATACTTTTTTAAGGTTTTTTGTTGAGAATACGGTAGCAGTGATTTAACACTCTAGGGTATGGTGATTTATTGATTTGAGTAAATCTTTCTAATATAAGGATAGAAGCTAATAACAAGAAAATCGGTAGCTCACCAAGGCAGGTAGGATTCGAACATTTCAATGGTTGTGCCGTTATCAATCGGGCGTCGCCACAAATTGAACAAGTTGTAAGGTCCCTGTAAGGTGAGCACCCCCAACCCCATTGCCCCGCGGTAATTGTTCCGCACAGTTTCCAAGGATTTTGGTGTAATGATGCCATAGGGATAGGCAAACGTTTCAATACGTATGCCAAGTGTCTTTTCCAAATTGTGTTTTGATTGGATCACTTGATATTCGCACCATTTGCATTCGGATAGGTCAATATGGCTCTGAGTATGGCTGCCAAATTCCCAACCCCGCTTCGCCAATTTTTGGATCTGCGCTACATCCATGTATCCAGAAGCACCCACATAATTTCCGACCAAGTAACCAACCCCAATAAAATTTAACTTTTTCATGATGGGAAAGGCATTATTAAAGACAGATATATCACCATCGTCAAAACTGATGATGACCGGCCGCTCGGGTAATTTTTCACCAAAATTGATCGCTTTTACTAATTGGGTAACGGTTATTGTGGTATATCCACGCTCGTTCAGCAATTCCATTTCTTTCCGAAAGTCATCTACACCTAAAACATACGGGTTATCAGTATCGAGATCCTCAATGCGATGATAAAGAAGTATCGGGCAAACAATATCGCCAGGTCCCTGAACGACAAAGACGGTTGTTGCGGTGGAGGTAGGATTAATTTTTTCTGGAGTAGGGAATGATGTGATAGTTGGCAGTACTTCAGGAGTCGAGGAATTTATTAAGGTTGGTGTTTGCCGCGGTGATTCTACCATTTCGGCGGTTAGAAGGATCTCAGGCTGAACGGAGGCACACCCATTGAGTAGAACGATCGCCAAAACCAGAAGTATAGGTATTTTTTTCATCGGATGGGGGTAATAAACTAACTCACATTATACAAAAAAGACCTGGGTATTTCTACCCAGGTCTTTCAGTCAAATCTTAGTAGTCCATTCCGCCGCCAGGAGGCATGGCAGGGCCGCTTTCCTTGGCAGGTACGTCGGTGATGAGCACGTCAGTGGTCAGGATCATTGCGGCAATGGATGCGGCATTTTCAAGAGCGCCACGAACCACCTTCACGGGGTCAATAACACCTTCTTTGATCATGTCAGCATATTTGCCGGTAAGAACGTTGTAACCAATGTTCTTGTTCTTCTGGGCTGCGGCTTCACGGCGAACACCATCGATGATGACGGAGCCATCTTGGCCGGCGTTGGAGGCAAGCTTGCGGATTGGAGCTTCGAGAGCGTTACGAACGATCTTTACGCCCATCTGAGCATCTTCTGAATCCATCTTGATAGAATCGAGAACGGAGGCAGCGTTGATAAGGGAAATTTCACCACCAGCTACGATACCTTCTTCAACAGCAGCGCGAGCAGCGGAAAGAGCGTCTTCAACACGATGCTTCTTTTCCTTGAGCTCAGTTTCGGTAGCGGCGCCAACACGGATGATGGCTACGCCGCCAGAAAGCTTGGCAAGACGTTCCTGAAGTTTTTCTTTGTCATAATCGCTAGTGCTTTTGTCGATCTCGATGCGGATCTGATCGATACGACCCTTGATAGCGGAGCTATCGCCCTTACCACCGATGATGGTGGTGTTGTCCTTGTCGGCGCTAACTTTTTCGGCGCGGCCAAGGTCTTCGAGGGTAACAGATTCGAGCTTGCGACCGGTCTCTTCAGAAATAACGGTTCCACCGGTAAGGATGGCGATATCCTGGAGCATAGCCTTGCGGCGATCACCAAAACCAGGGGCTTTGACTGCCAAAACGTTGAGCATGCCGCGGAGTTTGTTCAGAACTAAGGTAGCGAGGGCTTCACCGTCGATGTCTTCGGCGATGATGACCAATTCGCGCTTACCAATCTGGACGAGTTTTTCGAGGATGGGGACGATATCCTGAGCAGCGGAGATCTTCTTCTCGTTGATGAGGATATAGGCATCAGAAATGACCGATTCCATATGTTCGGTGTCGGTGACGAAGTAAGCTGAAATGTAACCGCGGTCAAACTGCATACCTTCAACATACTCAGTTTCAAAGAGCATGGATTTGCTCTCTTCAACGGTGATAACGCCATCTTTGCCAACTTTGTCCATGACATCAGCGATGAGCTTTCCAATTTCGGGATCAGCAGCCGAGTTGGTGGCTACGGAGGCGATCTCTTCGGCGGTGTCGATGCTGACAGCGGTTTTGCGAAGCTGAGCGACGATCTCGTCGGCGGCTTTTTCGATGCCGCGTTTGAGCAGCATAGCGTTGTAACCAGCGGCAAGGGCCTTGAGGCCTTCGCTTACGATCGCGTGCGCGAGAACGGTGGAGGTGGTGGTACCATCACCGGCAATATCATTGGTCTTCTGGGCAGCTTCCTTGAGGAGCTGAGCGCCCATATTTTCAAAAGGATCTTCGAGTTCGATCTCTTTGGCAACCGAAACGCCATCGTGGGTGATGGTGGGGGAGCCAAATTTGCGATCGATCGCGACGTTTCGGCCCTTAGGGCCGAGGGTAGTGCCAACAGCGTTGGCAACAACATCCATGCCGTTCTTAAGCTTACGGCGAGCTTCTTCGGTAAATACTAATTGTTTTGCAGCCATCTTTTATTCTCCTGAAAAATAAAAATTAACCTACGATACCGAGAAGATCGGTTTCGCGCAGGATAAGTAGTTTCTTGCCATCCAGTTTCAATTCAGTTCCGGCATATTTCGCAAACAGAACTTTATCGCCAACTTTTACATCCAGGGCAATACGATTACCTTTGTCATCTCTATCGCCAGGGCCAGCGGCTAAAACAACGCCTTGCTGGGGTTTTTCTTTGGCGCTATCGGGGACATAGATGCCGCTTGCGGTCACGTCTTCTTGTTCGGTTGGCTCAACAACAACGCGGTTGCCGAGTGGTTTTACTGAAATTGCAATAGTTTCCTCCAAAATAGATTTTATCTAAAAAATAAGCATTATTTTAGCACTCCCGCTTGCCGAGTGCTAAATATATCTTACCTTTGCCGTGGGCTTGCGTCAAGTCAAGGGGATGTTTTCTTATACGATTCTGATATTTGGGGGTCGGCAGGGTGCTTCTGGCGGTATACCAGACTCCACTGTCATGGTCTATCTTTGACGGGAAGAGTGGGACATAAATTTCCTTGGCCTACGCAGACATCATCCTCTAGCCTGTCCCTGCCTTATCGGGAGGCAGCCCTTCGTGCGTATCTTCACAATTTCTTTACAAATAATCACCTAGTGCTTTACAAACCGTTTTTATAATACCCACAATAAAAATCAACCATGGAGAATCACAGATGAAAAATCCTATCCTGAAAAACCGCACCTTTCTGATCCTTGCCGGCATCGCCGTGCTGGCTGCCCTTGCCGGTGGTTATAGCTGGTACCAAAGCAGCGCCCAGGCCGCGGCAACCGCAACCGAGCCGGCTTTGCAAACTTCCAAGGTCCGAACCGGTGACCTGATGGTTAGCGCAACCGGCAGCGGGAATGTCCTGCCATCTGCCCAGGTGGACCTGGGGTTTCGCACTAGTGGCATTGTAGCCGAGGTAGATGTGGTTGCCGGCCAAACCGTAAAAAAAGGTGATGTGTTAGCCAGGTTGGAAGACCAAACTCAGCAATTGGCTTTCCGGCAGGCGGAGGCCAATCTGAACGCGCTCTTTACCCCAGCCGGCCTGGCCACCTACCAGATCGATATGGCCACAGCCCAGGACTCATACGATACTGCCCTTACCACCCTACAATACCTCATCAGTCCAGATGTGTATTATTGGGAGACCAAACTAAGCCAGGCTAAAGCCGCGGTAGCGGCAGCCGTCAGCGAAGCAGACAAAACCGCCGCCCAAAAAATGGTTATCTCGGCCGAAAATAATTTAAAAGCGGCGCAAGGCAAATACTCCTTCGATTACCTTCCCTATTACTTTACAGCCACATGGATCGATGAGATCACCGAGGAAGAAATGATCGAGGTGATTCCACCAACTCCTAATGACATTAATATGGCACGCGCCACATTGGAACGAGCCCGCCTTTCCCTCACCGATGCCCAAGCCGCTTATGATCTTGTGGTCAGCGGTGACCCAGACGCTCTGGAATGAGCCCTCTCGGCTGCTGATGGCACTTCCCTGGCAAAGATAAAAACCGAATACCTTGCCTATGAAAGCGCACGTCTGTCCCTTGAAGAAGCCCGTCTGATCGCCCCCTTTGACGGCGTAGTAGTAAGTTTTAGCCTGGTACCAGG
>CAZSLN010000043.1:0-22372 GCA_964607645.1 uncultured Anaerolinea sp.
CGCGGATGTGCCAATGGATGGCGACATACTGCATTTGTGAGCCGGCGATGGAAATGATCAGACCGAGCCAGAGTAAGCGAAAATTTCGGTGGCCTAATGCGGGTGGAATTTTGAGCATCAACTACGTTCCCCAATCGCGTAGGTATAGAAAGTCGGACCCAGCGGTTCGGGAACTGATCTTGGCGATGGGGGGCATTACTCGTTTGTAATGGTTGCGGCGAATGCGCTCGCCTACGGTATCGACGAAGAGCTTGTTGAACCCTTCCTCAATACATTCTTGCGGCGAGTAGCGTTGGTCTACTATAAGGTAGAGCAAGCGATCTACCTCTTCATATGTAAAGCCTAATTCTTGCTCATCCGTTTGCCCCAACCACAGATCAGCGGAGGGTGGTTTATCGACGATGGGGGTAGGGACCTTAAGGGCTCGGGATAATTGGCGCACTTGGGTTTTGAAGAGGTCGCCGATAGGGTTGATGGCGCAGGCGGCATCGCCGAAAATAGTGGAGTAGCCGAGCAGGCTTTCTGTCTTGTTTCCGGTGCCGAGCACAAGCCCTTTGAAGGCCTCGGATTGGTCATAAAGGGTGATCATACGGCAGCGCGCCATAATGTTGCCTTTGCGCATTTTTGACATATCGGGGTATTTATCGATCAGCCCGTCCGCCATTTCGGTGATGGGGATTGTGAGGGAGGGCACTTTTAGTTCGTCGATGATCAGTTGGGCATGATCGAGCGAATCTTGCGATGAGGTTTTGTAGGGCATACGAACGCAAAGCACATTCTCAGCGCCGAGGGCTTCCACCGCTAAATAGGCTACCAATGCCGAATCGATGCCGCCGGAAAGGCCGAGCACCGCTTTAGAATAGCCGGTGCGGGTGATCTCAGAGCGGATGAAACGAGTGAGCAGGTTGTTAACAAGATCTGTGTTGACGGAAAGATCGATTTCCATGAAGAGCCTCAAGAGTGGTTGACTGGATATGGTTGAAATTGGCTATGAAGCCAGATATTATTTCGTGTCTTTTTCCCTTTGGATACGGTTCAATTCTTTTACTAGTAGATCAGGCCGTTCATCGCGTAACAAAGGCAAGCGGGCCCGGGTTCGTCGCAGCTGATTGAGATCGAGGGTTGCTAGGGTTAGGCTTTTATCGTCGTAGGGCGCTTTTAGCAGAATTTTGCCATCGGGGTCGTGAACGGTGGAGCCGCCCCAAAAATTGAGGCCGTCCTCGAAGCCAACGCGGTTGCTGTGGGCGACGAAGGTAGTAAAAAGGCCGGAGTAACTGCGGGTAATGTTTTCTACCCAGGCGGCGGAACCAATGACCTCATCCGTGACACCGCGACCGGGGGAGGCGGAGATGAAGTACATTAGGTCGGCGCCGTCCATCCAGAGGGCGTAGGGGGAGGAGACGTGCCAGAAATCTTCGCAGATAAGCATACCAACCCTACCGAAGCGGGTATCGAAGGCGCGGAAGGAATCGCCGGCGGCAAAAAAACGGCGTTCATCGAAAATGCCGTAGGTGGGTAAGTACACTTTTCGGTGGATATGAACGAGCTGCCCTTTGGACAGGTAGGCGGCGCTAATGTATTGCTGCTGGCGCTGCCCTTCCTCTACAAAGCCAACGATCACATCGATTGAGTTAGAAGCTTGGAGGAGTTTGCCGAAAACCGCGTCGTCAGCGACCGCCTTGATGGAGACGGTTGAGGCGAGGTCTTGTAAGTTGTAGCCGGTGAGCGAGAGCTCGGGGAAGATGATCAGATCGGCTTTTTGTTCCGCTGCGGATCGGATCATGGTTACATGTTCCGCCAAATTGTGAGCGAGATCGCCTAATTTGGGGGCGGTTTGGGCAAGGGAAAGAGTGAATTTCATCGGCGATAAGTTTCCAAAATATAGAATTATCTTATCATACCAAAAAGGATTGGTTTTCCGCAAATAGCATCAAAAATGGAACAGGGGTGAAATGGCGAAAAAATGATGATTCAGTAAAATTGCAGCGT
This sequence comes from uncultured Anaerolinea sp., assembly GCA_964607645.1. Taxonomy (GTDB): domain Bacteria; phylum Chloroflexota; class Anaerolineae; order Anaerolineales; family Villigracilaceae; genus UBA5195. The sequence goes on from CAZSLN010000043.1 coordinate 1,990, forward strand.
TCAGAAGTTAATAAACGCAAAAATATGGGGGAGAAATTGCCGAATAATAGCCTTCCAAAAAGATTGACACGGGGGTGTTCTGGTTGATAATCCATCGCCGTGCTCGTTATACAACATTATGGAGGTGTGAGTGAACACAAGTTTAAAATTAGGTGAACATTATCTTTGTGATCTATCGAATTGTGATCGCGATATTTTGATGAACGCGGACCTAGCGTACGCGAAATTTTCCAAGGCTGTTCGTGGGGCTGGGCTTACGGTGGTGGATGAAGGGTTGTTCAAATTTAGCCCGCATGGTTTTACCGCCTTCCTATTATTGGCTGAAAGCCATGCCAGTTTACATTCTTGGCCTGAGTATGGGTATTGCGCCATCGACCTGTTTACCTGCGCCATTGGCAAGGATCTGCTGCCGTTGATCACTGAGATCAAGAACGAGTTGGGCGCGGATGATTTTGTGGTGAAGAAATTGGACCGAGAAGCGGAAGTGCATCGTTTTGGCATGCCGGCGGCGATGCTGTTAGAACAGGAGAAATTATGAGCGAGCAATGGTTAAGCGAGGACTTACATCCGTATTATCGCAAGTCACTTAAGATCAATAAAAAACTGGTGGACGAACAAACCCATTATCAGCACTTGCAGGTATTTGAGACGGAATTTTTTGGAAACACGCTGGTGTTGGATGGGATCATCCAATTGACCGAGCGCGATAATATGGGCTATCACGAGATGATCACCCATATTCCGATGTTGGCGGTGACTGAGCCGAAACGTGTGCTGATCGTTGGCGGCGGAGATGGCGGCAGCTTGCAGCAAGTGCTGCGCTATACCTCGGTGGAGGAGGCGGTGGTGTGTGAACTTGATCAAAGGGTTGTGGATCACTCCCGCAAGTACTTTCCCGCGTTTGGAGACCCTTGGGTTGACCCGCGGGCGAACCTATTGGTTCGAGACGCGTTTGGTTATTTGGAAGAGAACCCTGGCACTTTCGATGTGATCATCTCGGATACGACCGACCCGATCGGTATGGCGGAGAGGCTGTTTAGCGATGAATTCTACAATTTAATGGTGCGAGCGTTAAAACCGGGTGGCGCCGCCGCGACGCAATGCGAGCAACCCTTCTTTGATACAAGCTTAATCAAGACCATATATGAAACTTCGAAGCGATTGAGCAGACATCCGGCTTATTACTATGCCCAAATACCGACCTATCCTGGGGGTGGGATCGGTTTTATGTACGTATCGGATACCCCTTGGAGCAATGGGCTGAAAAAGCCGTACCCGGCGGGGGTGAACAATTACCTGAATCCGCTGATACACCAGGCGGCTTTTGCGTTGCCGGAGTTCTTTCGGCGAGAGTTATATGGGTAAGTAAAAACGAACCCCCTTGGAGACAAATATTCCAAGGGGGGTTTTATATGATGACTTTATTATCGGAGATCGTTTGGATGCGTTCGTTCGATATTGTAAAAACTCGTTTGCTGAAAATTTCACCTCGAAGGTCTCCCATCTCCACTTTATGACCGATAAGCTGCATACGTAGAAATTTAAATTTGTCTTCGTGAGCGCCATAAACGGGAAAATTAGGTAGAGGCAAGCAAAATTTTCCAAAATAAAAGGGGTGGATGCTTTGGTCGGAAAATTTTTGGATCTCGATCTTTGCAAAATAGGGTTCTTGAAGGAGCTGATCAAGTTCCTGTTGGATCAGTCTTTTTAGAATGATCTCATTTTCAATCGGGATGCCATCCAAGATCTTTTGAGCGGTGGTTCTAATCTCAGCAATTGTGTTTGATAAAAGTTCTTGCTCCAATAATAGGGCAGAGTGAGATGGTAACATCGCTTTTTTCTCCTTGATGGCGGATCGCCATTCTCGCAGTTTTTATTAATGGGCTATGGATATTTTGAAAAGTGTAAGTATAGAAACAAAGACCTTTGCAATGACAGTAGGAAAATGATAACAAAAGAAATGGTGGCAAAGTTAAAGGATTTTGGTCAATGGCGGGTGGCAGATTGGGTTAGCTGGTGGCAATTTGGTTGGGCATACCTATAAACTCCACTACCTCTTCAAGGCTTTTTCGGCCGCCTTGCTTGTTGGGGCTGATAAGTGCTTCTGCTCTGGCGGGGTAGCCGAAAGATAGGACGATGCGTAAGTGCCATTCTGGGCCGAAGCTTAGGATTTGACGGGCTTGCTCGGGTTCGTAGATGGAGGCCGGGCAAGAGCCGATACCTAGCTCCCAGGCGGCTAGCTGCATATAGGCGGCGGCTTGGCCGCAGTCAAACATGGTTTGGAACTTTTCGGTGGGGTCTGGCGTTAATAGGGCAACGGCCATTTGGGCGCTGGCGATGTGGCCTGCCCATTGGCCGCAAGCGGCGAGGCGGGCTTGTTTTTCGCGGTCGAATATGGCTAGGAACTTCCAGGATTGGGTATTCTTGGAGGATTGGGAACGTCGGCCGGCGTTGAGGATTGTTTCGGCTTCAGCCAGGAGGATGGGGCGATCGCTGAAATCGCGGATGGCACGTTTGGAAAGGATGGCTTCATTAACTTTCATTTATCACCTTATCGCTTTTAACATCGATTAAAATACTTTAAAGGTTAATTACAATGAATACATTCTATATGATACTCTCGTTCATCGCATGGGCCGTAGCCCATTCTTGGTTGGCGACATTTGAAGTTAAACAACAGATCTCGGCAAAACTCAGCGCTGCCTGGCTTACTACCTATTACCGTTTTGCCTATAATGTTTTTGCGGCGATCAGTTTCTTGCCGGTATTGTATTTTCTTTCTTTAGATGGCGGGGTTCTGCTGTATGAAATGCCGGGGATCATCCAACCGATCGCGTACGCCATACAAGCGGCCATGCTGGTTTTGATGGTCTATTCGGTCTTTCAAACCGGCTTGCTTCAGTTTGTGGGGCTCAAGCCGCAAGTAGATAAGCCTGATCAGGCGGTCTTCGTCGCTACTGGAATGTTCAAGCTTGTTCGCCATCCTATCTATACTACTAGCTTGATCTTTCTGTGGGTCAAGCCAATTGTCAACTCAAGTACCTTGGTCTTCACGATCATCATCACCATCTATATTCTTATTGGGATACAATTTGAGGAGCGCAGGCTGTTGCGTGAATTTGGGGATCTTTATAGAGATTACAAAACCCGCACGCCTATGCTGATACCATTCACCAAAAAATAAACCTATGACCCAAACTACTTCTATTCGTTTCGCTCGACCAAAAAATCCCGAGATACCGCCCATTTCCAGCACTGAAAAGGCGATCGCCGCGGGATCGATCGGCATTTCAATGTTTTTGGTTGGGATCGTTCTTGGCTTTCTGCTACTTCAGCTGCTTTACATTGGCAGGGTTTTCCCGGGGGTCAGCATCGCCGGGATCGATCTGGGTGGTATGACGCGGCTGGACGCTGAAAAGGCCTTGATCAGCAGCAACTCCTTCGCGAATCTTGGACGGGTGAGCCTAACGGATGGAACGGATACCTGGGTGGTCGCGCCGATCAGTATGGGGCTTACCCTGGATGTTGCCGCGACCGCCGAGCAGGCCTTGTGGGTTGGCCGATCGGGCAACCCTTTTACGATGCTGAATGATGTGTTGAATACGTTGCAGGTCGGTGTGGTATTGCCGCCAGTTATTCAAATTGATCAGGCGAAGGCTGCCAGTGAGCTGGCTAAGATCGATGACCAAATAAAGAGCGCGCCGCAAGAAGCGAGCCTTTTGATCAATGGCAGTGAGGTGGTTTATAAGCCTGGACAATCTGGCAGCGGGATCGATATTGATGCTAGTTTGGCGTATATCACGGCGCAGATGCAATTGTTTCGGGATGGTGAAGTGAAGTTGGTGGTGCGACCGGTAGAGCCGATGGTGTTGGACGCCTTGGCTAGCGCGGACATTGCCCGGAATTTATTGGCAAATGGGCTCACCTTACGTTTGGCGCAGCAAAATGAGACCGACCCCGGTCCCTGGACCCTTTCTTCCAACGAGTTGGCGGGGATGATACGGTTTGTTCGCAGCTCACCTAACCCTGGGTCTACCTACCTGGTATCGCTCGATACCGATCTGCTTCGGCAGACGCTGGAGCGGATCTCGCAGGAAGTGAACCGCGGCGAGAGGGATGCCCGTTTTACCTTTGACGCGGTGAACGCCAGCTTGATCTTGACCGAAAAAGCGCACAGTGGCTACCAGCTCAATGTCACCGAGTCTATCGCGCAAATACAGGGCGATGTGGCTGCCGGTAGGAATGATCTATCGCTGGTGGTGAAGGTGACGCAGCCGCAGTTGACCGATACGGTTACGGCGGAGCAGCTGGGCATTACGCAACTGATCCAATCGCAAACTACTTATTTCTATGGGTCGAGCGGTGATCGGAGAACGAATATAAAAACCGCAGCGGCGAATTTCAATGGCGTGTTGGTACCACCGGATTCGGTTTTCTCGATGGGCAAGTATATGAGCGATGTCACCTTGGAGAATGGGTACGCCGAGGCGTTGATCATCTTTAATGGGAAGACCATCAAAGGTGTGGGCGGCGGCGTGTGCCAAGTGAGCACCACTTTGTTTCGAACCGCTTTCTATGCCGGCTTCCCGATCAAAGAACGACACGCCCACGCTTACCGTGTTTATTATTATGAACAAGGGCCGGGAGGCAGAAATGACTCTTCGCTCTCCGGTTTTGACGCCACGGTTTACTTCCCGTTGGTCGATTTTAAATTCCAAAACGATACCCCTTATTGGATCCTGATGGAAACGGTGTACGATGACGCAACCAGCTCACTGACCTGGAATTTCTATTCCACGCCGGATGGACGAACCGTCCAAGCTAACTTTAGCGGCCCAACGGATGTGAAGCCGGCGCTTCCCCCTGTTATTACCTATAACCCGGACGCGGAGGCATACTCACTTACTCATTTGGATTACGCCTCGGAAGGCGCAAAGATCATCATAGATCGAAGCGTAACCAAGAATGGTGCCTTGTGGTTTGCTGATAGCTTTATTACGGAGTATCAACCTTGGGCAGAGGCTTGCGAGTATGGTCCGCAGGTGGATGATGTTGAAAGAGCTCTGCGAAAAAAGGGTTGGTGCCAACCAATTGAATAATGGTAGAATAAAATATTGTATGTTGTTTGAAAAAAATATTCATCACATCTCGTAGATGGGTGTGATCAAGGAGTAAAAATATGGTATCGAAAGAATTATTAGAAATTTTACGCTGCCCAGCATGTGTGCGCGAAAAAGAAGGATTGCTGGAATACCACAAGGAAGCCTGGTTGGTTTGCGGTGATTGTGGACGAAAGTACCCCATTGTTGAGGATATTCCAGTTATGCTGATCGACGAAGGGGATAAATGGGTCGCTACTTCTACGAAGGATCTGCCCGTTCCACCTCCCGCTCGTTAATTGGTTTTTCAAAAGAAACAAATAAGAATGAATATAAAAAAATTTTTTACTGTTAAAAATAGTATCCTACTGGTCGTTGGCTTGGCAATTTTCGCCGTTTCCTTTTTTGGTGTGCGTTACTTAGTAACCACCATGAAAGCGGTGAGCGGTTTGCCCGGTGTTGCCATCGAAGATCCATCCTCTAACGCAGCCTTGACCGCGGAAGAAACACCCATGGCAATTGCACCCCAGATCGCGCTGCCTCCCACTTGGGATGGCGGCAGCCGTGTGACGGTGCTGCTCTTAGGGGTCGATACCGAGATCCGCGTGGGTGATGATGGCCGTATTCGACCTGATAGAACCGGCCCGGCCCGCTCGGATACGATGATATTGCTCACCATCGATCCGCAAACTATGACCGCCGGCATGCTCTCCATCCCGCGTGACTTGTGGGTGAATATTCCTGGCTTTGATTATGCCAAGATCAACACAGCTTATTACAACGGGGAAGCGTTTAAATTGCCCGGCGGCGGCCCAGCTTTGGCGATGAGGGCCGTTGAGCAGGTGATCGGGGTTCCTGTTCAGTACTACGCGCAGATGCAATTTTGGGCTTTTACCCAATTGATCGATGATATTGATAAGATCACCGTGAACGTGCCTAAGAAGATCTTTATTGATCCGGTTGGCAGCGGACCTGATGATATTATGTTGAGCGCTGGCGAGCATAAACTCGGCGGTGTTGAAGCACTTGCCTATGTTCGCGCAAGGCATACCAACGGCGGAGATGTTGATCGGTCACAACGACAGCAAGATGTGATCATGGCTTTCCGCAACAAAGTACTTGACCCTGCCAATTTCGCGAAAATGCTTGGCAAAGCTCCTAAGATCTATGATGATATTCAGTCTGGCGTGCTTACGAACCTGACTTTCAACGATATTATGCAGCTGGGAATGTTGGCAAAAGACATTGATATCGCCAATATCAAAAAAGGCGTGATCACCTATGATATGGTGCTGACCGATAATGTAGTGGTCAATGGCCAAAATCAGGCCATCATGATCCCGATCCCGGATGAGATACGCGTTTTACGCGATGAAATCTTTGGCACCAATAACTCTACCAAACCACTGGCTGTTGGAACAAACCAAGAGTTGGCTATCCAAGAAGGCGCGCGCATTGGTATTTACAATGCCAGCTCTGTTCCGGGCCTTGCAGAACGAACCTCTGAATACCTAAAAGGACAAGGCTTCAATATTGTATCGGTTGAGAACGCCAGCTATTACCCCGGCGTTACCCAGGTGATCGATCATCGCGGGTCTTTGTATGTGATCAGGTACTTTCAGGAATTGTTTAGCCTGAACGCTGGCGCGCAGATCGGGTATAAACTCGACGCGGCGGCACCGGTAGATATTGAGCTGGTGATCGCGGATGACTGGGCTCTGAACAACCCAATGCCTTAAAAAAATAAAAACCGACTCGTTTGAGTCGGTTTTTTTATTGGTTTAGGGTCAGTGGTCTTAAAAAAATAAGACCGGCCAGGATTGCGGCGGCACCCAAAGACTTCTCCTTACCGTTGCTGCTTCTCAGCCCTGGCGGAGTTCGCAGAGCTCTGCCGCGCCGGTCCTGACCGGAAATGCAAGGATACCCGACATAGCATTTTATGTCAATCTGCGCTGTGGATAGTTGAACAAAAAGGGTCGCGTGTTATAATTTTTAAATACTTTAACGATAAATTTTCTACGGAGGTTGTATGGAAGTCTCACTTAAGCAATTTAAGCATTGTGATCTGGTAAGCGCAGAAGGACGAATCGATAGTTCAACATCCCCCAAGTTAGCGGAAGCCATGGAACAGATCCAAGGGGAGAACAGGTTCAAGATCGTTTTGGACCTTGAAAAGGTGGAGTTTATGTCATCGGCTGGATTTAGGGTGCTGATCGCCTCGCAGCGGAATTGTAAGAAGTTGAGTCGCGGCGAAGTTGTACTGGCCAATGTGCCTACCAACATCCAATCCGCGTTGGAACTGGCTGGATTCGATGCCATCTTCCGCTCGTTCCCGGATGTTACATCCGCTGTAGGTAGTTTTTAGGGATTTGCTGTTCATTTAAAAACAACGACCGCGCAGTGAATTCAATTGCTGAGCGGTCGTATTTAATTCAAAACATGATCAAAAAAGTCTTTTCCGCAAATTTTGAGAACCTCGACGCGATCCGTGAGGTGGTAGGCAGCCCGGCCAAGAAATGGGGATTTAAAGAAAAGGACATCTACAATTTACAGCTGGCGGTAGATGAAGCCGCCACGAACATCATCGAACATAGTTACGAAAACCAAAAAGACAAGACCATTGAGTTGCGCGTAGCCAAAGAGGGGGAGGCGATCGTTATCACGCTGGTGGATTCTGGCGAGGAATTTCGGCCGAATGACATCCAAATTCCAAGCAGCCACGCTGATATAGACGCGGTTAACGTGGGTGGGTTAGGGTTGTACTTCATTCACAAATTGATGGATGAAGTGAGTTTCGATTATGTTGAGGGAAAAGGGAATATCCTTCGCATGAAAAAATTCCTGCCGGTGGAAGTGAAAACCAAGAATAAAACGAAGCAGGGCATCAGCGAGATCTTTGATCTTGGCAAAGCACTGATCAATTCCCCTACACTTGAAAACAGAAAAGGCCTTATTTTGGCGGCGATCCGTGCTTTGGTGCCGGGGGAGTGCGATCTTTGGCTGGATGAATCGCGCCAGCGTTTGCCCGACCAAGTTGAGGATGTGTTCCCTGCTGAACCACGAAGCGCTTTGCAAAAAAAAGTGCTGAAGAAAAAGCGACTGGCGCGCTACAACAAAAATGGCGCTTATGGCATCGCTCTGCCCATTGAAAATGACGGCGCATTGTTGGGGGTGATCGAAGTGACTCGTAGCGAAGGCGAGAACCTGACAGCGCGTGAGATCAATACCCTGATCGCTATCGCTCAGATCATCTCGATGGCGTTTGTGGCTTGGAACCAGTTTGAGATCGAGCGGTTTCGGCTGCGGCAGCTGGCCTTGGTTCGCAATGTATCGAATCAGATCAGCAATGAGCCGGATATAGAGGTATTGAGCAAAAAAGTTACCCGGTTGATCCACTCTACTTTTAAATATTATTACGTGGGCATCTTTACCTACGAAAGCGGCGAGTTTTTGACCTTTAAAGGCGGAATGGGTGGCACCACCCGCGTTAGCGGATTCGCTCAGGAGATCCCTATACAGGTACGCTATGGCACAGGGATGGTTGGCAGCGCCGCCGCCAATGGCGAGGTAATGTACTCGGCAAATGTGCTGGAGGATGAGCGTTACATTCATTTGGAAATTCTGCCCGAAACCCGCTCTGAGTTGGCGTTGCCGCTAAAAATTGACGATAAAGTGGTGGGTGTGTTGGACCTGCAATCGGAATTGGTCGACGCGTTTCACCCGAATGATATGCTGGTCCTGCAATCGCTGGCCGACACCATCGCTAAAGCGATCGAAGGGTCCATTCTGTTCAGCGAGTTGAAACAGCAAGCTCAACGAATGCAGCTGATCAGCGAGGTATCGAAGCAGATCACCACCATTCTGGAACTGAACGAATTGATGCAGGAAGTAGCTGACCTGCTAACCAAGCACTTTGGTTTTCCGTATGTTCACCTTTATACCGTGCACCCAAACCGGCGGCAAATTGTGTACGAAGCCGGCTCTGGCAAGCGCTCTGAGGCATTGGAGGGGTATGTCATTGATCTGGATGACCCTGAGGGGATCATCCCGTGGGTAGGACGGCATGGCAGCACGGTTTTGCTTAACGATGCTGAGAAGGATGAACGATATGCTTCATCGCCGGTTGCGGCATTTAATGTTCAATCTGAGCTGACGGTTCCGCTGGTGTATAACGGCGATGTGAACGGCATTTTGGATGTACAGTCGGACAAGCTTAATGGTTTTAGCGAAGTGGATAAGACCTTGCTGGAAACCTTGGCCGATTCCATCGCGCCCGCCATTCGCAACGCCGACCTGTACCGCTCGGAGCAGTGGCGGCGGCAATCGGTGGAGAGCTTGCGAGAGGTGGCGGTTTTGCTTTCGGCAAACGCCAGCATAGAGCAGGTGTTGGATTCGATCTTGACCGAGTTGGAGCGCAATTTACCGGCGGATATCAGCTCGATATGGCTGTTGGATGACCAATCGATCTACTGCGCGGCGGCGCATGGGGTAGACCCCGGCGCGCTGGAAGAGATCCGCGATAACAACCCGGAGGGGTTCACGGTGGTGGGCAGCGCTTTGCTGGCCCGCAAACCGATCGTGCGCAAAGCGGAGGATCCGACCGGTCCATCCGCCTTGTATGGCGGATTCAATAAAAATCACTCCGCCATTTATGTTCCGATGCGCATTGGCGAGCAGCCGCTGGGGGTGATCACTTTGGTGCATCACACTGCCGGCCGTTATGGCCACGAAGCTCAGGCGATGGTAACTACTTTTGCCAGCTACGCCAGCGTTGCCATTGAAAACGCGCGTTTGTATGATTCGGCGCAGGAGCAGGCGTATGCCTCGGCGGCTTTGCTGCAGGTGGCGCAGGCGGTGGTGAGCCTTACCAGCCTCAGCGAGATATTGGTTACCATCTCACGTATTTTGCCGATCTTGGTGGGGGTGGAGCGGGTGGTGATCTTCCAAAGGCAAGGCGGGTATCTGGTTCCACTGGAAGAGTATGGCATACCGGAGGAGCAATACGACACTTTTTGGCGAGCGTATCAGCCGGGTGAATTCCCGTTGTTGGATGCTTGTGTAAGCGAAGAGAATATGGTTTTGAGCAGCGACGCATATTTGGGGTTTGAAAAATGGGTTTACGCGGCAGTGAATGAGGAACGGACCTTTGACGATATGGTCAACAGTGAGGACCGGTTGCTGGTTGCCTTGCCGTTGATCATGAAGGGCGAGGTATACGGGGTGTTAGTGATTGAAGAAGCAATCGGCGGGAGACGGTTTCGCAGCCGCCGGTTTGAGATCTTGAACGGGGTGGCGCAGCAGATCACGTTGGCGCTGCAAAACGAGAACTACCAAATGGAAAAGAACTCGCGGGAACGATTGGAGTTGGAAGTGAAGGTAGCGCGGCAAATACAGGAAACCTTCATCCCGAAATTGGTGACGCTGCCGCAGGGGTGGGTTTTGGCCAGTACCTGGATCACTGCTACGCAAATGGGCGGCGACCTGTATGATGTGCTGCCGCTTGGAAACGGGCGGATCGGGTTTTTTATGGCGGATGTGGCGGATAAGGGCATCCCTGCGGCGTTATTTATGGCTCTTACGCGGTCCTTGCTGCACGCGGCTGTGCTGTTGTTCGATTCGCCTGCCCGCGTGTTAAATTGGCTTAATTCGAAACTCTACCCCGATTGTGAGCAAGGCATGTTCGTGACCGCCTTCTTTGGTATCTTGGATGAGAACAGCGGCGACTTTGTGTATACCAACGCCGGCCATAACCCGCCCATCTTTTTTCATGATGGCGCGCCTGCCACGTTAACGCGTACCGGCATCGCGCTGGGGGTGTTGGAAGAGGCGAATTACCAGGAAAAAAGCGTGACCGTGGCGAAGGGTGATAGCATCTGTTTTTATACCGATGGTGTGACGGAATCGTTTTCGCGGGGGATGACGGCGTATGGCGAGGCGAGCCTGGTGAAGGTGTTGGAAGCGACCTTGCCGCAGGAGCCGGAAGAGGTGCTGCGCGCTATTTTGAAGGATGTAAACAGCTTTACTGAGAACGCTCCGCTGAGCGATGATATTTCGCTGATGATCTTGAAGCGAACTGATTAAGTGACTTTAACCTAAAAGCACCTCGCATTTGCGAGGCGCTTTTGGGTTAAAAGAGCGGGCTTAGTCGATACTTTTAATTTTTAGATTGATGGAACCTTCGGGGGTGGTAACACTAACGGTATCACCAGCGCGGTGATTCATTAATGCGCGGCCGATGGGGGATTCGTTGGAGATCTTGCTCTCTTTTACGTTGGCTTCTTGGGCACCGACAATGTGGTATTTTTCCGGTTCTTCGCCATCTTCTTGCACGGTGACGGTGACGCCAACGCGGACGTATTCGCTATGGGTAACCGCTTCCACGATCTGGGCATTGTTGAGAATGTAATCCAGCTCTTGGATGCGGCCTTCGAGGAAAGCTTGGTCTTCTTTGGCTTTGTGGTAATCGGCGTTCTCTGAGAGATCGCCCATTTGAATGGCCTCCCGCAAGCGGTTGGCAAGCGCGATACGTTCTGGGCCTTTTAGCTGGGTTACCTCTGTTCTTAGTTTTTCGGCCCCTTCGGGGGTCAAATAAATTGGTTCTGTCACGGAATCCTCCTAATAATATCAAAATCCGGGCTGTGAGTGGTAAAGAGCCCGAAGAAAATTTTTTAGTGAAAAAGTTTCGTTTAGGGCTTTAAGATGGGATCAAATAATCGCTGATGTTCGTCTATGGCAAATCGATCCGTCATGCCGGCGATGTAATCGCAAACCGTTCGCTGCAACCCCTTGGCGGGAATCAGTTTTTGGAACTGAGTGGGCAACATGGCTGGTTCCGCGACGTACGCTTCAAAAAGATTTTTTATTATATTCTCTGCTTTCACTTGCATTCGTATCACTCGGTAATGGCGATATAAATTTTGGAAAAGAAAATCTTTCATTTCTCGGTTTCGGCGGATCATTTCATCGCTGAAACCTATAACATTGTAATTCAATTTCTGAATATCGAGCACCGATTTTACATTACTCTGACGAAGCCTGCCGTCGGTGCTTTCGATCATATCTGAAATGAGCAGGCCGACCAGCTGGCGGATCATTTGGTGGCGCTGCATCTCATCTAGTTCCAGGCCGCTCCATTTGAAGGTTTCGACTAGGATCTCCCATAGGGCGATGCCGCTGAGCATTTGGGGGGTGATCATGCCGCTGCGGAGGCCGTCATCGAGATCGTGGGTGGTGTAGGCTAGCTCATCGGCAACGTTGGCGATCTGCGTTTCGAGGTTGCCGCGCAGGTGGGGGTCTAGACCGCTGGCGTCGGATACGTCGTATTCGCTTTCGTGCTTGACGATGCCTTCGCGCACCTCCCAGCTGAGGTTGAGGCCGGGGAAGGCGGGGTAGCGCTGCTCTAACTCGGTGACTATGCGGAAGGATTGGCGGTTGTGGTCAAAGCCGCCGTGATCCTTCATGAGGCGCTGCAGGATGGTTTCGCCGGAGTGGCCGAAGGGGCTGTGGCCAAGGTCGTGCGCAAGGCAGATGGCCTCTACTAGGTCTTCGTTGGCGCCGAGGGCGCGCGCCAGGGTGCGACCGATCTGGGCTACTTCGAGGGTGTGGGTGAGGCGGGTGCGGAAGTAATCGCCTTCGTAATTGATGAAGACCTGGGTTTTGTACTCGAGGCGGCGGAAGGCGGAGGTGTGTAGAATGCGGTCGCGGTCGCGTTGGAAGACGGTGCGGTAACTTGGTTCTTGATCTAAAAAGGCTCTGCCCTTGGAATTTTTGGAGCGCATTCCATAGGGGGCGAGAGCTTTGTCTTCTAATTCTTCTAGGGATTGGCGGTTGAAGTACATTTATGGCCTTTGGGTTATTGCTGTTTATGAAGATAGCGAATGCTAAGCCCGGCGCCAAGCACCAAGCCAAGGATCATGCCGAGCTGGCCGGTGGCCTCGTAACCGCGCACACCCATAAAGACGAAATTGGTGGCGTAGTTGCCCCCATAGAGGGCGCCGATGAGCATTCCGGCGATGCCGGAGACGAGGGTGAGGAGAACTTGGAGGGTGATGCGGGTGATGGAATTCATTTGGGGGTGGGTCCTTTCTGTTGTTTTATTATACGCACTTTTGGGGGGAGTGTTTGTGGATGAATGACAAATGACACTATTTGGATTAATAATCCTGAGTAATATGAAGATGAAAATTATATTAGGAGTAAATTGAGTTTATATTTTAAGGAGGGAAAGTGGCTATTTCGAAAGTTATGGAATTTAGCGAATTTGCAAAAAAATATCCAAAAGAGTTGAAAAAAATAAGAACCGATTACTTAATAGGGGATTTTATAAGCAAGATATTTTGGACCACATATACCTACGACATGGCGACTATATTTGAGATTCTTGATTCAAATGAAGATTTTTCTATACTAACGGCCCATAAATTTGTTCGAATAGAAAAATACTATAATAATACATTCCCAATCTATTCATGTTGTCCCTTAAAAGATATATCTACCTCAAATGTTATTGGGTTCAAAAACCATAGTATTAAGATAGCGTTTCAAAACAAGTACGGTAAAAATATCAGCTATTCCATCATGGCTGATGATAATTGGGAAAAACAAGTAATAAACCAAATCAACAAACAAAGGTCAATCATCCAATTACCCCCGATTAATCAATAGGAATCGAACCCACAAAAGAAATAAATTATATTAAGACGCTTGGTAGAAAACTCTCAGGACAAACAGCGACCGATTTAAGACCGTTGAAGACGCCTACACCTACTTCAGTTATATGTGCAATATTTGCACCTATAGCTGAAAGATCTGTTAGGGTCGCCTGAATTTAAATTATGCCAATAAATTTGACATGTTTTGATTTCAGATACTGCTCAAGGTGAGGAATGGAAGTTGAAATGACGCCAGCCTATTTTCTATTTTATAAATGAGCATTATTAAGTTTTGGGCAATATATTTGTATTTACAAATTAGTTCCTCGAAAATTCATTGCTTGGCGGATCGTATAAAACCGGGAGATCAAACGCGCTATTATTCCATTTCAGTCCCGACGAGCGATAAAAAACGCCACGTTTGAAGCTTCAGCGGGAATAATCTTCACTTCTTTCAAGTGAATTGCCATAATTCCTTGCAAGAAGGCTAATGGTTTTTTCCTATCTGATACAAACACAGCGATGTGATGAATCATTTTACGATTGGCATGTTTTCTCCATTCGGTAATCTCTTCCTAAATAATAAGCAAGAAAACGAATTGAAGTCCCGCTAAAAAATAGCTGTGGCGAGAATATTCTCGCCACAGCTAAATTACGAAATATAAACTTTCTATTGCATGGATCCGAGGGCTTTTAGAAAGGAACCTACCACCAATTGGGTGGATTGTTGCCGGTGGGCGGAAGTGCCCATTCCGTTTGCTGCCATAAAGGCTTGCATAAGGGCTTCGATATTGTTTCCACCTTGTTGTTTGGCGCTCATAAAGGCCATTCCGGCGTTTAGCAGGTCGCCCATATCAATTCCATCGTTAGTACTTTGCTTAGAATTTCCACCAACGAGCCCTCCCAATAACGACCCAAGTAAATCACCACTATCCTGATTGGTTGTACTTTTTTGGCTGGTTGTTTCTGCCAAACCTCCCAAAATTGATGAAAGTAAATCGCCGTCGGAACTTTGGCTTTCCTGAGGGGCGGGATTAGTGCCACCACCGATGAGAGCTTGCAGAAGTTGGGTCGCCATCTGAGGATCAAACTGCTTTCCCTCTAAGGTAGATGCAGCCTGTGATAAACCTTTGGCATACAACTCGCCTGATCCACTTTTGGAGTTCTTCGCAAGCATCTTCGCGGCATATTCCAAGGCCTGGCTATCAGGTACACCTTGTTTTTTTTGCAAAGATTGGGCAATCGTCTGAAAAGTGCTAACCATATTATCGCCATGGTCATGGTTGACGCTATCCGCTTGATTCAAGTCCTGCTGGTTTTCTACAAGAGTTTTTGCGACTTGTTCAAAAATGTTCACGAGTGGTGAAACTACTTTTGTCATATCTTACCTATTTCTTCAAGGTATCGGGTAATTTTGGAATGACCAATTCAGTGCCAACCTTGAGCATACCGGGGTTCTCGCCAATGACGGCTTTGTTTTGGTTATAAATTAATCTCCAATACGGCTATGTGGCGTGGCCATATTGTTTAAGAGCGATTGCACTTAATGTATCATCCTTGCCAACTTTTACCCTGGGTAGTGCTGCAAATGCAGCCTGAGCGGCTTCGACGGCTTTTTTGGCTTCTGCCATCTCTTTATCTTGAGCTAGTTTGGCGGCCGCTGCGGTCTTTTGATCTGCAAGCGCTTTAGCGGTTGCTGCTGCTTTTGCTTCTATGGCCGCTTTCGCGTCTGCTGCTGCTTTTTCCTTGGCGGCAATATTTGCTCTGGCCGTCGTTTCTGCTTTTGCGGCTGCTTCTAATGCGGCTGCCTGCGCTGCTGCTTTTTCATCTTCGTTTGATAATGCTGCTGCTACTTTTTGAAAAATATTCTTGTCTGCCATGTTAGCCTCCTTTGAGGGCCAAACGGATGTGAACTGCATCCATTTGATAATTGTTTACTTATTAAACGGTAAATTTTAGATTTCTATCAGAAATTTGTTAATCTTTCTTCCGCATCCTTCAATAGATCGGAATGATCGAACAATCCAATTTAACTACTATTGATGATTGAAATTATCCGAAAAAGAATTTTAAATTTAGATATCATCATTTTTCTCGGCATATTGGTTATCTAGAAGTGTTTTTCATGGAACCATCTTATAGTAGCAGGATGGAATGATTTACTCCCTTCAAACGTCTTTTAAAGGTGTGTTAATATGACGAATAAAACTGACATAAATATCACGATATCTAGAAATAAACTAATCGGATTTGCGATAATAATTTTTTCTATCTTATTACTTGCAATCGCTTCATTTGTAATCGTTCAGAATTTTGACCATGTTTTTAATTCATTTAAATCAATTCTTCACTTACGATCTACAAAATTTTTGATGGCAATTCCAAAAAGTAATCTCGAATATGATGTGCTTTTAAATGATTGGGACACACTCGAGGATCGAAATCAAAGTATATTGCGAAATGTATATCCATTCATGCTACAAATTAATCCAATTAATAATCCAGCCTTACAATCTGGCCAACAACAAAAAGATAATTCACCGGGTGTGCTTGGGGTTTTTCCGTCCGGGGCGGATGATCTTTACCTTTGGTATAGGGAGAATTCTGAATACTTTTTGGAAAAAGTTGACCTTGACAAAGAAAATGCAAAAATACCGGTTTTTGATACGAAGGTTGACAACCTAAGCCTTCAATTTATTCAGGAGAACTCAAGCGTGATGCTTGTTGAACAAGACGAACTGAAAGGGAGCTGCTTCATTATTGATAGAGATCAAAAAGCCCAACGACTGGCTAGGGGTCAATCCTGTTATCTTCTTGGCGATAGCTCTCAGGTTGTACAGGTTACTGTGAATAGTAAAGATGAGAAAAGTATTTCACTCATATCGCTCGATGGAAAATCGGAAAAGGAAATCATCGATTCCATGGAATTAGATGAATTCTTGTTTAACCAAGATGGTTCAAAATTGATCTACGTTTACCCATTTGGGGAAAATCAACAGAAATTGGTTTACTTTGATGTGCCAACTGGAAAGCCAATCATGGAAAGTGACCCGTACCCCAATATTGGCGCTTTTGGGTTTTCTGATTCTGGCGACTCGCTCTATTTTGTTAGCGAAGCCGAAGATGGAATGTTGACTCTGTATACCTTACTGACCAATGAGTTTGTCGATATAGATGTCGCTACTAATTTCACTGTTCAATTTAGCGCTGACGGGAAAAAATTGGTCTATAGCAAACCGAACTTAGATGGTGAAACAGAGTTACATGTATACGATATGCTGGGCAATGAAAATTCTATGCTGTCAAAATCTGAGGGCGAGTTAAGGTTTAGTGTGTTGGGCCAACCCCAAAAATTACTGGTGGCTGCCTCAAATTTGGACGATGATGAGCTGAGAATCAGCCTTGAATCGCTTGAAGGCAAACCTTCTCTACTTCTTTATAATGACTTAGGCAAAAATCTTTCAGTTTTTTTTACGGAGGAAATGGAGCGCCTTTATTTCATCTTTGAAGTGGATGAAAAGCAGAATCTTTACACTTCAAGTTTTACTAAAGCCGATGGTTTTTATATGTTGGAAGAGTGGAACGAGATCACTCTTCTTGGACAGAACGAAAAGGAAGACACTTTGCTTGTATCCGCCCAAGAAGAATTTTCCGATACACCGCAATTGCTGGCAATCCCGATCATTGAAGACCCCTCGCCCCTTTTGTTAGATGATGAGGGTGATAAATACTATAATGCGGTGTTTTCCCCTGATGGTAAGGAGGTTATGTACTCCGTATCTGTAGATGAAATTTTGGAGGTGCGCAAGGCTACGGCTGATGGGAAAAATTATCCTGAAACCTTCTTGGAAGAGGGGTTGTTGTTAGGTACGCAGTGGGCAGACCTATACCCGTTCATCAAGTTGGACGGTGGATGGGGAAGAACAATATCTAGCAGCAGTTACTGCCCTGGCGCTACTAAATTGGCTTTAGGGGAGAGTATCGAGGGCGTAATGTCGACCCAACGTGAGCCTAATTGTTACCTGCTCGACTTAAAAAAAGATACGCATTACGTTTCCCATGTTATCTCGGATGTTCCGGTAAAGATCAGCCTTTATGATGAAATGGGTCGTTGGATTCAAGAAACTCCTGGTGGATTTGAGATACTTCCTCAATTATCCTTTTCGGTGAGGGAGGACGGAAAATATTACATGGCACTGTTTGAACCCGAGTTCAGCGGTGAAGATTATTTGCTCCAAATTTATGAAGGGATCGGGATTGACGTGTTTGATTTTTCGGATGAGTTAATCACTGGGGTGCGTGTTGTAGGCCATATTACAGAAGAAAAATCAGAGATTCCAAACGAAATCATCAAAAATATCAGTGGTCACGGTTTTGATTACCCTGGCACTTTGTATAAGTTTCGAGCAGAGGCGGGTAAAACCATTACTATTAATGTTTACGGTCCTTCCCTAGGCTCAAGTTTAGATCCGCGAGTGGCATTATTTTCACCATCGTTGGAGTTCATTAAATCCGATGATGATAGTGGTGAGGGGAATGACTCTAAATTAACCTTTACCTTAACGGAACCTGGGTTCCATTATATATACGTACACGCTGCCGGCAATCATGGCGAGGAATCAAAATATTTTTACGAAGTAGTTTGGGAATGAGTACTGGAAAAGTACTGGCCTGGTTCGCTGTTGGAGGGGCGTAGAATTCATATCTGCCCATAAATATTTTTTAGGTGGTTCTGAATAATGATATTGTTATTTTTGTTGGAAGTTTGCCTAACCTGAACGCCAGCTTGTAGGGAGACCTTCGGTCAAAATCGCGCGCTCGGTCGGGAGACCGGCGCGGGTAAAGAAAGAAGCTGCGCAATTGCGAGATAACGCGAGGGCATCAAAACCGGTGGTGCATGTGGGGATAGGGGTTGTTCCGGTGAAGGCGCAAGAACCAAAACGGGACGAACCGGTAGTGGACCTTAAGGTTGTGACAGGCGCGCTGCTGGATCATGCCAAGTTTGGGCGCGGGAAGGTGATCACCATTGTGGATGGCAAGATGCTGGTGAAGTTTAAGGTGGGTGAGAAGTATTTTCAATATCCCGGTGGGATATTGGCGGGATTTTTGAAGATCGTTTAGGTACGGAAAGAGCGGGTTGGCTTGCACCAACCGGGCAGGTCGTGCACTGCCGCTACGCAAGCCGTAAGGCTTGCGTGGGGCTTGATGGCTTGCGCCAATCGGGTGCGTCAGCTCCTGGGGGTCGGGGTGGGTGGTATTACCTTGCAGGGTGTCTACATGGTGGCATGGACCGCGGATTGGCACTTACCTAGATTGAAAAATTTGTTCACAACCTCGGAGCCATATCCATTGCCCATGTTAAGAATTCTAAATATGGGACCAGAATTCCTGATGTAGCAAAAATAATAAAAATTAATACGAGGCCATACGTAGTAGTTTGACCAATTCTGTCCTCAGTTGGAAACCACTTAGATACAATGAATTTTCCGATGTAAAAACCAGCAATAATAATTAGTAATAGAGACAGAATCGCAAGAATAAAGTACATAAATTTCTCCTAACGTTATTATTTCATTTAAATTATATATGGAAAAAACTACAATACCGATTCATTGGGATCTTTATGAAGGGCTCAATTTGGGGATAGAGAATTAGAGGAGAAAACAAAAAGAGACCTTCAAAAGATCTCTTTAAGTGGGGCGAGAGGGGGTCGAACCCTCACGACTCTCGTCGACAGATTTTAAGTCTGTTGCGTCTGCCTATTCCGCCACCGCCCCGGCTTGCCTTTCTATTTTATCCTAAGAGCCCTGTTCGTCAAGGTGATTGCCCTTGCGGTGGGTTCGAAAGGGGCTGTTGGGGTTGGTTAGGGTACCGAAACGGTGAGAACTTGCTCACCGGCGCCATCACAGGCGACAATCTGAACATCGTAATCGCCGGCTTCTTCTACGGTGATATCAAACTTGTTGCCGGGGGTGACGGTTTCACCATCGGGCAGCTGGTTTTCGCCATAGGCATCGGCGCCGGAAGGGGATACCAACAGCTCGCAGTAGTTGACGGTGCCGTTGTTGGAGATGGTGATGGTGTGGGTGATGGCGTTGCAGGCGGATAAGACCAGACCGAGGCAAAAAACCAGGGCGGTGATGCTGAATAATTTGTTTTTCATTTTATTGCTCCTATGTTGGATCGTTTGGAAGGGATCTTTGCCAGGGATTTTTTATCCCGGCGGAAGAAGCCTTTGTGGTTATTGCTATCGGTTTTATTGTTAGAAACTAGATAAAAATGATAATAATAGTAAACATTATACAGTATTCATGGGGATACAGCCGCGATTTGGGATCATTGGTGCGGAAGCGAATTTTGGGAGGGTTTGGGGCTAGGCGGGCAATGCTTGGGCTGTGCCTAGCGGGCGGAAGAACAGTGATGGAAACCTCGCTGAACATGAGATCAACTTTTGCCCATGTACCGCTGGATGCTGTGGTTTGGAGGGGTTTTGCCTGCGGCATTTGGTGGTGGCGCGCCTGCCGAGCTGGTTGAACCCACGTTTTTTTGCGAGGTTGCCGTTCTTCGCACCCCGAGGCCGCTGCAACGTTCGGGATTGTCTGGCGCGAGGTGGAACCGGTGCAGCAGGGAGCT
>CAZSLN010000044.1:0-22206 GCA_964607645.1 uncultured Anaerolinea sp.
CCAGAAATGACATCAACATGGTCATCCTGAATGCCGAGCTCTCGCAGGGTTTTTATACCAACTGCCGCCGGATTTACATCCGGAAAAATCGCTAATAACATCTTTTTATCAGTCATAGGTTTACCGTTATTCTTCCAGATCGCTGATCGTGATAATGGATTCGTTACCAAATTTCTTTAGGCTGTGCGCCATCTGACCTTCCTGAACTTCCCAAACTGGTACTAATGGGATGATGCGGGAAGCAAGCATATACAGAAGGATGAACAATGCCAAGGTTCCAAAGCTTAGAGGAATTTCGACACCGGGTTTATAGAATTGATAGGTAAACGGAAAACGGTTGATGCTAAGGGAGGTTGGAACGATGATGTAACGTTCGAACCACATGGCGACGTTTACAAAGAAGCCGATAGCGAACAAAGCGGTGGGGTTGCGGCGAATGGATTTGTTCCACAACGTTGCCCAGGGTACAGCAATGTTGAAAAACAACATAGAGAGCCACATCCAGCCAACAGGGCCTTCTTCGTGAAAGTGAAGGAGCAGGTCGGTCCACTTATCGCCGTTATACCATTGAACTAGGTAATCGTTGAAGAAGAAGTAAGCCCACGCCATTGAGATGATCAACATCAACTTGCCAAGTGCGTCTAAATGTTCAGGGCGGATGAAGTATTTCATGTTTTTCATGGTGGCGCGAACGACGATGAGAACCATCGCCACCGCGGAGATGCCTGATTGCAGGGCCCCGATGACGAAGTATGGGCCAAAGATGGTGGAACTCCAACCGGGACGCATGGCGGCGGCGAAATCCCAAGAGACGATAGTGTGAACCGAGAACATGACGGGTAGGATGGCAAACGCGAAAAGGTTCATGGCGAACCGTAGGTGAGCCCATTCGCCTTCGGTGCCACGGAAACCGAGTGCTAAAACTCGATATAGGCTTTTTCTCCAACCGGTAGATCGGTCACGCGCCATTGCCAGATCTGGAATGAGCGGCATAAAAAGGTACATCGTGCTGGAGAGGAGGTAGGTATTGATGGCTAGAAAGTCCCATGCGAGCGGTGAGTGGAAGTTTGGCCACAGACCGCGTTCGTTGGGGTAAGGCATAAGCCAATAGGATAACCAAACACGGCCCATATGCATAAAGATACTGAGGCCGGCTTGCACCAACCCAAAGGTGGTCATCAATTCGGCGGCGCGTGTAAAGGGACGTCGGAATTCAGCTTTGAAGACTTTGAGCAAAGCGGAAACAAACGTACCGGCATGGCTGATACCGATCCAAAAAACCGTATTTACCAGAAAAATACCCCAATAAATAGGTCTGTTGATACCGGCAACGCCTAAACCGCTGGTGATCATATATCCCCAGTAATAGCCGAGGCAGATAACAACGACTACCGCGAGGAAAGCGGCGACCGCCCAAAATTTCCAGGAGGTGGTTGTCATTGCTTCCATGACCATGGCATTCATTTCGCCACGGGGCCTTGGGTCAAGCATCAAGTGCTCCTCGCGAAGATGAGCTTCGTGGTCATGCTCTATTGTGTGAGCAAAGGATTTGGTTGAATCAGCCAGTACGGCCATAGGTTTTCTCCTCTTCAAGGAAGGTCACTCGGGGCAGAGTGCCTAATTCTTCGATCAGCTTAACCCCACGCCCGGCCTTCGAAAGCTTGCTTACTTTGCTTTCGGGGTCATCCAAACGGCCAAAAACGATTGCGTCGGCGGGGCAGGCTTGGGCGCAGGCGGGTACTACTTCACCGTCTAATAATTCGCGGCCTTCGGCTTTGGCTTTATCTTGCCCTTGGTGAATGCGTTGAATGCAGAAGGTGCATTTTTCCATAATGCCACGGCGTCTAACCGTTACATCGGGGTTAAATTGATTAGGTAGAGGTTCTGGACGCTCGTAGTCGCGCATATTGAATACTCTCGCGACGTATGGGCAGTTGTTGGCGCAGTAACGGGTGCCTACACAACGGTTGTACACCTGTAAATTGAGGTCTTCGTTTTTGCTGTGAACAGACGCAAACACCGGGCAGACTGGTTCACAGGGGGCATTGCCGCATTGTTGGCAACCGATCGGTTGGAAAGGGGTAGTCTCAACCTCAGGATATTCTCCTTCAAAAGTGTGTTCAACCCGTAGCCAGTGCAGAGAACGGCCGTAACCGGAATCTTCTTCGCCAACAAAAGCGATATTATTTTCCATCGCGCAGGCAGCTACACACGCCTGGCAACCTGAGCATACGTCCATATCGATGGACATACCCCAAACGCCGCTGGTTTCTTCACAGTTTGCTTTTACTTCAGGAATGTTATGATTTGTCATTATCCATATCTCCTATCAATTAGTGTTCGCCAAGATCGCGCTCTAATTTGGTATATCCTTCCATACGAGATAAAGGATATTTCTTGCCAGTTTTTTCAATCTTTACTTTTTGGCTTGAATAAACAAGATCATCCGCCTCGTTTACTGTCGTCCCGAAAAGATCTGCTGGGTTAGCGCCTCGGTTTGAGGCATACCTGCCGTAGTTTTTATGGCCTTGGCCGAATGGGATCGCTACAACGTCTGGACGAATCGCCTTGTATACCAGCACAGAAACCTCGATCTCGCCGGCTTCCGTGATGACCTTCACCACTTCATCATTCGCAAGGTTCATCTCTTCGGCAGTTTTTGGGTTGATCTCGAGCCAGGTGTTCCACATTACGGTGGTAGCGGGGTCGGGAACTTCCTGTAGCCAAGGTTTGTTAGCGCCTGCTTCGGCGAGGATGGGGGAAAGATAGGTGTGCAGGAATAATTCGCCTTCGCCGATGGATAGTTCGGTGGAGATTTGCGGAGCAACATCGAGAGAACCAGCTGATACAGGGGCCGATGGGTTGTTTGAATTTTGCCACCAGCCGCCAAATTGTTGGAAGGACGCCCAAAAAGTGGGGAGATCTGCACCGTTGAAGTATCCGTCAGCGACTTCCATCAAAGGTTCAATTTTGGCTTGGATAAATTCAACTTCATCTTTGTAAGGAAGGGTGGCTTTACCGCCCGCCTTGGCGCCGGCCGCCAACAAAAGATCAACGGTCGACATGGTGTTGTAGAAGGGAGCTACTACAGGTTGAGCGCCTGAAAGAATGGGGAGCAAGGTATTAGTTTTGACTCTTTGGTACCCAAACGATTCGAGGGCTGAGTGATCTGGCAGAACCACATCGGCTATGTAGGAGGTTTCATCGGCATAAGTGGAGAAAGAAACGATCGATTCAACATTCGATAAACTGGCTTCAAAACCGAGGGAGGCTGGGAATTCGAAGACAGGATTAAACCCGTGTACGAAAAGGGTTTTTACTTTGCCAGCGTTGATCTTGCTGACAAGATCTTGCAGATCTTTGTAGGTAGCGCTGCTATCCATCGCGGGGATAGCGGCATCTGGGGAGAGGAATAAACCGCCCGGTTTGCCTAAGTTGTTTACCAAGACATTTAGGTTAAGGGTTGAAATGACCGAACCCAAACCGTTAGGAGCACCTGAGGCGGTGGTTGGGGGAATGGCTAGAGGTGCTTGGGCGTTGGCGAAAATGGTGGCTAAACGCTCTAACGTTTCCACAGAAACACCCGAGAGGGTTGAGGCTTCTTCTAAATTTACAGCATTAAAGGCAGCAGGAGCTGAACCGAGTTTGGCTTCCGCCACGAGTTTGCCAATGGCGCTGGCGACTAAACCTTCGGTACCAGGGGCAACCGGAATCCATTCGTCGGCTTTCATAGCGGTTTGCGACATACGCGGTTCGAAATGAACGAGATAGCCGCGTTTATCACTACCACGCCTGAATTTGCTAAAACTGCGTGTATTGGCTACCGGGTTTTGCCAGGTTTCTAAAAAGCCTGCCCCAAAGGAGTAGGTCACGTCTGAATTGGCGAGATCGAAATAGAGGGGATTCGTGCTGCCAAATACCGTTTTGGTGGCTTGGCGAAGGGTAGCTTGCGATTCGAAGAGCTCGAAGGCGCTGTAGCGAATTGGCTTTGGGGCACCGATGGAGGCGCAAAGCTCTACCGCTAGGTCGTAGACGTGATCATTGGCTAGACCTGAAAGAAAGACCAGTGACCCGGGATCAGAAGCAAGGGCATCTGAGATGATCTGAATAGCTGCTTCCCAATCGATAGCAGTTAAGGCTGAATCACCGCGGGTTCTTGTTCCTGGCTCTTGAATTCGGTCGGGGTTATATAACCCGTGTAGGGAGGCTTGTCCGCGGGCGCAGGTTTTACCTAGATTGAGCGGGTGGACGGGATTGCCCTCCACTTTGATGGCACGGCCTTGCATGGTTCGAACAACGATACCGCAGCCAGCAGGGCATTCGCGGCAGGTGGAGGCGTAGAAAGTGCTTTTGCCGTTGTAGTTGTACTCGGGCATCTTGGTGTAAGGCTCACGGGTGGTATAACGAGATGCCGGGCCACAGCCTGTGATCGCGCTGGATACCGCGATTCCCGTTCCAGCTAACTTTATAAAATCACGCCTTGATAATTTTTCACTCATTTATTTTTCCTTTCAACATAACAAAATTCATTGGGTATGAATATTGTCTGAGGAGGTTTAGTAATGGCATGTGCCGCAATCCAATAATTTGGCTTGCAAAACTGGGTCGTTTGCTGATTTTTTGGTGTGGCAATTGATACACCAGCCCATATTCACGGTTTGTTCGAGGGTCGCGACCGTCTTTTTGCTCATATCCCCATGGCATGTTTCGCAGGCAACGCCTTTGGCAACGTGGGGGCGGTGATTGAAATGAACAAAATCGGGCACTTGATAAACCGGTACCCATTTGATGGGTTTGTTGTTGACGGCATAATCGTTTAGTTTTTGCAACTCGATTGGCCAATCAGCTACTGGTACAACAGGGTCGAAATACTTCTTTAACTGACCATGGCAAGCCCAACATTTTTGTTCGGTTGGCAAACCAGCTGAGGCTTGTTTCCAAGCTCCGGAATGACAATAAAGACATTGGATCTGCAAGTTCACATGACGATCGTGCGGAAAGAGGATCGGTTGTTCTGGAGGGATCTGGGTGAAATAAATACCCACCAGACCAGCGCTGAAAGCTACCAGTACAATCACAAGGATAGCTATCTTAAAGGATGGATTTTTAATAAGGTCTAAAACTTTCTGCATAGTCTCTCCTGCTTATTTTTCTATCTTTACAACTCATTCAAAAATTAAATTGCGATAATTATTAAAAAATTCAGAATAATTCAACCTATTCTGAACAACAAATTGTCTATTAACCACATCAGGCGATTCGAGATAATAAATTAGCCTGAAATTGAGAAGTGATGTAACCTTGTAAAAAAAGCGGGTTCTGTATATAAGATAATTTCAACCAAATTGATGAGATTATATTCTATCATTGAAAGAAAAAACTTCATCAAAAATATAACCCGCTCGAAGTGAATTCGTTCTAAAAAATCAGATTAATACATAAGATCAGGAGTATCCAAGACATATTTTTAGAACTCGATTATACTTTTAGAAAATTATGCTCTTTGATGATTTTCCCTTATGAGAATGGAAAAATTGGGTGAAAAATATCACCCGTTCAGAACCCTTACCTATGAGCAAACTAATTATTATTCTTATCGCCGTTTCAACGATCTTCCTTCTGCTTTTTGCTGGAGCGCAGATCGGCATCTTTTCCCTTAGCGATCCTACAAATACCACTGGTGTCCTTTTGCCGATCAATCGTAGCGTATCGCTGGGAAACACGGATGGCGTGATCATTTTAGCGGGGTTGGCATATCTATTGATACTCATTCCTATCATATTTCATTTTAGGTTTGTTAAATCCTCTAACAAAAAATAAAAAAAAACTCGCGTAAAAAACGCGAGTTTTTAATTTCTAAATAATATTAGGCGAGGGTTGCGTTAAGAGTAATCTCAGCGCCGGATAATACCTTTGAAACTGGGCATTTTGCCTTGGCTTCAAGGGCTATTCCCTGAAACACTTCGGGGGAAACGCCAGGAACCACAGCGATGGTGGTTAGTTCGATCAGACTAATGGTAGGGCCTTCAGTTAGGTGAACCTTGGCTTCGGTTGAAATGCTAGTAGGAGTGAAACCGGCCTTTGTAAGAAGCGCGGAAAGAAACATCGAATAGCAGCCTGCATGTGCGGCCCCGATCAATTCTTCGGGATTGGTGCCACTTCCGGTTTCGAATCGAGAGACATAAGTGTATGGACCTTCGTAAGCGCCATTTCCAACTTTCATTGTTCCTGCGCCATCCTTTAAAGTTCCGTTCCAAACAGCTGTTGAAGAGCGAATTGTCATTTTAAATACCTTTCTAATATTTGATGAATTGTATTATATCCCAAATAGGATGGGTATTATCCAATTATATCTTGTCATTCCCCATAAATTCTTCTGAGGTGGCATGGCCAGGTTGGCTAATTCCTTCCTTCATTATTACTTTCAACAAAGTAAATGCCATTATCTTTAGATCTAACCAAAAACTTTGGTGATCAACATACCAAACATCTAATTTGAATTTTTCGTCCCAACTAATGGCATTTCGACCGTTGATCTGGGCCCAGCCGGTAAGGCCAGGCAGAACATCGTGGCGGCGGTTTTGCTCCGCGTTATAGCGGCTGAGGTATTGAACGAGCAAAGGTCGGGGGCCGACAAAGCTCATTTGACCAAAAAAAATGTTCAGCAATTCGGGTAATTCATCCAGGCTATATTTTCGTAGGAAATTGCCGAAGGGCGTGATACGAACCGAATCAGGTAGGTCGGCACCATCCGTGTTTTTGGCTTGCGCCATTGTTCGGAATTTATAAATACTGAAAATCTTGCCGCGGTAACCTGGACGAAGTTGTGTGAATAGAACCGGCGATCCATTAAAAAGGAGTACCAGCATAGAAAGGACCAATAGAAGCGGTGATAAAAGAATAAGAAGGAGGGTGGAAATAACCAGATCAAATATACGTTTCATAATTTATGCAATTTTATTCTACCAGCATTGAGTATAATTTAATTTATAACAAGGAGCAGCTAATGAATGAAAGAATTCTGATTATTGAAGATGACCCTTCCATCTCAAAACTCTTACAACGTGGTTTGGCTTATGAAGGCTATAACGTGGAGTGCGCTCCGGATGGTAAAAGCGGTTTGGTAAAGGCACGCGATAACGCTCCGGACCTGGTAGTTTTGGATTGGATGCTGCCTGGGTTGGATGGCCTAGAGGTTTGTCATCGGTTGCGAATGGGTGGCTCGATCCCTGTGCTGATGCTGACGGCTAAGGACACTGTTGAAGATCGGATCCAAGGATTAGATGCCGGCGCGGATGATTATATGGTCAAACCATTCAACCTCGACGAATTATTAGCTCGAATTCGAGCACTTTTGCGAAGAACACAGACCGATCGGGTACAAGGGCTGAAATTCGCCGACCTTAGTTTGGATGTTGGAACCCATGAAGTGTACAGGGGCGATAAGCTCATAGCTCTTACAGCCAAGGAATTTGAACTGGTTGAGTTATTTCTTCGACACCCCCGGCAGGTTATGACCCGCGAGGTATTATTTGATAGGGTGTGGGGGTACGATTTTGGCGGGGAATCAAACGTCCTTGAGGTTTATATTCGATACTTGCGGCAAAAATTGGAAGAAGCCGGCCAACCTCGGTTGATCCACACTGTTCGAGGCGTTGGTTACGTTCTCAAAGAAACCTCATAAAGCGTCGTTGGATATTCATTGTTCACCTCCTTATCCTTACGAACGCGACTAACACTCCTAAATACCACCTTGCTTGGCGGTGTGATTTTATTATTTGGTATTGTTATCTATCTTCTGATTAGCCGATTATTGCTCGATCAGGTAAATAATACCCTCAATCAAACCGTATCTGAAATCATCAACAATTCAAAAGTATCAAATGTTGGCGAATTGGATGTGATCACCTTGCCAACGCTCGAACTGACCGCTGGGGTTTATGTTCAATATTGGGATCGATCGAACCAACTGAAAATGAGTTCCCCTGGTATTCAAAATATCACTGTTCCGCTGGACGCAGCTGGTTTTAGCTACAACACTACCGTGACCAACGATGTTCAATTGAGCGATATCCACCTGCGGGTTTTGTCGGTTCCCTTGTTCGCGGGGGAGCGGCAGGTGGGTTTGTTGATAGCGGGTATGAATCTCAACCTGATCGATTCTATCCAACGATCCTTGATCCTGATTCTCATCTCCGTGACGTTGATCTCGATGGTGTTCCTCTCTTTCGCATCGTGGCTAACGGTGAACCGCTCGCTGGAACCGCTGACCATGCTTACCGAAACAGCGGAACAGATCAGCCAAACTCACGATCTTTCCCGTCGGATCCCAGAGGATTATTCTCCGGCTGACGAAGTTGGGTCGTTGATACGTACTTTTAACAACACATTAGCTCGACTTGAAACGCTTTTTACCGCCCAGCAACGATTTTTGGCGGATGTTTCACACGAGTTGAGAACTCCTCTGACCGTGATCAAAGGGAACGCGGATCTTATTCAGAAATTTGGGCCGGATGAAGAATCTATTTCTACGATCAAAGAAGAGGTTGATCGGCTGACACGAATGGTTGGCGACCTATTGCTGCTCGCACAGGCAGAATCTGGCAAGTTGGCACTCACTTATAAGCCGGTAGCACTAGATGAATTGTTAATCGATAGTTTTCAGCAGTTGCGGGTATTGGCAAAAGATAAGGTGGAATTAAAACTGGTTGAGATCGACCAAACCATGGTCAGCGGAGATCGTGACCGGTTGAAGCAAGTGTTTATCAACTTGATCTCAAACGCGATCAGTTATACACCGGCCAATGGAACCGTAATTGTAAAATTAGTGAAAGGCGAGAGTATCGCGCGGGTGACCATTGAGGATAATGGGCCGGGTATCGCTTCAAAAGAGATTGATCATATTTTTGATCGCTTTTATCGTGGAGAAAAATCGCGGACAAGATCGAAGATCGGTGGGTATGGTTTAGGGCTTTCGATTGCCCAGAAGATCGTGGTGGCACATAATGGGAAGATCTTTGTTGATTCTGCGGTTGGCGAAGGTACTACTTTTATCGTTGAACTTCCTCTAAGCTAAGTTTAGTATTGAGCCGCGATTGCTTCACTGGCTTTTTCACATAAAGATGTTCCTCCAGAGGAAAGCCATTCTTCCAATCGGGGTGAATTGGTTTGAAGATCGATCGCATCTTGATAAATTCCTGAACCCCAATAGGCGTAATCAATCGTTTCATCCGGCCAATAGAATTCGGTCGAATCCATAATTCCAATACCACCGTTGTAACCAGCAAAAGCATAATATGGAACTCCATCAGCATATTTGAGAGAACTTGCTAAATACCCTAACCCTCGCAGCGCGTTTGTATCGGGGTCGAAGGGGTCTTCGTAATCGTAAAAGTGGAATGGCATAACTTGGAATAACCCCATGGCGCCAGCGCCGGATTGCGCGTTTGGGTTTCCGCAGGATTCGATCTGAATGATAGTGGCTACGATATTAGGGTCTAATTGGTTTTCTTGCGCCCATTGTACGATCTTAGGTTCCCAATGTTTTACTTCAGGTGAAAAAAAATTCGCAATCGACGGTGAAACGGTTGCCGAATTCTTTTCAGGGGTCTTGACCGTGGTATAGAGGAAGATCACTAAGAAAAGGACCAACCCTACCGAAACTAAGACCGGGAAAAAAGGTCCAGGCAGAGAACCTCGAGATTGTGGTTTCTGCCTGGTGGTTGTGCGTTTTCGATGGCGCTGGTCGAAGAGTTGGTTCATTTGAGTAAGTCTAGTTAGTCTGAAGCGCTCTTGCCGTTGAAATTGTGGTAGCTCGGTTCCATTGTTTGCATGTAAGCTTCGTTGGCACGGCTTACGGGTTTGTATTGGGGTTTTACAGGTTGTCCGCTTCTGAAGGAAGTGTTAGACGCGGCGGCGGAATAGCCTTGGGATGCCGGCACATTATTGTAGCCAATTGGGGCGGCTCTACGGTTGGAAGGCTGAGCGGCTGGAGTGGAAAAGAGTTTATCACCTGAGGCGGTGAAGCTGCCGATGATCATAATGCGGATCAACCAAACCATTACGGCAACGAAGACTGGGACTACTTTCTGGATCGTTTCACCAGAAAAGATGGTGGAGCCTTGGCTGACATGGCTGCTGATAGCGATGGTAACACCCCACCAGGTTAGGGTGGCGTTCATTCCTGCGGCAAGGATCCAAGAGCCGAAGAGGTACCATACTTCCATTGGTTCTTCTTTCGTATCAGACGGGGAGAATAATTTGGCGACACCGGCAAAATCGATTCCGCAAAAGGCGAAAGAAAGAATTGTGGCCCATTTTAATCCGGCGAAGGTGAGACCGCCAAGGACATCCACTAAAGCGAATTCAGTGGTGCTGAAATTGAAGATCTCAAAGGCGATCAGAGCGGCGAACAGCATTAAACCGAAAATTGTATTTTTGTTTTGAGCGATCTTTTGAAGATTGAGTTCAAATTTGCGAATGCCTAAAGTTGTGTTCATTTCGTTCTCCTTATTCAAAATAGAAATATTGTTCTATGTAAAACTATTATAGAACAAACATTCTAATAATGTCAAGGGGTCAATTTGAGCAATTTTGTGCTTATTCTTAGGGGGGTGAAGTGAAATAGGAAAGGTTTAGTGTCAACTTTTCATCACTCGTTTTGCATAACGGTAATTTTTGTTCCATTTTAGGAACAGACAAGTAAGTGTTTTGTTCTATGACTAAGTTGATATCATAGGTGGGCAGGTTTTCTTGGTCGCAGGGAGAGATCCAGCGAATTGTAAATACTTGGTTCCCGCCATCTCGGGCGAGTAGTACTGTATCCGAAGTCTTCGCCTGACCGGTAAGACTGATCGAAAACCCTGATTCCGTGATATCCGTCTTTTCGTTGTTCAATACTACGATGGTGGGGGGATCCTTTAGGACGCAATCGGTTTTTGAGGTATTGCTGATGGTAATGCCTTGTAATATATCGGAATCGATAATAATCGAATTGGTGCTGGCGATCAGATCATTCGATTGGCAGAGCCTCACAGTGGTGGAGATGTTTTGTGGATCGGCGGTAATCTTTGCTATGCAAGCGCTAAGAAGAATAAGAATACAGAATGTTAGAAAATAGAATTTATTCATAATTAACCTCATTTTAGAACTTATAATTGACTTATGGAAAATACTATCGAACATTACATCAAGCTCATTGAAGAGATCAATTTACACAATTATCGATATCATGTTCTAGATGATCCATTGATCAGTGATATTGAATATGATACCTTATTACGCCAGTTGCGAGCAATTGAAGGGCTGCATGCAGACTGGATACGGCCGGATTCACCCACCCAACGAGTGGGGAGCGTGATCTCAGATAAATTCACTAAATTGGCCCATCCAAATCCGATCCTTTCATTGGCGAATGCTTTTGGGCGGGATGACACCATTAGTTGGTTCGAACGTGTAAAAAAAATGGATGAGAGGGTGGCGAAAACTTCCTTTGTCGTTGAGCCCAAAATTGATGGGCTAAGTGTTGTTCTACATTATCACAACCATGTTTTCGTTCAGGGCGCAACCCGCGGAGACGGCGAGATTGGTGAGGACATTACCGAGAACTTGCGAACCATTAATGCGATACCGATGAAAATACCGGTGCTGGCAAATGGATCTGGAGCGAAGGATCTGCTTGATACCATTCCTGAAACGCTGGTGGTTCGTGGTGAAGTCTTTATCAACAACAAAGACTTTGAAAAGATGAACAAACAACTGGAAGAAAAAGGCGAAAAAACTTATCAGAATCCGAGAAATACCGCGGCTGGATCCCTGCGACAGCTTGACCCAGCCATCACGGCGAAGCGGCCGTTGACCATTCTATGCTATCAGATCGTTCATCACGTTGGCGGGAAAATACCGAACACCCAATGGGAGCTGTTGCAATGGTTGAAGGCTTTGGGCTTTCCCGTTTCTGACGCGGCGCAAAAGTTTGGAACAATCGACGAAGCCATCTCTTTTACGGAAGGTTGGGAGAACAGCCGCGATACACTGGGCTATGAAGCGGATGGCATGGTGATCAAGATCGATGATCAAAACCTGTTCAACGACCTAGGATTTGTTGGCAAAGATCCCCGTGGCGCGATCGCTTTTAAATTTCCGGGTCGTGAGGTTACTACTCGGTTAAATGGAATTGGGGTTGCGGTTGGTAGAACCGGCGTTCTTACGCCTTATGCTGAGCTGCAAGCGGTAGAGATCAATGGCGTGATCGTAGAACGGGCGACGTTGCACAACTTCGATTTTATTCGCGACAAAGATATTCGCGTAGGTGATAAGGTGTTGATCAAACGAGCCGGCGAAGTGATCCCTTATGTGATCGGTCCGGTGGTAGACCTACGAAATGGAACGGAAAAAACCTTCGAAATTCCAACGGTATGCCCGGAATGCGGGCAACAGGTAGAGCAATTTGAGGGTGAAGTCGCCTGGTACTGCATTAACCTAAGCTGTCCGGCGCAGATATTGCGAACAATCGAACATTTTGTCTCGAAAGGGGCGATGGATATCAATGGGATGGGAATTAAGATCGTAGAGAAACTGATCGAGAATAATTCGATCAAGGATATTAGCGATATATACAGCCTCACCCGAGCTGAAATTATGTCCGCGCTAACCAAACGCGACCGAAAGACCGAAAACGAACCACCCGGGAAGATCGCGGAAAACCTGATCAGTGCCATTGACGACTCGCGAAAGCAACCGCTTTCCCGTTTTATTACCGCCTTGGGCATAAAAGGGGTTGGTGAAGTGGCGGCAAAAGATCTGGCGGAGCATTTTGGTTCGATGGATGGGCTGGCTGCCGCTTCGTTAATTGATCTTCAAAATATAGAAGGCGTTGGGCCAAATACCGCTACCGCGATCGTTGACTGGTTCGATTTGGAACGGAATCAGATCGTTTTGAAGAAATTTCAGACTGCCGGCTTGTGGCCGGTGGTTGTTCGGAAGGAACAAAAAGAGGGTGTAGCTGTATTCGCGGGGTTGACCTTTGTTATCACTGGCACACTCCCTACTTTATCGCGCGATCAGACTAAGGAATTGATCGAATCGGTTGGTGGAAAAGTGACCGATTCGGTGAGCGCGAAGACCGGTTACTTGGTACTTGGAGAGAACCCCGGTTCTAAATACGATAAAGCAGTAAAATTG
This sequence comes from uncultured Anaerolinea sp., assembly GCA_964607645.1. Lineage (GTDB taxonomy): Bacteria > Chloroflexota > Anaerolineae > Anaerolineales > Villigracilaceae > UBA5195. The sequence goes on from CAZSLN010000044.1 coordinate 13,183, forward strand.
AATGTCCCGATCCTTTCAGAAGAAACTTTGAATGATTTGATCAAAATGAAGAACCAAGGATAGGCTCCATGAAAAAAACAGTCGCAGTTTCCCTGATCATTGCGTTATTCGCGGTGGTTTTATCAGGTTGTAAAATTAGAGACGCAAAGGCCGGCCCCGATAAGCTTGTTCGCATGTGTAAAAATTCGAATGAGGTGATCACTACTACATACTCAAAATTAAAGATCCCCGATAACCTACGCCAACTGGCTCCTGTGAAATCGACAGAGGATTTTAATATTGGGAATTTTATTTTGGCATTGACAACGCTGGAAGTAAACGAAGGATTTTTGGTCGATTACGTTTACCAATACCGCGGGATAGGCGCGCAACCTTTACTTTACTCCCTTCCAATTTCAGAAAAGCCTTTCAAGAATGAAAAAGAGTTCGAATCAGGTAAACCGTTGGGCTTTACCTACGGTATTGAAACGGATGGTACCGAATTAGGCTTTTTGCAACTGGCGATGTTTAACGCGCTTGGGCCCAACTTCTATTTATATTGGCAAGCTGGCATTAACGACGATGTTGTACTTTGTGATATCGACGATGTTGAAGCTGTCCTTGATAACCTCGACCAGATGGAATTAGGTAAAAAGCCGAATATGATACAAAAAGCCCAAGCCCTAACGATTCCAGATATTGAACCAAAGGTGAAATTTATCGAGAAGGATCATCAAGTAAAAGTTTCGATGCTTATGTTCACAAAATGGGGTGGTTTTTTCCGCCGCACCTATACCTTTGAACAAGGCTTCCCACACAAAATCCTCGACATGATCGATACACCCTTGATCAACTACGATTGCGGCATCAAGTTTTAGCGGGTGGACAAAATAACCCTGGCATGATTTATTTATCGGTGGATCACGGAACAAAAAATATCGGAATTGCCATATGTGATGAGTTGGGCATAGCAGCCCGCTCCTTATGCGTAGTTCCTCACATTTCCAAGGATGTTGACGCTGCTACCATAGCAAAATTGGCGGAAGAAAATTTGGCGGAAATGATCTTGGTGGGAGTTTCTTACAACGAAGATGGCGAACCAAACGACGCTGGCCGACGTGCGATGAATTTTTTGGTAACTCTCAAAACCGTGACCCCCTTAGAAGTTATTCCGTGGGATGAGACGCTTACAACCCAGGACGCGCGGGCTTATAAGATAGAAATGGGTGTTTCGAAAAAAAGAAGGCAGGGTCATCACGATAGCTCGGCCGCGGCGGTGCTATTGCAGGATTATTTAGATTCCAATATTAAGAGAAATTTATGAGTCGAACAAAAAAGAACAAACGAAAAATGTACATGCCTGCGCTGGGATGTTTTGGCGTGGTGTTGTTGTTTGCCGCGGTTGTTGTGTTAGTTGTATTTATCATCCCGTTGATGGCGATCGACCAATTTGGTTTGCCGGCGGATAATCTTAGCCCGATACAAAAGATCCAGTATTCGGCGAAGGTATTGCTTGCAAAAAACGATCTATTGGCGGTTGCCGCAGAGGCGGATACCTCTGTGACCTTTAAGATCGATCCGGGAGAATCCGCCTACGGTATCGCGCAAAAACTGGAATCGGCCGGCTTGATACGCTCCTCAGAAGCGTTTGTAGCGTACCTAACCTATTCTGGAAAAGATATTGGGCTTCAGCAAGGTGATTTTTTACTGGACCGAGGAAAAAACTCGCTCGAGATCGCTGCCGAACTGCAGAACCCGATCCCTACCAAGGGCAGGTTGGTGATCTTGCCTGGTTGGCGGTTGGAGGAGATCGCGGCGAGCATCCCAACCTCTGGCTTAGAAATGAGCCCCGAAGATTTTCTGAGTGAAGCCCGCAATAGCTCTCGCGAGTATGATTACATCCCTGTAGGAGGTTCGGTGGAAGGGTTTTTACTGCCGAGTGATTACACCTTCGAACGGAATGTAACGCCGGCGGAAATGATCGCGGTGATCGTGAATAGTTTTGAACAGGTGATCACGCCGGACCTAGTGGCTTCTTTTGAGCAACAAGGACTGAGCGTGGGCGATGCTGTGATCCTGGCTTCCATCCTTCAGCGCGAAGCGATGGTGCTTGAGGAGCAGCCGATGATGGCCTCGGTCTTCCTCAATCGGCTGAATATGGGGATGAAGCTGGATTCGGATCCCACTGTTCAGTACGCTGTGGGTGTGCCGGGAAACAGTGATTCATGGTGGAAGGTGCCGTTATCGAGGACTGATCTGTCGACTGATTCCGCCTTCAATACATACATCTATAGTGGGTTGCCACCCGGGCCGATCTGCAACCCTAATATTGAATCATTAACCGCGGTCGCGAACCCTGAAACATCGAACTATCTTTATTTCCAAGCAAAATGCGATGGGTCTGGATACCACAACTTCGCTGAGACCTTCGAAGAACACGTGGCGAATAGCTGTAATAATTAGGTAAAAAAAGAGGCTTTCCAATTAGAAAGCCTCTTTTTCTGTTCTTTTGTTTTTATTTACATTTCAAAATAATCAAATTCAACCATTTTGTCCTTGGAAGCGCCAAGAAGCTCCATTAGCTCTACGGCGAGTAACGCTTTCTTTTGGGCATCTATTCGGCTCCAAGTACGGCTTTTAATTTCGAGGAAGTACTGTTCGCCAGATGTGCTGAGCTGGTCAACATTGATAAAAAATTGTTCTCCCTTGAATTTGACTGACCAGCGCAAGCGGTCTTTTTCGACCTGTTTCTCGGAGGCTGGTTTGAAGTATTCTCGGTAAAAGCGGAATGGCTGGGTTGCGGGTGCCAAGAACCTTGAGCGGGATAGCAACGCGTCGCCGGCAAACTCTTCGTGGGTTTCGCCAAGTAAGGTAAGGCGGGAGCGAACTTCAGATGTCTTGCCGGCCTCGTCCACAATATCGTCTTCACGATAACGCAGCCAACCTTCGGCTGGGGATTCAAAGCTGAAGTAGGTATCGTATTGTTTGTAATGCTTTTTGTAAAGAATCGGCAGCTTGTTTGCATCGATGGCGGCGATGATCATCTTTGGATCATCGATCTGAACCTTAAGCTGCACTTCAAAACTCTCGCTTTCAGTAGAGCCACCAAGCGCGATCAGCTTGGATAATACTGATTGTTCTCTTTGGATCAGGAATGCGTCGATCTTTTTCGCGTAGGCGTTGGCTTGTTCCATCAAAACCGCTTCATCGAGGGTGAGCAACTGCTTGGCTTGCATCAACCATTTGCCATTGACCATCACATCCGTCACATCGGTGGATTTGGCGGCGTAAATGATCTGAGCATAAACGCTGTTGGGGTCACGGGTAAATTTGGGAGTATTGTGAACAACGTTGGTTTCAAGGAGGATTAGGTCGGCTCTTTTGCCGGGTTCTAACGAGCCGGTAAGGTTGCCGATGTGAATGGCTTTCGCTCCGATGCGGGTAGCCATTAATAGTACTTGCCAAGCCGGCAGGGAGGTGGGGTCTTGGGTGATGGCTTTGGAGATGAAGGAAGCTAAGCGCATTTCCTCGAACATATCGAGATCATTGTTGGACGCGGTGCCATCGGTGCCGATGCCTACGTTGAGGCCGGTTTCGAGCATAGTGCGAACGGGGGCGAATCCGGAGGCTAATTTGAGGTTGGAGGAGGGGTTGTGAGACACGCCCGCTTTGTAATTGTAGAGAGTATGGATCTCACCATCATCGATGTGAACACAATGCGCAGCCAGTACCTTTGCTTCAAAAATGCCTTGCTTTTTTACGTACGGAACCACCGGCATATTTTGTTCGTTACGCATATTCTCTACTTCAAACGATGTTTCGGCAATGTGAATGTGTAGAGGTACATCGAATTCCACTGCAACTTGGGTAGCGGCCTTGAAAATTTCGGGGGTAAGGGTGTATGGGGCGTGAGGCGCGATAGACGGTACGATCAGCGGGTGCCCTAACCATTTTTTGATGAAATCCCTCGCCATGGTGATTGAATCATCGTAGCTGGCGGCATCGGGGGTGGGATATTTCATCACTGATTGACCAAGAACCCCGCGAAGACCGGCTTCGCTGGTAGCTTGGGCGATATCATCTTCAAAATAATACATATCAGCAAAACAAGTGACCCCGCCGCGAATAAATTCTGCGCAGGCTAACTGAGTGCCAAGCCGGCAAAAGTCGGGAGTAACAAACTCTCGTTCCACGGGCATCATATAGCCCATCAACCAAACATCTAACCGCAGGTCATCCGCTAGACCGCGTAATAACGTCATTGGAACGTGTGTGTGGGCGTTTATGAGCCCTGGCATCAAAATCTTGCCGCCGCAGTCTATCGACTTTGTGGATGAATATTTCTCAAAAATATCTGCCTTGGTGCCTACTTCAACAATCGAATCCCCCTTGATCGCGATAGCGCCATCGGGGTATTGGTTTAGAGCTTCGTTCATTGTGAGTATATGGGCATTCCATAATAGTAGATCTACACTTTTTTGCATTTTTTCTCCTAGTTCTAATTTAGATTATTATTCGCATTTTTGTATGATTTGCCAAGTTGCTTAAACAAAAAGCCAAGCGCTATTTTGCCTGGCTCTTTACTACTTTTTGGTTTTCTTCATCTAGATCAATTTCCAGTGCTCCATTGAACTTCATAAGTGGAGCCAACAATGTAAAAAAAGTGAAAGTCTGAATTGTGACGGGTACAGCGTCAACCTTCGTGTCTTTACTCTTTGGTATCAGGCCAAATTTCTTGTAGGTGGATCTGTAAGGTTTTTGAGGTAGCATGGCATCCTACTTTGGTTTTCTAGATAGTTCTATTCTAACACCCAAAAGCCGAGATTCAAGAACTTGTGTATTTCAGTTTCATAACATCAGCGTAGTTATTGATGACCTTGAACAAATTTGAGCATTTCACAATAGGTTTGGTTTGTGTACCATTCTTTGAAGTAGGATGGGTTTCCCGCGAAAATTCTGCGAATATTTTTCTCTTCGCCATTTTCAGTTAGACCAATGGTCATTGCTTGCGAACTTTCATCAGGAACGGAAGAGAAGGAGTAAGGGGTAGTTCCATTTTCGCCTAAATATACTAACTCGGGCGCCTTATCGGCAATCTTACCCAATTTTGGGACAGAAGGAGAAAAAACGGTTATTATTTTGCCATTTTTGAGTATGCCTGCGAGTATCGCGTCTAGAATCGATTCGTCATCGACCCCATAAATGTACTCCGCGATGCGGTTTCGTAGTTCAGCCTCAATTTGGTCGATCATCGTGTTGGCTTCTTCGAAGGTGGAAGCCTTTGCCGTGACTCTAATATCCGACATTCCAAAATGCGCAGAGAGACCAACAGTGGGATTGGTAAGGCGCTCTAGGTCACTTATTTTTTCGTCTAACATTCCTTCACCGATGTTATAAGTTTTGATCGTACGTACTCTGATGATCTCTTTGATGTCAAATTTGGTGATGAGGTAGGGTAGGACTTCCTTCTTCAACAAAAAGTCCATTTCGGATGGTACGCCGGGTAGGGAGATGAGGCATTTGTTGGCTTGTTCAACAATAAAGGCTGGGGCGGTTCCAACTGGGTTGTGGATGATCTTAGCGCCTTGGGGGATGAAGGCTTGTTTCCGTTGGTTTTCGCCCGGGATCCTGCCGAAGTTTCTTAGGCGCTGGTCGATGTGAGCCCACAATTCTTCGTGGTATTCTAGGCTGACGCCAAAGGCTTTGGCAACCGCGTCGCGGGTAGGGTCATCGACGGTTGGGCCGAGGCCGCCGGTGGTGATGACGATATCGGCGCGGGACAATCCTTCGAGGATCGCTTGGCTGATGCGGGGAACATTATCGCCGATGGTGGATAAGCGAAAGAGATCGATGCCCGCGGCACGCAAGCTCTTTGCAATGTGGGCTGAATTGGTATCAACCAATTCGCCCAGTAAAATTTCTGACCCGATCGTAATGATTTCCGCGGAAGGCATAGTTAATCTCCAAATAAAAAGTACAGGTATTTTAACCTGTACTTTTTTTCTGTCAAAAAATCTAATAAAACTATTCGATACCGAGGTAAGCTTTTTGAACGCTTTCGTTGTTACGAAGGTTTTCAGCGGTATCGCTGATGACGATCTGACCAGTTTGGAGTACGTAACCGCGATGGGCAACAGAGAGCGCCATCAAAGCGTTTTGTTCCACCAACAAGATGGTGACGCCTTTTTCGTTGAGGGATTTGATAATGTCAAAGATCAATTCAACCAACACAGGTGAGAGACCCATCGAGGGTTCATCGAGCATCAGGATCTCAGGATTCATCATCAAGCCGCGAGCGATGGCAAGCATTTGCTGCTCACCGCCGGATAGCGTTCCACCTTTTTGATCGATACGCTCTTTTAGCCTGGGGAACAGCTCAAAGCCGTATGCCATGCGATCGCTGATCTCTTTGGGGTTCGACACATTGAAGGCGCCGATCTCCAAATTTTCCTTGACTGTTAGCTTGGGGAAGATGCCGCGGCCTTCTGGAACGTGACAGATGCCTTTTTGAACGATGGCATGGGGAAGGGTTTTGGAAATATCGACACCGTTGAGGGTTACGGAACCTTCTCGGGGGTGCAAAATGCCTGAAATTGTTCTAAGGGTAGTGCTCTTTCCGGCGCCATTGGAGCCGATCAGAGAGACGACTTCGCCTTTTTCAACAGTCAGGGAGATGCCCATCAAAGCATGGATCTGTCCATAATAGGTATGGACATTATCAAGGGATAATAAGCTCATTATGCCTTCCTTTCATGTTGGCCAGCAACAGCGCCACGACCAAGATAGGCTTCGATGACCTGTGGGTTGGATCTGATTTCTTGCGGGGTGCCTTCAGCGATCTTACCACCGTAATCCATGACGCTGATCCGCTCGGAGATATTCATCACCACGCGCATATCGTGTTCGATCAGCAGGACGGTGATGCCCTTCTCGTCTCGAACGCGGCGGAATAAACGAATGGCATCCTCGGTTTCTTGAGGGTTCATGCCGGCGGTTGGTTCATCCAAAAGCAAAAGCTTGGGATGAGCTGCTAAGGCGCGGGCAATTTCTACACGACGTTGACCGCCATAAGGGAGGTTTTTTACTAATTCGTTTCCGATCCCTTTGAGGCCAACATAGTGTATCAAATCCTCGGCTTCACGCTCGGCGTCTTTTTCTTCTTTTTTGTAAGAGGCAAAGCGACCGACAGCGGAAACTAGGTTTTGTTTTAACCTTGGATGCATACCAACCATAATGTTTTCAATAACTGTCATGCTATTGAAGAGGCGAATGTTCTGGAAGGTTCGGGAAATACCAAGTTCCGCAATCTGATCTGGACGAAGACCAAGTAAGGTCTTTCCGTCAAAATCAATGGTGCCCTCTTCCGGTTTATAGAGGCCGGTGAGAGTATTGAAGAAGGTGGTTTTACCAGCGCCGTTTGGACCAATGATGCTGACGATTTCGCCTTCGTTCAGTTTGAAATTCATCTTGTTGACAGCTGTAAGGCCGCCAAATCTTTTTACTACATCAACAGTTTGTAAAAGTGTCATAATGTCACTTTCCTTTTACAGCTTCAACGTTATCGCCGTGCAGGTCGCGTTTTTTGCGAACAGCAGGAATGAGGCCTTCGGGACGGAAGATCATCATCAGTATCAGGATCAAGCCGAATAAGAGTTTCTGGTATTTGGCAGGATCCAATTGGGTGGAAAGGTTTTTCCAAGCGAAATTGATGACCGGGATGATCGCGTCACTTTGGCGAAGTTGGCTAAGGTACAGCGAAAAACCTTGGAGGATCTGAAGGTTGAGGATTGTAACCGTTGTAGCGCCAAGAATAACGCCTGGAATACTACCCTGACCACCAAGAATGACCATAGTAAGCACACCGATGGATTGCATAAAGGAGAATGATTCGGGGCTAACAAAGGTTCTATTCGCGGCCATTAGTGTGCCCATAATACCGGCAAAGGAAGCGCCAATGGCAAATGCGGTCAGCTTCATGGTAACAAGCGGAATACCCATCGCGATAGCGGCTGTTTCATCATCGCGGATGGCAGCCCAAGCACGACCCACTTTGGAGTCGTTTAAGCGGTTGGTGACTGTGATAATGACGATGATGATCAGCAGCGCCATCAGGTAAAACATGACGTTATACAACTCGGCTGTTGTGGCAGTTTTGCCGGAGATGGAGCTAAATACATTATTAAAACCATCTACCAAAAAGGACGGCAGGGGCGGTTTTTGAATCGGGGTAATGCCTTGCGGACCATTGGTGAAGTTGAGCGGTTTATCGAGGTTGTTCGCCATTACACGGATGACCTCACCAAACCCAAGGGTAACGATGGCGAGATAATCACCGCGCAGGCGCAGCACTGGCAAACCAAGGGTTATGCCGGCTAACGCCGCGATAATGATGGCAAGGAACAAAAACAGATAAAACATCGACCCTGGTAGCAAGAAGGGCAAGTCGGATGGGGCGGTACCTGGGGAAAAATGGAGGGCGTAATACTGCTGTGAGCCAAAGAAACCCCAAAGATAAGCGCCAACCGCATAGAAGGCTACATAGCCGAGATCTAACAAACCGGCGAAGCCAACCACGATATTTAAGCCAAGCGCAAGGGCTGAAAATACACTGATCTGGAAAATAACTTCGAGATAGAAAATGTTACGCACGCCAATAATCGGTACGACGATCAGTGCCATTACTAGCGCTATTACTAACTTGAAATATTTGTTGGTGTTGAAGACGTAAAGGGAGGCAAATGACAAGACCAAAAATAGAAAGGCGACATTTGATCTTGGGGTAAAAAATACCCATAAAGTTGCAACCACTACGTGCGCAACGGTTAGGATGTATGGAACCAATCCTTGGTTGAAAAATTTAAAGAACGACTTAAGTGAAAGACCAGTCATCGTATCCTCTAGGCTTTCTGGCTTACGTTCTCACCCATAAGACCTTGTGGTCTAAAGATGAGTACGAGAATTAGAATGCCGAACGCAAAGATGTCTTTGTATTCAGCGCCGGCCGCGCCCATTGTAAACACGCCAAGGAAGGAACCAGCGATCGTC
>CAZSLN010000045.1:0-22093 GCA_964607645.1 uncultured Anaerolinea sp.
ATCACAAATATTGAAGGAAGACACGTTTTATTGGTGGAAGATATTGCTGATAGCTGTAGAACCCTTTCTCATGTTCTAACGCTTCTCTCTACCCGTGAGCCGAAAAGCCTGCGGTCTTGTGTGCTGTTGGACAAGAAAATGAGACGGGAAGTACCTATGGAAGCGGATTACGTGGGGTTCGATATCCCCGACAAATATGTCTTTGGTTATGGCATTGATATCGACGAACGATACCGACACTTATCTTTTATTGGCGGAGCGGATCTGAACAAGTACATCAAGCCGGAGTAGGAATAAACATTGCGTTTACAGTACCTTTTTGGCAATCGACTGTTCGGTTAATCGAAAAGTATTTTCAAGTAAAAAGATCTCAATTATTACCAGATAACAAGGATACTCGAACCTTTTTTTATTCCTTCTTGAAAATGTTACAGAGTACAAACCCCTATGAAAAAATGTGAAGTAAATGGATGCCTTAAACGATAGTGTCATTACATATATTAGAGAAGAATTAAAACCTGGCGAAGAAATATATTTGGTGGGTGGTTCTGTTCGGGATACTTTTCTGGGAAAACTACTCACCGATTTCGATTTTGCCTGCCCCAACGGAATTCAGTTTGGACGGCGGATCGCGAACAAGCACAATTTTGGCTTTTTCATCCTGGATAAGGATTATGACGCTTGCCGCGTAATTCGAACAACCGAAGCGGGGATCAAGATCCATTACGATTTCAACGGATACCGCAAGGACACCTTGACCAATGATCTTTTTGATCGTGATTTTACGATAAACTCGATTGCCATTGACTTGGTGACAGATAAGTTGGTTGACCCAACCGGTGGGCTGAAAGATATTCGCGAAATGATACTTCGGTTAAGCTCGGCGAGTTCGCTTGAATCTGACCCTGTTCGAATACTGCGAGCCATTCGATTCGCTACTTCTTTTGGGTTTCGGATGGATAAAGGGGTCATTGAAGCGGTCCACGCTTGCAAGCATAAACTAAACGAAGTATCCGCGGAAAGGATACGGGATGAAGTATTTAAGATCTTCGATGGGCCAAAACCTCATACCGCCTTAGCTCTCTTCGATTCGTTCGGGTTGATTCCACTTATATTTCCTGATTTGGTCGATTTGAAGGCAGTCGAACAATCGGCGCCGCATATCAATGATGTATGGACACATACCATTAATGTTGTCAAGCATACTCAGGAAATTGTGAATCTGAGCGCGGAATCTTACATTGAGGAACGAGCGAACGCCGATCTTTTTAGCGGCTTACTTGTTTTGAAATTAGGCAAGTACCGTGAGCATCTAAAAAAACATTTTCGTGAGGGTCGATCTGAAGGCCGGAGTAAGAAAGCGAACTTGCTTTTTGCTGCTTTATATCATGATGTGAACAAACCGCAAGCCAAAACAATCGAGGAAACTGGCCGAATTCGGTTTCTTGGACATGATGTTCTCAGCGCTATGACGGTGAAGGAGCAAGGCGAAGCCTTTCGGCTCAGCACGATTGAGGTGGAAGCGGTCGGTAAGATCGTGAAAAATCATATGCGAATTCACTCAATGGTGAGCCGGAGGGATGCTGGAATGGAGCTTACCCCCAAGTCAATATATCGGTTTTTCAAAAATTGTGGGGAAGAAGGGGTTGATCTGGTTATGCTAAGCTTGGCGGATACCCGAGCAACCTACGAACACACCTTAAAACAAGAAACCTGGCGGAATGCCTTGGATGTTAGCGCCGAGCTATTGGAAGCTTGGTTTGAGAAAAAAGAAGAATTGGTCTATCCAGTCGCAATCATCAACGGGAATGACCTGATGACAATATTAAATATTTCGCCCGGCCCGATCATCGGTGAAATATTGGAAAAAATCCGTGAAAACCAAGTTTCTGGAACGCTATCGACGAAAGAAGAGGCTTTGGCCTTTGCGGATTTTTACATTAGACAAAAATCGAACAGCGGATCGGAGAGTTCAAAATGAGCGTTGCTACCGTAAATGGATACCAGGTCAATTACGAAATTGACGGAGATGGTCCTCCGCTTCTCTTGATCCACGGTTTTCCATTGGATCACAGCGTTTGGAAAAAAACTGCCGCCCTGCTTAGTGATGATTTTCAGATGATCCTACCGGATCTGCCTGGCTTCGGGTCATCAACGGTTCTTCCGGAGGATGGGTCCATGACCGGGTATTGTAAACAATTGTTAGGGTTGCTGGATGCGTTGAAAATTGAGAAGGCATTTTTGGCCGGCCACTCGATGGGTGGTTATATCGCGCTTCAGTTTTTCGCGCTTTATCCCGAAAGGGTTGCGGGGTTGGCTTTGGTTGGCTCACAAGTGTATGCTGACTTGGACGAGAATAGGGCAAGAAGGATGGTTCAGATCCTGGACTTACAAAAGAACGGTATATCCGCGGTGTTAGGGATGGCGGAACGACTAACCGCGAATCAGTTCGCTTCAACGGAGCTGCGAGCATTGATCAACCGGCAATCCGCCGAAGGGGCAATATTTGCCTTGCAAGCGATGTCTGGCCGGGCCGATCAATTGGAATTGGTGCGCAGAACGGATAAACCGGTGTTGATTCTCCATGGGACCGCGGATGACTTGGTACCTTTATCGAAGGCTCAATCCGTCAAGCAGTCGATTCCTGGGGTTGAATTGGTAATCCTCGACGGCGTTGGACACTCCCCGATGATCGAGGACCCTAGCGGATTGGCATTAGGCCTAATAAAATTAAAATAAAAACAGAGAAGATCATTCCTTCTCTGTTTTAAATGTTTTTTAAAAGACAGATCTTTATGGGTAGATCTCACTGAGAACGGGGGCATATACACAGCGGCAGCCATGTTGATGAGAGCAACCCTTGTGGGGGAGTTGGGGTACAGCGTCTTTCGCAAAAGTTCCGCGAGCTTCATAACAAACGGGGCAGGAATCATTCGCGACATTGACCCGCACAGCCGATACTCTTGGATTATCGATGAATTTTTTTCGTGTTACAGCGCTAACGGAGTTGACGCTTAATTTTGCGCTGCATTGTGGGCAATTTACTGCCGAATCATTGGTACTTGAATTACAAAGTGAACAGGTCTGCACGGCCTTACCTCCAAAATAATTTCCTGAATTATACACCTATCAAAAGGTGGATGGAGCCTTGATGACCATTAATACAAGGGAAAACCCCTAAATAGAAAAAAACGACCTATAAGTAAATCAAATAACATCGCCTTTATGGTAAACTTCATTGGTTATAAATTTATCGCTATTTTAAAAAACGTTTGGAGGTTTTTTATGTCAACAAAATGGGTTTACCTCTTCGAAGAAGTTGGAGAGGCTGAAAAGTACGCTAAATCTTGGGAAGGTGTTCGCTCTTTACTTGGAGGTAAAGGCGCTGGCCTCGCAGATATGACTCGTGCTGGTGTACCGGTTCCCCCTGGTTTCACCGTTACTACTGAAGCTTGTAACGCCTACCGCAAGGCTGGTTCTTTCCCTGAAGGTATGTGGGCGGAAGAATTAAATGCGATGAAGGAAGTTGAAAAGGCCACCGGCAAGAAGTTTGGTGATGAAGCCAATCCTTTGTTGGTTTCCTGCCGATCTGGCGCGAAGTTCTCGATGCCAGGCATGATGAACACCATCCTCAACATTGGTCTCACCGATAAATCAGCCGAAGGCATGATCAAACTCACTGGCAATCCCCGCTTTGTGTATGATTCCTACCGCCGCTTGGTTGAAATGTTCGGTACCGTTGTTATGGATATCGACGATGAAGCATTCGAACATCCTTTGGCTGATTTTAAGGCCAAAAAGGGTTACAAACTCGATGTTGAAATGACCGCCGACGACTGGAAAGAAATTGTTTCCATTTATAAAGAAGTCTTCAAGAAGAAGACCGGCAAGGATTTCCCCCAAGATGCAAACGAACAGCTCAGCGCTTCTACCGAAGCTGTGTTCAAGAGCTGGAATGGTAAAAAAGCTGTAGATTATCGCCGCGCCACTAAGATCTCTGATGATCTTGGTACCGCTGTGAACATCGTAACGATGGTTTTTGGGAACATGGGCGATGATTCTGGTACTGGCGTTGCTTTCACCCGCAACCCCTCTACGGGTGATAAGAAAATGATGGGCGAGTACTTGTTGAACGCTCAGGGCGAAGATGTGGTTGCCGGTATTCGTAATACCGCCCAGATCGAAGACCTCGTGAAGGACATGCCCGAAGTGTATCAAGAATTTATGAACATCACTGCCAAACTTGAGAAACATTATCAGGATATGCAGGATGTTGAGTTCACCATTGAAAAAGGCAAGCTTTGGATGCTTCAGACCCGCAACGGCAAACGAACCGCCAAAGCCATCGTCAAGATCGCCGCGGATATGGCCAATGAAGGTCTTATCTCACGCGAAGAAGCTGTTCTTCGTGTGACCCCCGATGATGTTGATTCCTTGCTTCACCCACAATTTGATGGTTCCGCTAAGAAAGAAGCAGAAAAAGCCGGCAAATTCTTTGCTAAGGGCGTAAACGCTTCTCCTGGTGCCGCAGTTGGTCAAGCTTACTTCGATGCTGATACCGCTGAAAAGATGGCAAAAGAAGAAAAACAAGACACCATCATGGTGAGACCTTTCACCAAGCCTGATGATGTACACGGTATGATCGCCTCAAAGGGTGTTCTCACCGCTGAAGGCGGCGCTACCTCCCATGCCGCTGTCGTTGCCCGTCAATTTGGTATTCCTTGTGTGGTTGGCGCGAATATGATCAAGATCGACCTCGAAAAACGAACTATGACCGTTGGTGATCTTATCGTGAAAGAAGGCGATTGGATCTCCGTTGATGGCACTACCGGCCAGGTCTTTGTTGGAAAAATCGCGACGACCTCCCCATCCCTCGATGAACAGTACGAACTTCTTCAACTGCTCACTTGGGCTGATGAGATCTCTGCCCGTGATGGCATTCGAACCCTGCCCGATGGCCGCAAGAGTCGTGGTTTGCAAGTTTGGACCAACGCCGACTATCCCAAGGATGCCCAGCGCGCCCGCTCTTATGGCGCACAGGGTATTGGCCTTTGCCGTACCGAGCATATGTTCTTTGAACCAGAAAGACTCCCGATCGTCCAGAAGATGATCTTGGCCGATACCAGCGAAGAACGCACCAAACAACTTAATCTGCTTCTGCCAAGCCAACGCAAAGATTTCGATGGTTTGTTCGAAGCCATGAACGGACTTCCCGTAATCATCCGACTGATAGATCCTCCTCTGCATGAATTCATGCCCGATGAAGAAAAACTTCTTGAAGAAGTGATCGAAATGCGCGTGAAGGGCGAGACCAAGGGTCTTGCTGAGAAGGAAACACTGCTCAACTCGATCAAAGCCTTGCATGAATCCAACCCAATGATGGGTCTACGTGGTGTTCGTTTGTCCATCACCATGCCTGAGATCGTTGAGATGCAGGTTCGCGCCATCTTTGAAGCCGCCGCCGATTGCGCCCTTCGTGGTATCGTGGTGAAGCCCGAAGTCATGATCCCGCTTACTGGTACTGTTAAAGAACTTGAATGGATCCAGCCAAGGTTGGTTCGTATTGCCGCAACCGTTTTGGCCGAGAAGAAAGTCGCAAAACTCGATTACAAGTTTGGTACCATGATCGAAATTCCTCGCGCCGCCGTAACCGCTAGTGAGATCGCTAAGTATGCTGAATTCTTCTCCTTTGGCACCAACGACCTTACCCAAATGACCTTTGGTTACTCCCGCGATGACGCCGAACGCAACTTCCTGGTCACTTATGTTGAACAAGGCATCCTTCCCAAGAACCCATTCCAAACCCTCGATCGTGAAGGTGTTGGCCGCCTGATGCAGATCGCTATTAATGATGGCCGCAACACCCGCCCCGATCTCGAGGTTGGTATCTGTGGTGAACACGGTGGCGATCCCGAATCGATTGAATGGTGCCACATGATCGGTAACAACTACGTTTCTTGCTCACCCTTCCGTGTGCCGGTCGCAAGGTTAGCCGCGGCTCATGTCGCGCTCAAGTTCAGCGGCAAATCGATCGCTGAAGACAAGTAATACAAACAACGAACAAAAAAACAGACGATCAAAAGGTCGTCTGTTTTTTTGTAAATTGAACTATAAAGAGGTATAGATATGGAATTATTTGAAGCAATCCATTCACGAAAAAGCGTTGGGGCAGTGAAGGCAAACCCAATATCCAGAGAAACGATCGAAAAAATGCTTTTCGCTGGAAGCGCGGCGCCGAACCATTTTAAGCTGCGCCCGTGGGTTTTCACGGTTTTGCAAGGTGAAGAATTGTTAAAATTTGGTGAGGCTCATGTTAAATCGTTGTTGAAAAAGAACCCCGCGGCGTCCCCAGAATTGATCGAAATTGAACGTAAAAAGGGTGTTCGCACCCCTTTGGTCATCTCGGTCGCATCCCAAAAGCCTGTTGAGCCAAAGGAAAAAGACGTAGAAAACATATCGGCCGCCGCCGCTGCCTGCCAAAATATTTTGTTGGCAGCCCACGCGATGGGTTTAGCTGCTGTTTGGCGAACTGCCTTGTATGCTTCTGATGATACGATCAAAGAATTTTTGGGTGTCAGCGAAAACCAACACCTGATTGGGGTACTGTGTATTGGAGAGGCAGAGAATTATGATGACTCCATCCCCGATAGACCTTCTTACATAGATCGAGTTATCTGGAGATGATCATGTAAAAAAGGACCGGCCAAATTGAGTGAATTTTGGTCGGTCCTTTTTAATTTTTGATGAGAAATGATTATTTTTCTGTGGAGCGAGGGTTCTTGGATCAAATTTTAGACAATGGTTCGAGTAGGGACACAAGATTTTTCCCTAATGCTGGTAGATAGTAACCGCCTTCTAAGATCACAACTGTTTTGGTGTTCAGCCCCTGTATCCTCTTCCCAATCTCGTTGTAGGTAAAGGTATCCAATTTAAAACTGCCGAGCGGATCCTCTTTATACGTATCAAAACCAGCCGAGAGAACGAGGTAGGCTGGTTTAAATTCTTTGATAAAGAATAAAGCGCTGGATAAAGCATTTAGGTATTCTTTGGGTTCTGTGCCTTGGGGTAGGGGGATGTTGCGATGAAATCCGAACCCGGCGCCAGCGCCAATTTCATTTGCAAAACCAGCATAATAGGGGTATTCCTGATGGGGGTCGGCATGGATGGAAATAGTGAGAACCTGATTGGATTCGTAGAATATTTCCTGGGTGCCATTGCCAGCGTGATAATCGATATCCAGTATGGCTACTTTAGCGTTTTGGGCAAGCGAGGCGGCAGCGATGGCGGCATTATTGAAGTAACAATAGCCCGCGCACGACCTTTTCCCTGAATGATGACCTGGTGGGCGGCAAAGCGCGACAGAGACCATGGCACCATCTTTTACATTAGCAGCGGCGCTAAGAGCGCAGTTGGCTGACGATAGCGAGGCAGCAAAGGTGCCTTCGAGGATAGGTGCCGATAGATCCTTGACGAAATACCCAAGAGCGCCATTGATGTTTTCGGGGATCTTGTTTGAAAAATTGGTGGGATGGGCAGATGGATACAGGGCATTAAATTTTTTTGATTCATCTGGGGAGACATCCACCCAACGGGCGAAAATGGTTTGTAAAAAAGTGAAATACTCCGAGGTATGGACACGAAGGATCTCAGACGGATCAAAGGATAAAGCCGGCAGTAACGCAGCCCAACTTTGCTTCTTTAGTTCCCCCAGCACCTCCTCGATCCTCTTTGGGGACTCGTAATAATTGATGTGCTGCCCATTTTCAAAGATCTCGAAAGATGGGTCGTGACGCTTGTGTTCCTTTGAAAAGTAAAGATCCATCACTATTCCTCAAACCATAAATTAAAAGCATACCTTGACTATCATAAACGTACAGGTTATATTCTAAATGCAATTGACCCACCTGAAATTGCGGTGTTGTGTATTTAATTATTTCAGTCTGGTAATCTTTTGTCCCTGCGCCTGGGTAACCAAATTTGTAGCGCAGCTGAAAAGGAGGTTTTTGCGATGGACGCTGATAGTAGTCATACGTATCTTTATACTTACTGGCGATCAGGTATCCACTCGGATTTGCATCTCACAAAAACTCTCCGGAACAATCATTCCCGCTGAGTTTAGCATTGTGTGACGCGTTATAGATCACGAATGGCCACCGGTTCGCTTTTAGAACGGTGGTTTTTTATGTCTTTGATTTTGTTCAAGGATGTCTTCCACAAAAAATAATTCATTAGGAGGCAACCATGGCGTTTGTCAGCGAAGTTTTAGGAAAAACAGTAACCGATATCGATGGAAATCTGCTCGGTATTTTAGAAGATCTGATTGCGCGCGAAAGGCGAAATGTAGCACACCCCGTTGTAGAAGCGATCGTGATCGAAAACAAAGGTAAAACCATCTTTGTCCCTTCATCCTCAGCGATGTCGTTATTCGCCCCCGCTATCCCACTCAAATTTCGGCAAGAAGAGTTGCCTGAATACACCCTAAACGACCAAAAAGACATTTATCTTTCTCGGGATATTCTCGATAAACAGATCATTGATACGGACGGGGCTCGAGTTGTTCGAGTGAACGATCTGCAAATGATGCGTTTTCAAAACCTATTGTATGTCACCAATGTGGATGTAGGGATCCTTGGTTTGTTACGGCGCACCCCTCTAAAAAATATTTCGAATACTCTCATAAAGGTACTGCGGCTAAAAGTAAAGGATAGTTTTATCGCTTGGGATAATGTTGAGCTTTTGGCTCACGATCAATTTATGCGGCTAAAAGTACCGGCAGAAAGTCTGGCAGAACTGCACCCAGCTGACTTGGCTGAGATCCTAAGTGACCTGAACAAACTCGAAACCAGCCAGTTCTTAGACGCGATGAACGTTGAGCAAGTTGCGGATACGCTAGAGCAGGTAGAAACGGCATTTGGCGTAAGCCTTTTGGAAAACATGGATGACGAACGGGCCGCCGATGTTCTTGAGGAGATGGATCCAGATGAAGCGGCGGACATTTTATCTGAATTATCGGAGGAACGAAGCCAGTTATTGGTCTCGTTGATGGAACAAGAAGAAGCGGACGAAGTGAAGCTGCTAATGAAATTCCCCGAGGATTCCGCTGGGGGTATTATGACCACCGACTATGCAGTGGTTAGCCCCGACCTGACCGCTGAACAAACTATCAAAGAGCTTCGCGAAACAGCGTCTGAGATCGATACCTTGATCTATGTTTATGTCGTGGACCCAAGCGAACACTTGCTTGGTGTATTCTCCCTTACCGACCTCATCTTTGCCAAGCCAAAGGCAAAAGTTGCTGATTTTATGGATGATAAGATCAAAAAAGTGCATCCATTGGATGATCAGGATACAGTCGCGCAGATCATCAATAAATACGACTTGTTGGCCGTACCTGTTGTGGATGAAGACAACGTCATCTTAGGTATTGTTACCGCGGACGACGCTTTGGATAAGATCATCCCAACCGCTTGGAAAAAACGTATTCCTCGTTTTTACCATTAAAGGATAGGTTCAATAAATGGAAGAACGAGCAAAAAAGAATTTTTTCCAGAGATCCTGGAAATCGATCCTGCTATTTTTATCTGTATTTGGGCCTGCTACCATTACCGCCATCGCGGATAATGATGCCGGCGGCGTGGCGACCTACTCCATTGCCGGCGCAACTTTGGGCTATCCGATTCTCTTTTTGTTGCCGATATTAACACTTTTGTTAGCTGTTACCCAAGAGATGGGCATGCGCCTTACCATTATTACTCGTAGAGGGTTGGCTGATCTGATCCGGGAGAAATATGGAGTGAGAGCAGCGTTATTCATGTTTGGGGCCTTGTTGGTCGCGAATATTGGTACGCTGGTTACGGAGATCTCGGCCATTAAAGTAACCAGCTCTATGTTTGGCATTCCAGCGATCCCCGCTATTATCTTTATTGTTCTCTTATCCTTTTGGGTCATTACCCGTGGGAGTTTTAAGTTTACTCAAAATATCATGCTGTTTGCCAGCCTGTTATTCTTTGTCTATATTTTTTCCGCTTTCAAGGCCAAACCCGATTGGGGAGCGGCTTTTAGCAACCTCTTCTACCCAAATGGGGTGGATTTTACACCGTCTTATTGGCGGCAGTACTTGATCATCGGTATGGGCGTGTTAGGGACGACCCTTACCCCTTGGGGCCAATTTTTCATCAGTAGTTTTGCCTATGATAAGAAGATCGAAAAGGGGAAAGTTCGATTATCGCAATTAGAAACCTATTGGGGCGCTTTTCTAACTGATTTCTTCTCGTTTTTTATGATCGTGGCAACCGCTACTACGTTATACGCGAATGGCATCAAGTTGGAATCTGGTGAACAAGCCGCCATGGCGATCGAACCGTTCGCGGGAAAATTAGCGAGCACATTGTTTTCGGTGGGCATATTGAATGCTGGATTTATGGGTTTGGTCATCGTATCGCTTACCACCGCCTATGCCTTCGCGGAATTCTTTGGTGTATCCGGCAGTTTGGATGATTCCTTCAAAAAAAGCAAAACCTTTTATATTTTGTACGGCTTCCAACTTGTTGTCGCGATGCTTATTGTTCTCTTTTCTTCCTTTACTCTCTTTCAGGTCGCCGTGCTTACCCAAATCATCAACGCGGTTGCTTTACCATTGGTCTTTTACTTCCTTATCAAACTAACCAATGACGAAAAAGTAATGGGGGAGTTCAAGAATAATAAGTTCCAATCCTATTTCTCTACGTTCAGTGCTGTGGTTATTTTTATCGCATCCATCTTCACCGTGCTGGCATTCTTTTTCTTCAAGTAAAATTAGTTATCAAAAAAATAAGGTAGGATCCATTGTATGTTTGAAAACCTGACAAATCGGCTCAATACCATCTTTGATGGTCTCAAAAAGCGCGGTAAGCTCTCAGAAGCGGATGTTGATACCGCGATGCGTGAAGTTCGCATGGCTCTGCTGGAAGCGGATGTTCATTTCAGCGTGGTTAAGTCTTTTATCGCTAACGTGAAGGAACGAGCGGTTGGCTCTGAAGTTTCAAAAGCATTGAACCCTGGCCAGCAAGTGATCAAGATCGTGAATGAAGAACTGGTCAAATTACTCGGTGAGCCGTCACCGCTGAGCTTGACGGGTGAAAAACCCAGAGTGATGATGATGGTGGGTTTACAAGGCTCGGGTAAAACAACGCAAACTGGCAAGATCGCGCGTTACCTGCGCGCAAAGGGTGAGCGCGTCATGCTTGTGGCTGGCGATCCGTATCGACCGGCGGCGGTGCAACAATTACAAATACTGGGTGAAAACGTGGGCGTACCGGTGATTTATGATGCGAAGATGAACCCACCAGAATTGGCTGCTTTTGCGCTGGATCAGGCGAAAAAAGGTGGCTATACCGTGATGATCGTGGATACGGCCGGCCGTTCGCAGTTAGATAATGAGCTGATGGCTGAATTGAGCAGTATCGAAAAAAAGATAAAACCCGTGGAAGTGCTATTGGTTGTAGACTCGATGATAGGGCAGGAAGCGGTGAACATCGCTGAAGGCTTTAGGGATAACGTGCACATTACCGGGTTGGTGATGACCAAAATGGATGGTGATGCCCGAGGCGGCGCAGCTATTTCTATACGATCTGTAACTGGTGTCCCGATCAAATTTATTGGTACCGGTGAAAAATTGGACGCGCTGGAAGCCTACGACCCCAATCGCCTGGCGTCCCGCATCTTAGGGATGGGCGATATTCTTGGTTTGATCGAAAAAGCGGAAGCTGCTTTTGATTCACAATCTGCCCAAAAGCAAGCTGAGAAAATGATGAAGGGGCAAATGGACTTGGAAGACTGGTTAGCCCAAATGCGCCAGCTGAGAAAAATGGGACCTTTAGCGCAGATATTGGAAATGTTGCCAGGGCAGTTGGGGCAGGCAGCCAAACAAGTTAACCCTGATGATGTGGAAAAGAACTTCAAAAACATTGAAGCGATCATCAACTCGATGACGATAAAGGAACGACGCGATCCAGAAATTCTCAATGCTTCGCGCCGGCGAAGGATCGCGGCTGGTTCCGGCAACGAAGTTCAGGCGGTCAACCGGTTGATAAAACAATTTAGAGAAACACAAAAGTTGATGAAGACATTGCAGAAAACTGGGATGAAAGGCTTGCCCCGGATGTTTGGGTAAGGTTACTCCGGTTATTGCCCTTCATTTAAAACAACTTATCAGGTAAAATAATTGTTCAGATTCCCGAGGCAAGGTGGAGCGCATCCTTTCATGCGGACCTTACTCCATTTTGCGGGGGTCAAAACCATTGGAGGGTATGTTCCTCGGGCACGCTCTAAGTGCCCTCAGTCATACTCGTCAAAAAATTCAATAGGAGAAAGTAAATTCCATGGTTCGCATTCGTTTACGCAGAGTAGGTTTAAAGGGACAACCGTCCTATCGTATCGTTATTCAAGATTCTGAACGCGCTCGAGATGGCCGCTTTTTAGAGATCGTTGGCTTCTACAATCCCCGCACAGAACCCGGCACTATTTCAATTGATGAAGCCAGAGTTTTTGAGTGGATGAAGAATGGCGCTAAACCCACTGATTCAGTGATCGCTCTCTTCCGCACCACAGGTACCTCCGATCGATTCAATCGTCTCAAAAAGGGCGAATCTTTGGAAGTTTTACTTGCTGAAGGAAAAGCCGCAGCTGAAAAAGTTGTTTCCCCAGTAAGAACCAACAAGAACTAATTTCTACAACATACCCGGTAGTTCATAATTAAATTGGAATTTAGGATTTAGACTGATTCGATTGTTTATGAAACTGCCGGGTAACTTTTTTAACAAAATGGGTGAGTAAAATGAAAGAATTAATTGAGTACTTAGCCAAGTCGTTAGTTGAAAATCCTGAAGCTGTTGTTGTTAACCAAACCACTCATGGTGGCCGTGTAAAACTGGAACTAACGGTAGCAAAAGAAGATATGGGTCGCGTGATCGGTAAAAATGGAAGAATCGCTAACGCTATCCGTACGTTATTGCGCGTAGCCGCTGAAAAAGATGGCCGTCAGATTTCTTTGGACGTATTAGAGCCCTAAGGTGCGCGAATTTGTTGAATAAGAACACTGGTGAATGAAAAATATGAGCGAAGCAGAAGAAAAAGATTTTTTGGCGGTAGGTAAATTTCGACGAACCCATGGTATTTTGGGAGATTTGCTCTTCACCGTTATTACCGATTTCCCTGAGCGGTTAAAACCTGGAACTACTGTATTTGTAGGGGATCAAAAAAAGCCGCTGAAAATTTCCAGCCTAAAGCCACACAACGATGGCATCATTTTTGGTTTTAATGGTATCAGCAATCCTGAAGAGGCGATCGCCTATGTTACGGAATATGTTTATGTTCCGTTAGAAGATCGGCCCGCTTTACCCGAAGGCGAATATTACCATCATCAGATCGTTGGGCTTAAAGTTGTGGACGTTAACGGCAAAGACCTTGGGGTCGTTTCTGAAATTCTCATCACTGGCGCGAATGATGTATATGTTACAAAAACGGATCAAGGGAAAGAGATCCTCATTCCCGCGGTTAAACAAGTTTTGAAAGAGATCAACCTGGAAGAAAAGACAATGATCGTTGAACTTCCTGAAGGTTTGATCGAATAACCGACCCTTACATCCCATCGCCCCAATCACTATGGATGATAAAAAATACTGGATCGGTTTCTCCCTTGTAAAAGGGGTTGGGTTTGTTCGTTTACGAAAATTAGCTGAATACTTTGGGGATCTTGAGTTGGCGTGGAACGCAACATTGCCTGATTTGATCGCTGCTGGCGCGACGAAAAAAGTGATCGAAAACCTGATCACCATCAAAAAAACGATCGACCTTGATACTTTTATCGATGGGCTTGGAAAAAAACAGATAAATTATCTATTTTCTGATTCTACAAACTATCCTAAAAACCTCAGTGAGATCGAACAACATCCCCCGGTACTATATTTTAAAGGAAACCTGCTAGAATCCGATCTTCTTTCCATCGGAATTGTAGGAACGAGAAAAATTACCTATTATGGGAAGCAAGTTACGGATGAGTTATCTACTCGGCTTGCCCAAAATGGGGTGACCGTTGTTAGTGGGCTTGCTCGCGGGGTGGACGCGGTCGCTCATCAGGCGGCTGTTAGAGCCAAAGGCAGAACGATCGCCGTTCTTGGTTCCGGTGTTGATGTCATTTATCCACCCGAACATAAAACCTTAGCCAAACAAATAGAAGAAAATGGCGCGATCCTCTCAGATTACCCCCCAGGTACCCAACCCGATCGCATTAATTTTCCGCCTCGAAATCGCATTATTAGCGGATTATCGCGCGGGGTTGTGGTTGTGGAGGCGGGGGAAAAAAGCGGGGCACTGATCACCGCGGATTTTGCCGCTGACCAAGGACGCGAGGTCTTTGCTGTGCCTGGGCAAATTTATTCACCACAGAGCGTAGGGCCGAATGCTTTACTTTCAAACGGCGCAAACATCTATACCGGAGTGGCGGATATTTTTGATTTTCTCAAAGTGAACCAACAAAGTGAGCCGCAAAAAAAGATCCATCATTTTGATGGGCTAGAATTGGCATTAATGGAACAAATAGGGAACGCGCCTGTTCACATTGATGATATCTGCGCAAATTCCGGGATACCGGTAGATAAGGCTATGGCCTACCTAACTATCTTAGAATTGAATGGACACATCAACCAAGTTGGTGTGATGAACTATGTACTCAACAAAACCTTTGGGTAGTGTTAGTTCAATTAACCGTTTCGTCATTAAACAAGACGCTGAGTTTTGGAGTGGTACGAATGATCTTGATGTTTATGGTTGACCATCCTTTATCCTT
Source organism: uncultured Anaerolinea sp. (assembly GCA_964607645.1). GTDB lineage: Bacteria > Chloroflexota > Anaerolineae > Anaerolineales > Villigracilaceae > UBA5195. The sequence goes on from CAZSLN010000045.1 coordinate 14,825, forward strand.
ATCAAGACCCGGCTTTCAGGTACAACCTCTAGGCTAAAGCATCAGTTCTTTTGTTCGGGGAGTTGTTTGATAATTGATTAGGTGAATACCAATCGTATAAGTTTGTTGGAAGAAAACATACCGAGTAATAAATAGTAGGATTTGTAGGCGGCCGAAGACTTAAGAGTATCAATGAAAAAATTGGCAACCAGCGGCAGTTATATGCCTTTGAGACCATTTATGCGGAAAGAAGAAAAACAACAGAAAATTTGGCGGAATTGCCACCGGTAAGCTATTTCGGGGTGCCGCGGACCAACTCGGATGCTTTTTTGGAAGGGGAAACCCACGAAATTGGACCTAGATGCCGTTAGAACAAGGGGTTTTACAGATCTGTTCGGGCGTTCGGGCCGTTTGATCATTGCTAAAAAATGATGTTTTTACGTTACAATCTGCAAGGTTGGTTCTACGGTTTGATACCCAAGTATTATGTTTGTGATAGCAAAACCTGATTGTAGAAAATAAATACGTTGTGGTAAAACTAAAAATTGAAATATGCGTTACTATTTGTTGTTTGGCAAGAGAAAATAAACGATTTTTTGGAGGAACGATGGAAGCATATTGCATGAAATGCAAAGAAAAGCGCGAGATGTCTGACCCATCTGCTAATTTTAATAAATCAGGCGCGCCTGTAACTATTGGGGTATGCCCTGTTTGTACTACAAAATTATACCGAACCGGACGAACCCCCCAACACGAGGGAATGATCCCTCCTATCGTAAAACGCCCTGAACCTGTGCGGGTAGGGAATCTAGTTATTGTGGAATCCCCTGCTAAAGCGAAAACGGTTGGCCGCTTTTTAGGAAAAGGCTACACGGTAAAGGCATCTGTAGGCCACATTCGAGATCTTTTACGATCGCAGCTTTCGGTGGATGTCGATAATAAATTCGCGCCCAAATACCGTGTCCCGAACGAGAAAAAAACGGTGGTCAAAGAATTAAAGGTCTTGGCTAAAACGCATGATCAGATTTTTCTGGCAACTGACCCTGACCGTGAGGGTGAGGCAATCAGTTGGCACCTTGCGGAAACTTTGGAAACCGATCCCACTCGAACCCATCGGGTTACTTTTCACGAGATCACCCAAACTGCGATTCAAGAAGCTTTTGCTAACGCCAGACAGATAGACCTTAACTTGGTAAACGCCCAACAAGCTCGTCGTGTACTTGATCGGTTGGTGGGATATTCTATTAGCCCGATCTTATGGGATAAAGTGCGGTCTAGGCTTTCTGCCGGCCGGGTGCAGTCGGTAGCTTTACGGCTGATCGTAGATCGTGAAAATGAAGTAAATGACTTTCAACCCCAAGAATACTGGTCTATTCACGCGGATTTTAAACCTGAAGGTGACAAGCATAAAACTACCTACACCGCGAAGTTGTTCAGGATCAATGATAAAGAAGCCAAACTAACCGCCAAAGTTGAGATCGATCCAATTTTATCGGATATTCAGACCGCAAATTATGTAGTGACGAAGGTAAAGAAAAGCGAACGAAAACGTAAACCTTCTGCTCCATTTATTACCTCGACCTTGCAACAAGAAGCTTACCGAAAACTCGGTTTTACCGCCAAGCGAACGATGGCCTTAGCGCAACGACTGTACGAAGGTATTGATACTGGGCAAGGCGTTTCAGGTTTGATCACATATATGAGAACGGATTCAACCAATGTGGCGGTTCAGGCTCAAGATGAAGCCGCCGAGTATATCAAAGCGAAATTCGGCGCTGAATACCTACCCGCGCAACGCCCAGAATATAAAACAAAAGCGGTTGGCGCCCAAGAAGCACACGAGGCAATTCGTCCTACTTCGGTTAATTTAGTTCCTGATACTGTTAAAACTCACCTCGATGCCCCAAGCTACAAACTTTACCAGCTCATATGGCAGCGATACTTGGCCTCTCAAATGGAAAACGCGGTGTATGATACGGTTTCGGTGGATATTCTTGGTAAGAATACTAACGATTATCTATTTCGTGCCACTGGCTCTACGGTCAAGTTCCCGGGGTTTCTGGCAGTATATGAAGAATCGAAGGCGGACGACGAAAAGCAAGAAGACCCTGATGCCGAAGAGAATGTCAAAATTCCCGCAACCATTGTAGAAGGGCAGAATCAGGAAATTACCAATGTTTTGCCTGAGCAACATTTTACCCAGCCACCTCCAAGGTTTACCGAGGCTTCTTTAGTTCAAACATTAGAATCCTTGGGGATCGGGCGGCCATCTACCTATGCCCCCATTATTTCTACCATTCAGGATAGAGGCTATGTGTTGCGGGTGGATAAGAGGTTAGAACCTACCCAAACTGGCATCCTGGTAAATGATATGATGATCCAATATTTCCCCGAGATCGTTGACGTTAATTTTACGGCGGGAATGGAAGAAAAGCTGGATGAAGTAGCTGAAGGATCGGAGGATTGGGTAAAGGTGATGACCGGGTTCTACGGTCCTTTTGCTGAAAAAGTAAAATTTGCCCAATCAGAAATGCCGGTTACCAAAGCTGGATATGAAGAGATCGGCAGGCAATGCCCGGATTGCGGCCGTGAGTTAGTTATTCGATATGGCAAATTTGGTAAGTTCATCTCATGCGGTGGATTTCCGGAGTGCCGTTACACTGAACCTTGGTTGGAAAAACTCGGCATCATTTGCCCGACGGATGGCGGTGAATTGGTAGAGCGGAAAACCAAAAAGGGTCGACCGTTTTATGGCTGCGCTAATTATCCGACTTGCGATTTTACATCCTGGAAGAAACCGATCAAAGCCGCCTGCCCCAACTGTAGTGGTTTATTGGTGATGTCGAATAAAAGAGAAGTTTCTTGCTTGAGCTGTAACGAAACATTTCTTCTCGAAAAAATGATGATAGAGGTAGTTTCATAATTATTATGAAACTACAATGGTATTGAAAGGCTACCGAGCATATAATTTAGTTATGCACAGACTTATCAGGAGCCCATTATGAAATATTTAGCCTTCTTAAAACAACCTAAAGCCCTTTATGGATTGGTTTTAGCGCTCGGGATCGGCCTTGGATTAATTTGGGGTTGGGTGATTCAACCTGTGGAATGGACCGACGCGGATCCAACCACCCTCGCGGCAAATTATCAGGAAGAATACCTGCGAATGACCATCGATTCATTCCGGGTGAACGCCAATGAAGACGTAGCAAAGAGCCGCTTTACCACACTCGGCGGAAATGGATTGCCTTTGATGCTGGTCATCAAAAACAACCCTGGAACCATCGATCCGAATTTTCTGATCGTATTTGAACAGATGTTGACCAAGAATAATTTGATGGGAGCCACTTCCGCTGAGGGAATGGCGAATAACCAACAAACAGAAGTTACTGGCGCGGCGCAACCTGCCCCGGATGAAGTCGCAAGCAGCGGCTCATCTTGGTTAACGACCTTACTGATCCTTGTTGGAATATTATTCGCTCTTGGAGCGGTCGCCATCGCGATTTTCTTTTACTTGCGCCGGCGTGCCACTGAGTTTAGTGAAGATGAAGATGATTACGAGGACGAAGAAGAACAAGGATACGCGGAGGAAGATGAATATCAACCTCAAGCGCCATCCATGGCAAAATCAGAGGCATACTCCGCAAGATCGGCCGCTCCCATCCGCCAATCGACCCAAAATACCATCACTCAAAACCAGCAGCAGCCATTTGCCCGCTTCCAAACGACCTATATGATCGGCGATGATGGATATAATGAGTCTTTCAGTTTCGATTCTCGAACCGGTGAGTTTTTGGGTGAATGCGGCTTTGGAGTGAGTGAGTTCATTGGCGTAGGTTCCCCAAAAAAGGCAAGCGCGTTTGAAGTTTGGATGTTCGATAAAAATGATATTCAAACCATCACAAAAGTGATGATGAGCCCATTCGCTTACAAAGACCAAGGGAGTAGGGCTAAGTTGGAAGCCAAAGGTGAATTGATCGAGATCCAGCCGCATAAGCAGGTAAAACTCGAAACAGCTTCCTTGTTTATGATCGCTACCATCTCTGATGTAACCTTTGGGCAAGGTATGACCCCTGACCCAAGCCACGTAGAACAAATTACGATGGACCTGGCGATCTGGCAAAAGTAAAATAAGAATGAACAGGTCGAAAATTATTCTTTTCGGCCTGTTTTTATTTAAGGATACGACCTAAAGGAAACAAGTTGATGGCCATTGTTAATAATGTAACCCGCTTATTAGACGCGAAAAAGATTAACTATCAGGCATACGAAACCCGGGCGGAAAAGCTTGGCGCAATCGAAACGGCGACTATTCTAGGTTTAGACCCATTTCAGGTATTTAAGACGATCGTTGTGGCACGGCAAAAACCTGGAAAAAAGATATTGGCGGTGGTCCCTGGGCCTGTTACCGTAGATTTGAAAAAAGTCGCCGCGGCTGTTGACGAGAAAAAGGTAGTTTTGGTTACTGAAAGGGAAGCCGAACAAGCGACCGGGCTGCAAGCGGGGGGAATTTCACCATTAGCGTTGATCAATAAGGGTTTTCAGGTGATCATAGATGAATCCGCTCTTAATTTTGCGCAGATCAATATTTCGGGTGGGCAGAGGGGCTTGAGCATCGCGATGAGTGCGGAGGACCTTAAGAAGATCACAAGCGCAATGATCGCGGATATTTCAGATCTGGGGTGAGTAGCGCAGTTTAGAAATCATTGAAAAGCTCGTCTTCCTCAAAAGCTGGGTATAGGTGGTTCCACTCCTCTTCCGTAAGATCGGCTTCAAATCCAGCTTTAATTCCTCGAGAGCAATAGGACCGATACACACAACCTGCGCAACGGCGAAAATTATCTGTTTTGGGATAAAGGGTCTCTGCTCTGATCTCTTTGATCAACGAGGAAATTTTTATAATCGCGGCTTTGTATTTGTCTTCGTCGTAGGAAATGTTGATGGATTGGTTGGGGTAATTACTGAACCAATAGGTCATTTGAATATCAGCGAGTTGGAAATGTTTGATAGAGCGATTCGCAAAACCTGATTCCGCCAATACTTCCATGTAGAGGATCGTTTGTAATTTTTGTTCAAAAGCTAGTTGATCTGGTTTTTTGGTATTGGTCTTCCAATCAAAGATATGAATTTTGTCCTCTCGCACCGCGATCAGATCATATTTCGCGACCAGTTTAGATCGCTCGAAGGATTGGGTAAGAAGGATCTCAGGGAATTTATGGCTGTAATTACTAAAATCTAACATGTTTGAATTGATGGCAAAGATAAAATTTGTCCACCAGTCTTTGATATTTGAGCTTGGGTTGTTCAAAACCTGTGAATCAATGGAAGCTTGAGGGATTCCGAGCAAATATTGATGGATCAGTTTATGAAAAAAAATCCCTTCCGCTTGCTGTTTTTCATTTTCGAGTTGGGGATCGACCTGTATGGATGGCCAGATTAGCTGGTCAATATAGCGAAGCTTGTAGGCTTGTTTACAATCGAGATACGTCTGTAATGAGGATTGGGAAAATTGTTCACCCGCTATGTCGGTTTGTTGGATCATTGGGTGGGTGTTTTTGTTGCTTTCGCGTCGCTTATTGTACCAGCAGAGCGAATGTTGATCAAATTCTTGAGGATATCGAACCAGAAAGGCGCGCCTTGGGCTGTGGCTGCCGCAGTGACGAGAAAGCCTAAGACCTTGAATAACCAGCCTGCCAGGTCATTGAGTTCGGGTGTGTTGATGACCGGGTAGCACTGATCTCCTAGTCGAAGCCCAAAAATTTCTACCGATGACACGGGTCTAATGCTGCATCTTTTTTGAAAATTTTCCGCAAAAAAGATCGCTCCTTGGCTGTCCATTTGCATTGGAGAACCGATCCAACCTACAGGAATATTTAGTTGGTTCAACTGCATATAGACAGAAAGCATCTGATTGGGGTCTACCTGATTCAACCCATCCGGATTTTGCTCTACGATCGAGGTTGCCTGTGTCGCGATGATCTGTCGAACTGAAGGGTCACGCCAAAGTTGGGTGGCAAGTTGGAAGGAATCGATGTTGAAGGATAAGGCTAACGTAAGGCCGATCAAAAAAGATAGAACTTGCGCCCGTCGCTTGTACCATCCTGAAAGACGATCCATGCTGCTGTTGAACCAGGCTTCAATGCTATTCTTCGCGGTGGTTATCTGATTTTCGGTCTTGTCTCCTAAGTCCTTCATCTCAATGATCAAGGCGTCTAGAGCTTGCTTCAATACCGGATTGGTAAGCGTCAGCGCTGCGATGCCATTGTTGATTCGCTTTAATGCGATATTATTCTGAGCTGCGGTGGATGCCGGCACAGATAACAGTTCGTCGAGCTGCTTTTTTCTGTTTCCGTATTCTCTGAAGAATTTTTCGATAGTCGGTTTTACGATGGGGTAATCCGCGCTGATATTTCTGATGACCGCTTTTACTTCGTCAAGAATGTTTTTCGCTAATGGCGAAGCGGCATCTGCGCTCATGGCTTGGTTTGTCAGCCCGATTGCCGAGTTCAGGGTGGTTATTATTTGCTTGTAATTCTTGGTTTTTTTGCCTGATATTTCCGTTTTAATATCATAAAGGGTACATTGGATCAGATATGCTTCTTTTGATGAATTATTGATGATATCAAGGAGGGCGAGAGAAAATTGGCTCGAGGGGATGTAGGATGGTTTTTTTTCTGAATTCGCGCCGCTGTGCAACCCTTTGATGAGAGGATGGGAATATATTTGGTTTTTCATGACGGGATCGCTGACCAAGTTTTCGACGGTTGATTCGAGCATGGTCGAGCGCCAGTTGAGCAAGCTAACCAACCACTCCTGGATGAACATAGCTGAAACGCTTAGCAGCAACCAGGCGAAGATCATTCCAATTGAAAGTTCAACGATCGCAATAAATGACATCAGATACTCCTACCCATCATTATACAATGTCCTTATTTTGAAGAGGGACCTTTGAGGTTTTTATTATGAAACCGAAATGTTTGGCGTTTTTTGGTGTTGTGTTAGAGGAATTGGTGAAACGTGTGCAGTTCGCGGGTTTCTATATCCGGTTTGAGCGCGGGGATGGTATTTTTCTTTCCTTTTCGGTTCAGCCAAACCGTATGAAGGCCAAAATCCCTCGCCCCTAATACATCGGTATCCAGTCGATCACCAACCATCATCATTTCATTTGGCGCATAGGTCCAATGGTCAAAGATATGGCTGAAGATGTTGGAGTGAGGTTTTCGGTAGCCAACTCCGGCGGAGGTGATTACAAAGGAGAAATAGGGCAAGATAGCGAAATTTTCCAAAAGT